>CAZWFJ010000034.1:4343-25395 GCA_964633135.1 uncultured Puniceicoccaceae bacterium | reverse complement strand
GTGAGCAGGAGCACGGCGAGTTTGCGTGCGACTGCCACCACAGCTTTTTTCTTAGCCGCCTTCCCTCCGCGTCCTGCCAGAGCCAGCCCCCATCTGCGCAGGTCGCAGTCCGGGCCGAAGCGCCCGAGGATGTATTGGGCGCACTGCACCAGCAGCCGTCTGACATCGCCGTTGCCCGCCTTGCTGATGGGCAACTCTTTGTCGCTTTGACCGGATTGATCCCGCCGCGGCACCAAACCGAGATAGGCGGCCACCTCGCGAGGATCCTTGAAGCGTCCGGGTTCGCCGACGGCCAGAACATAGCAAAGCGAGGTCAGCGGACCGACACCGGGAACCTGTTCGAGTAGTTTGGTCTGGGGGTAGCGCCGTTTGGCGGTCTTCAGGATCTTCTTGTCGAGTTCTTTTATTTGTTTGTCGAGTTCCTCGAGAGCCTTGAGCGAAGGCGCTATGACATCGAGCAACGGCGAGCCTTCCATTTCGAGGCGGCAGCGTTTGGAGAACGAGGCCGTCGAGCAACCCGGCAAGCGCAAGCCCAGCGACTTCAGCGAGAAACGGATCGAGCCGATGATGTTCGCGCGCTGGCGAACCAGCGAGTCGCGGCAGGTCAAAGCCAGCCGATCAACCTGCGATTGTTCGCTGCCGTGCCGGACCGGACTCAGCAACTCGGGATCCACGCGGGCGAGCTTCGCCAGCATCCGTGCGTCCAACTCGTCGCACTTGCGCACGTTTTGGTAGATCGCCCGCAACTTGCGCGAGTTCGCCACCAGACAGGTGCAGCCACTCTCCTCTATCAGTCGACTGATCCAAGGGCTGTGCGTGCCCACTTCCAGGGCGAACAAGGCCCCGCGATGTTTGCCCGCAAAGGCCGCGATCGCTTCATGCCGATTGGCGAGTGTCGTCTCGGAAAGTACCTTTCCGTTCTTGTCCGTAACGCATACGTGGTGTTTTTTGTCTCCGAGGTCGACGCCGATTATCGTTCTGTATTGTTGAGTTTTCATAGACATGACAAGATTTCAGACCGCTGGCGCGGCCTCAACTTTTTCCTTCTCATACCATCTCCCACGAATTCTCGAGAGGTCCCCGCACTTCTGGTTACACCCGCCATTCGGGAGCTTGTGGTTCGACAGGCTCACCATTCTGAGCCAAGTCGAAGAGTCGAAGGCAGGCACGCTCTCCTGCGGGAGTTATCAGGGGGTGGAATACTGGCTGGCCGTTTGACAGCTTCAATGGTTCGGGAGTATTTCTTCCGCATGAACCATCCCAAAACATACTCTTCGCCGTTCGCGCTGATTCTCCTTGCTTTGCTCATCACCGTATCCGGGGCGATGGGTTCCACGCGACCGGGTCCGGAATCGCGATCAAAGCCGACGAAGGTAGACCTTTCCGCTTTGGGCGCATTTTTCGGGGGCGGAGAATCCGATCCGTCCGAAGCGGAGAAGGGAGCCTCGCACGCATCCCACGGGCAGGACGGCGAGAAAGCGGAGCGGGCAACGGAGCCAACTCTTTTGATCGCGGTGATTATTCCGACGGAGGGCAATGATGTGTCCGGCATCGTCTATTTCGAGAAGGTGGCGAGCGGGTTTGAAGTGAGGGGCACGATTCGTGGATTGAGTCCCGGCGACCACGGTTTCCATGTTCATGAGTTTGGAGATCTGTCGGCATCCGACGGTACTTCGGCAGGTGGCCATTTCAATCCTCAATCCCAACCCCACAGTGGGCCGGATGCTGAGCGGCGTCATTTTGGCGATCTGGGAAATATTACCGCCGACGAGAATGGTGTAGCCGAATTTTCCTTCACGGACGACATGATCGAAGCAAAGGGTCCGAATTCAATCGTCGGCAGAGGATTGATCGTTCACCGGGACGCCGATGATTTTACCTCCCAGCCAACGGGGGCTGCGGGTCCGCGCGTGGGCATGGCAGTGATTGGGATCGCAAACCCTGATTTGGAAGCCGAGTAGTCCGGCAGCTGTTACCAGCCGACCCGGCAGCTGTTACCAGCCGACCCTGTTTTTCTTTCCCTGCTTGGTGATATCGACACTGTCTTCCCATACTGCGAGGCCGGTGGCAATCTCGGTAAGGGATAGCTGGAAGGTGAAGGTGGTCTGCTTCGTGCTGCCGGAGGTGATGTAGGTCTCAATCAGGCGACCGGACAGGGAGTATCCCGGCTGGACAGCGGGTGCGCCATCGCCGCCACTGCGGAAGGAATCGTAGGCGGCTTGCTCCTTGGCCAAGGGATCTTCGGCCGTGCCGCCCAGCCCGACCGTTGTCGTGGTCACGGCCTTGCCGCTCTGGTTGAGGGCGACCCGGATTCGCTTGGTCAGGAGGTTCGTGTCGACCTGCTGGGAGGTGTTATTGACGATCCGGCTCACGGCGAGCACGGCGGGCTTGCGCTCCGAGCGGTCCAGTACGCCGGATGCGAGCAGATTCTGCACCATCTGATCCGCTGCCCGGGTCCAGTCCTGGATGTCAATCCGGTCGACAGAGACAATCGTGTTTGGTCCGCTGGAGTCCACGTATTTGGCTCCGCCGCTGCAGCCGGCGAGTAGTGCTAGGGATCCGAGAGAGAGGAGACGTGCGTAGTTTTTCATGATCGGAAAGAAATGGAGGGAAAAAAAGGGTTAGTCAATTTCGCGCAGGCTGATTCGGAAATCGACGACATCCGGTTTCGGTGCCACAGCAGAGAGGGAAATCGTCTGCCCGCCCTCAACATGGGCGGGGGTCCAGACGGGAGGCGGGCTGGTGACCATCATCCCGTTCTGGCGAATCCACTGAAACTGGTAAGCAAAGCTGCGAGGCTTGACCTGAATATTTTTCAAGGTCACCTGGGCCTGGAGGAGGTTGCCGACCTGGGCATCGTTTACCGAGACGAGCGAGAGCCGCTTGGCGAGATTGTTGTCAAAGATGTTCACCCGGCTGTCGACGATGCTGGGCGTGGCCTCGGGATTGGCCTTTTCAATCGTGTTGACGGGGGTGCTGCAACCAGCCGCAAGGATCATGGCCAGGAGAGGGAAAAGAGAGAGGATGTTTTTCATTGGAGAGCGAATTGATGGATAACTGGATTGATGGCGGTCGCGGTGACGCGAATGTGTACAACGACAATTTGACCATCAATGAGCGGAACTTCAACCCTTTGATTGCTTCCTTCGAGTTGAATTTCGAGGACACGATTTGCGGGCATGGGCACGCGAATTCCCTGAAACTGCTTGGGAAGGGTGAACCAGGTGCGAAGATCCGGCTGGTTGGTGATGGCCTGGTAAAGGACCCCGAAGACATCAATCAATACTTGCGCCGTGGACCCATCCTTGGCCTGGCTGCGGGCCAGGTATACGGCAGCGGCCTTGGTCGAAGCCGCGAGGATCGCCTGGGTCACAATGAGGGACTCGTGATCGCGGAACTCCTGGGCGATCACCCGGTCCATATCGGCAATCAACTCGGTTTCGTAGGTCGAACCGTCCAGAAGGAGGGTCGCCCGTGCCGGATGGTTTGGGTGGAACTGGAGGACGGGGAATGCGGCGGCGAAGTAGGGGACTTCCTCGATGCCGAACAGGAAGAGGGGCAACTCGATCTTCTCGGCAGTCCGGGTCGGGGAGAGGCCGGTCTCGAGCAGAATCACGACGGAGTCCGGCTGGCCGTCCCCGTTCACGATCCGCCGTGCCAGCTCGTATTCGGACTTTAACCACGAGGAAGAGGGGTTCAGGCTGCTGGCGCGTTCCATGCTTTTCAGGCCCCGCTCCAGGTCCGAGGAATCGGTGGCCCGGTTGAGAAAAAAAAGACCGTCCAGGTAGACGGAAAACGGGTTCACATACGGACCGTAGGCCTCCATGTTTCGGATCGGACCGTAGAGGTCGGCGAGCTTTTTCCGGGTAACGGGGTTTTCCTCGATCCGGCTCACGTTGACTGCCTTCTGGTCCTCGTCTTTTTTCTCGTCGATTGCACTTTGGATCTTCTCGATCCGTTTTGTATTGGCCTCTACAGCTTCCTGCTGGCTGTTGTAGGCTCGGTTCAGGGCGACGCGGGCCGCGTCGAAATCGCCGAGATTCAGATAATTTAATGCCGAATAGGTGTGCAGCATGATTCGGTCATAGGTGCGGGCCTCGTAGTCCGTCATGCCGGGGTTGACGAGAAGGGCGATGCTCGCCTGTGAAAACCTGAACTCGGCCTTCTGGTCCATCTCGCGAATCTCCTCCCAAGTCTGCTCGTAGACCTCCTGGCTCCTCTCAATCTGGTTTACTGTGCGCAGGACGGTCGCTTCCTCCAGCCCGAGAAGAACCTCGTCGGGCTGGCCCTCCTTCGCGGCCATGAGGCTCGCTCCGTTCGCTGCCGCCTGGTCCCATGCTCCGAGGGTCCAGCTCTCGCGGACGGCGGCCACCTTATCGTTATACGTAGCGCACCCTGCGAGAAAGAGCAGGGCGGGGAGGACAAAAAGGATTGGCCTCGGATGGGTTCGTTTCACTGCTGCCACGGTTCTAATCACAGGAAATTGATCAGTCGCCCTCGCGAAGATCGGCGGCAATGATCAGTCTTCTGCGCCAGGCGCCGCAGGCCGGACCACCTGGAGCTTTTCGATGCCGTAGTCCTCAATGATCTCGGCCCGGGTCACTTTCGGGAGCACCTCGACAACCCGGATCTTTCCGACCTCGGCCTCGACCGCTCCCAGGGATTCGCCGGTATCAGGGTCGATCATCTCCTCGCCCTCGGCATAGACGGCCCAGATATCTCCTTTGGAAATAGCAAACCCGTCCCCCCGGTTGAAAAGGACCAGCTTGCCGGTCTGACCGACGATACGGGCCGGGTAGAGGACATCGACGACCCGGTTGGCAACCCGGTCCGAGACCTTCTTGCTGAGCTGGGAAAGCAAGCTTTCGCTGAGAAGGCTGTTTTTGACGGATTCGAAATCGGGATCGGTCTCAATGTTTTCCAGGTCGGTATTGATCCGGGCCGATTCCAGTAGCTTGCCGGATGTCGTGTCGTAGATTTTGGCGATGGCACCCACGCGGATGATTCGCTTGGTCACCGATTTCCCGATGGCCTTGAAGGTGGCCTTCTCGATGAAATCCTGGAAATCATTGATGGAGGTCACGACGAGGTATTGCACGCCCGCAAGCTGGAAGGCCTGGGCGGTGTTCGGGTCGTTGAGATCAAGATTGCCGGACTGGGCCAGATTTTGTTCCGCGAGGATCGCGGAGAGGTCGCTGCGAGCGAAGAGATCAAACCGCCTCGTTTGCTGGAAGGAGTTGATTAGTTCCGAATCAATGGATTCGACGATTCTCTGCAATTGCAGTTGGCTCCCTTGCTCGGCAACCTTGGCTTCGACGCCGGGATTCACCTCGACCGGCCCCACAGCGAGGGTGAGCTTGTCGGCTCCGGCACTGAGGCCCAGCCCCAAGAGAAAGAAAGAGGAGAGGAGGAGTGTCTTCATGGATTCTGGCTGTTAGAATTAGTTGGCAGGGTTGTCGCCCATGATTGTGCGATTGTTTTGTTCGATAGTGATGGCCTCATCCGTGTCGACCTTAATATCCCATCGGTAGCCGCTTTGTGCATACATCTTGGCGATGCCCCGGATCTTCTCGGCCTCGGCGTCGGTGAGAACACGCTGGGTGCGCAGGCCTTCAAGGAAAGCGGATTGCTCCCGGAAGCGCCGGATCTCGGCATCGGTTGCAGACATGCGGACAATCAGATCCAGATCTTCGCGTATGTTGACCGTGCGTTTCCAGTCCTCAAAGCCTTCCCGCTGCAGCGTAACTTCGTGCAGGCCGGGGGTGGCTTCCAATGTGTCGGGAGCCGATCCCACTGCGACTCCATCGATCAAAACCGTCACCGCATCGAGGGTGATATCGCCGCGCTCGCCCGTGACGTAGAGTTCGCCTGATTCGAGTTCGGTGACCTCCGGGACCGTCAGCCCCATCCCGCGGGCCACGATCGTGAACTCCACGGACTGAGAGGGATCCGAATCTTTCTGGAGTTCGTCTGGCTTGAGATCGGCTGCGACTTCCTCCGCGATACGGGAGGCGGCCAGTCCGATCAAGTCGCCAGTGGTGTCTGACTCAGCCGTCACTGCCCCTTCCGTAGCACGCAAAGTCTTGCGGACAGAGCCGTTTCCGCCCGTCAAAACCGTGCCGTTCGCTGAGTTCAGGAGGCGGTAAGAGAAAGAGAGTGAATAGAGCCGATTTGAGGTGGCCACATCGTTGCCCGAATATTCGCGGACTTCGGACTTGAGGTTCCGCAGGGTGGCGACCAGGGCGTAGGCTGCGTCCGCCTGGCGGGCCTGGTTCAGGGTAGAGGCTTCGTTTATCGTCTCGCCCTCCGCATCCTCCGCAAACTGGTCGGAGCGGACCGAGGTCGAAAATCCGTAGGCCGCCAGCTCGGCGGCCAGGGCATCGCGAAACGCGCTGGCCCCGACCGGACCGATCTTTGCGGCGGTCGTCTGTGAAACGACGAAGATGTTGTTTTCGCTCGCAGCCAACGCGACCAGCGGGAGAAAGAAGAAGAGTGCCAATGCTTTCATAGGTGATCTGCTCGGGGAATACTGACGGGAGAAAAAGCCTTGTGCAATGCTTCTTTTCAGCGCGGTCAAGCCCGAATAGAGCGATTTCGAGTTAGGCCTTAATCGAGTGCCATTGCCCCGTAGGAGCTGGGGGGCCACCCGAACGTTGCGAATTGCACGCCTGGCCTGTCGCCGATGGGACATTTGCATGATCGCCGTGGGATTAACGTCAGCTTCGGATCGCCTATAAGCCACCTGGTGACTTTGGCACGTGAGATGCGAAGTGGAAGCCGATGACTGACCAAAGCGAAAAATTTGCCCGTCCGCTGCACAACCTGAACCAGGAAGATGTCGCCGGGGTCGGCGGAAAGAACGCCTCCCTGGGCGAGATGATCGCGGAGCTTTCGGACAGGGGAGTCCGGGTTCCCGGCGGTTTCGCCACGACGGCGGAGGCCTACCGCGAGTTTCTTTCCGCCAACGGCCTCCGCGAGAAGATCGAGGCGGCCTTTTCGGGGGAGGGCGGTAAGGATGTTCAGAAAATCGGGCCGAAGGTGCGCCGCCTGATCTCCGGCGGGGATTGGCCCCCGGCCGTTGAGGAGGCCATTCGGGCGAGTTACCGCGACCTCGACAAGGAGAATTCCGGAGAGGTGACGGTGGCCGTGCGCAGCAGTGCGACGGCGGAAGATCTTCCCGATGCCAGTTTCGCCGGACAGCAGGAGACCTACCTCAATGTGACCGGCGAGGACGAGGTGCTGGAGGCCTGCAAGAAATGCTACGCCTCTCTCTTTACCGACCGGGCCATCAGTTATCGCCAGGAGAAGGGCTTCGATCACTTCCAGGTCGCCCTTTCGGCAGGAGTCCAGCGGATGGTGCGGGCCGACAAAGGGGCGTCGGGAGTTCTCTTTACCCTCGATACCGATAGCGGTTTCAAGGACGTCGTGGTAATCAACGGGTCCTGGGGCCTCGGCGAGACGGTTGTCGGTGGCGAGGTGAATCCCGATCAATACACGGTCTACAAACCTCTCCTCGAAAACGACGCCCTGCGCCCCATCGTCGGCCGCGAGCGCGGCGCGAAGGAGATCAAGGCCGTCTATGCCAAGGGCAAGAAAGGCTCGATCCGCCGGGTGGATACGACCAAGGCCGAGCAGAGGAAGTTCGTCCTTTCCGATGAGGAGGTCCTCACGCTGGCGCGCTGGGCGGTGGTCATTGAGAAGCACTACGATAAGCCGATGGATATCGAATGGGCCCGCGATGGTGATTCCGGCGAACTCTACATCCTTCAGGCACGCCCAGAGACCGTTCATTCGCGTAAGGACACGGGTTCATTGACGACCTACCAACTGAAGGAGACGGGCAAGGTGCTGGTCGAGGGCGTGGCCATCGGTGCCAAGGCCGCCACCGGGAAGGTCCGCAAGCTCGAATCCCCCGAGGAGTCCGACAAGTTCAAGGACGGCGACATCCTCGTCACCGAGATGACCGACCCCGATTGGGGGCCGATCATGAAACGGGCTGCCGGCGTGATCACCGACAAGGGCGGTCGCACCGCCCACGCCGCCATCGTCAGCCGCGAACTCGGCATCCCCGCCGTGGTCGGGTGCGGGGATGCGATGAAGAACCTGCGCGATGGGAGCGACATCACCCTCAGCTGCACCGAGGGGGATACCGGACGCATCTACGAAGGAACCTTGGAGATCGAGGTGCGAAAGATCGATCTCGCCGGGGTTCCCAAGACCCGGACGGAGGTCATGATTAACCTGGCCAGCCCGGAGTCGGCCTTCCGTTGGGCCTCCCTTCCAGTCCATGGCGTAGGACTCGCGCGGATCGAGTTTATCGTGAACAACCGGATACAAGCACACCCCCTGGCGCTTCTCCACCCGGATAAGGTCGAGGATAAGGAGGCGCGGTCACGGATCAAGGAACTGATACAGGGCTGGCAATCGGCGGAGGAATACTTCGTCCGCCAGCTCGCGGAGGGCATCGCCCGCATCGCAGCCTCCCAGTACCCTCATCCGGCGATCGTGCGCTTGAGCGACTTCAAAACGAATGAGTACGCCAACCTGCTGGGCGGTCGCGGCTTCGAACCGGAGGAGGAAAATCCCATGATCGGATTCCGGGGAGCCGCCCGCTACCATGATCCGCGCTATCGGGACGCCTTCCGGTTGGAGTGCCGCGCCCTGAGGCGGGCGCGGGAGGAGATCGGGTTCGACAATATCGTCGTGATGATCCCCTTTTGCCGCACCCCCGGCGAGGTGGATCAGGTGCTCGCCATGATGGCCGAGGAGGGCCTGGTGCGCGGACGCCTCGGCCTGGAGGTCTTTCTGATGGCCGAGGTCCCCTCCAATGTTTTTCGGGCGCGGGAGTTCGCCGCCCGTTGCGACGGTTTTTCCATCGGATCAAACGACCTAACCCAACTCGTCCTGGGCATCTCCCGCGATTCGGAAGCGCTGGCCGATCTCTTCGACGAGAGAGACGAAGCCGTATTGACAGCCATCCGACAACTGGTGGAGGCCGCCCACGAATGCGGGATCAAGATCGGCCTTTGCGGCCAGGGTCCCAGCGACAAGCCGGATTTCGCGGAGTTTCTAATCGAGGTCGGGATCGATTCCATTTCCCTGAATCCCGATACCGTGATGGACACCCTCCCCAAACTCGCGAAGTGGGAGAAGAAATTTGATCACTGAACCGTACTTTCACCACCAGGACAAAGCACAGAACAATACCGAAACCATGAAAATATACGCATTTGAAATCGAAGACTGGGAAAGAGAAAGCCTCGAAAAACTCGGCGAGTCTCACGACCTGACCTGTGTCACGAGCGCGCTCACGCAGGAAAACTGCTCCGATTTTACGGACGCCGAGATCATTTCCACGTTCATTCGCTCCGACCTGAGTGGAGACGTGATCCGCTCTCTGCCCAACCTGCAGGCCATCGCGACCCGCTCAACCGGCTTCGACCATATCGATATGGATGCCTGCGGCGAGCGGGAGATCCGCGTGGCCAACGTGCCGACCTACGGAGAGAATACCGTCGCCTCGCACACGATCGGACTCCTCTTGAACATTGCCCACCGTATCAGCGAGGGCGTGGAACGCACCCGCAAGGGAGACTTCTCCCACCAGGGGCTGCGGGGTTTCGATGTCAGGGGGAAAACCATCGGGGTGATCGGTGCCTCCGGGAACATCGGACGCCATGTCGTCCGCATGGCGAAGGGAATCGGCATGGAGGTCGTCGGGCAGGACGTGAAGCCCGACGAAGACTTTGCAAAGGAGGAGAACTTCGATTTCGTGAGCATGGAGGAACTCTGCCAGAGGAGCGATGTCGTGACCGTGCATGTCCCCTATAACGAGAAGACCGATAAGCTGATCAATGAAGACGTCTTCGCTAAAATGAAACGCGGGGTCGTCTTCCTGAACACCTCGCGGGGAGGAGTGGTCGACGAAAGAGCGCTCCTGAAAGCCCTCTCCGAAGATCGCATCGCCGCTGCCGGACTCGATGTGGTCGGGGCCGAACCCGTGATTCGGGAGGAAGCCGAACTGCTCCGCACCGTGGTCGAGGACGAGGAGAAGTGGGGCGATCTCCTTGCGGAGGAAACGCTGCTCCGCCTCCAAAATGTCTACGTGACCCCGCACAACGCCTTCAACACCACCGAGGCGATCCAGAGAATTCTCGATACCACCGTCGAGAATATCGAGGCGTTCCTCCGCGAGGAACCCCAGAATGTCGTTAATTCAGACTAATCCACCGGAAGGTGAATGTTCCCCCGATTCCCACCTCAATCCCATGTCGAAAAGCGACGTACTCAACCGCCCCCTGCACGATAAACTGCTGCCCCGGTTTGCAAGGACCCTTGCAAACCGGGCACCAGCTGACCAGGGCGAGGACGATGCCGAGACCTTTTGCCATGGACTGATCCAGGAGGCGAGCCGGGCCGAAGCCTCCGATATCCATATCGATCCCGGTCCCAATCACAAATACATCCTCCGAATTCGCATCGACGGAGCCTTGCTCGACGCCTGCCACCTGGAGAAAGCGTGGGCCGACCGGCTGATGAACCACTTCAAGGTGATGGCGCGGATGAACCCCCTTCCCGCCCAGTCCCCAATGGAGGGTTGGGTCGCATACGATTCAGATCCCCGCAAGCTCAACTTTCGGGTCAGCTGCGTCCCGACCGTTTCGGGCGATAAGATGTCTCTCCGACTTCTCGATCCCGCCCGGATGCGTTCCGATATGGGTGGCCTGGGGCTGCGCGACGATCAGATCCGCTTGATCCGCTCCTGGATCGACGACATCCAGGGGATGTTTCTCGTCGTGGGCGCGATCGGCAGCGGAAAGACCACCACCCTCTACGCCCTGCTCAACGAGCTGCGGGACCGCCCGAAGAACATTGTCACCATCGAGGACCCGGTCGAGTTCCCCGTCGCCGGACTGACGCAAATCCAGGTCTCCCGGGAAGCGGAGCTGGATTTTGCCGATGCTCTGAAATCCGTTGCCCGGCTCGACCCCGACTACATTATGGTAGGCGAACTGCGGGACAAGGTTTCCGCCGGCCTCGCATTGGAAGCCGCCTCCTTCGGCAAGGTCCTCATGGGCACGCTCCACAGCCGCGACGCCGCCGGAGCCATCACGACCCTGCGGAACTACGGACTAAAGAACTTCGAGATCGCTGCGGCGTTGGAGATGGTCGTGGCCCAACGTCTGGTCCGCACGCTCTGCCCGCATTGCCGGAAAAAAAGGCCGGTCGCAGAGGCGGACCGGATGTGGGCTGGAAAACTCGGCTGGGAAATCCCCGACGAACTCTGGTATCCGCAAGGATGCGGGCACTGCAAGGACATCGGCTTCGCCGGACGGACGGGCGTCTTCGAAGTCTGGCCCCTGGAGAGCGAATCACGGACCCTTCTGCTCGAGGGAAAGGACGAGTTCGCCCTGCGCGAGGCGATCGCGGAATCGGGTGTCCGTCCCCTCCGTCACGCCGCCCGCGAAATGGTTCTCTCCGGCGAAACCAGCCTGGAGGAGGTCCGCGTGATGGGCGGATTCTCGGGCGCGGATTGAGGATCAAAGCCTGCCACGGGCGGAAACTTCGCCCCGAAGCCAGAAACAACTTCCGGGTCTCCCGTTCCACTCGGCCCAGTCACCGGGCAAGTCGCAGAACGGATCATCCATGCATTCGAAGCCTGTTCCCGTATGACGGCAGGGCAGGGGTGTCTTGGCACTCGGTTAAGCGATGATTCGCTATCGAAATCGGGATTGGGATCGAAATCGAGAATTATTAAGTAATTGCTTAGCAACAGGTAATAATGATCGAAACCCGATAGCGATTTCGATTCAGGCCTTGACCGAGTGCCATTGAGGGCAGGGGCCTCTTGGAATCTCTTCCGTAATTCTCCTAATCGTAATCCTAATCCTAATCGTAATCCAGATCCTAATCGTAATCGTAAGGAATTACTAAATACAGCTTATGAGTCGTTCATAGGATGGGGATTACAATGATTTCGCACAAGCAAGGCCCATCGGAATCAACGCCACCCGGACTATGCCCTGAAAGGGCACTCCACAGTCTTCGAATAACCGGTGCCAGTGGATTGTTCTTTCAGGGTACATTCTTCTTCCGGAAATTTACGGAGGCAAATTTTTAGGGGGTTTGCAGCGGAAAATCCTTTCCTTTTGAACCAAAAATGAGGCAACGGTTCACTTTTGCAATATTACACCGACGGGAATAGGCCGGAATTTTAACTCGGCTCACAGAAAGAATACGATGGATGTCCTGGAATCTCTCCATTGCTGGTGGCAGGCAATACAATTTGCCTATCAACGATACGACCTTACGAACTTGAACGCGTCGAATGTCCTGAGCCAAATCCTGTTCACCAAAATGTCGGAAAAATCCAATTTTCGATCCAGTTGGTGAACAATGCGGGCTAATGATCACGGAAGCCAAACTGCTCCCGAACCCTTGCGAGAAAGACCTCATCGTAAGGAAGATCGACGGAGAGCATGAATTTGACGATGGCCGAAACGTCGCTCCGGGCAACCGTTTGATTCTCAGAGGCGGAGATGAGCGGATCGTAGATCGTCTGGAAACGTCGCGCCAATGCGTATCGTTCGGATTCCGGTAGAAGACCGATGCTCCTTACGCCCATCCGGGGGACAGCAGGATGGATTTCCGGGAACTGATCGAAGTCAATCATTTCGATTCCGCTCGGACTGCTTAGCAGAACCTTTCTTGAGGGAAGCCTGGCGAAATCAACACCTGAATCCGATATGGACGCAGTCACCTCGCCGACCAGGACCAACGGCTTCGGCTCCCCATCATTCTCTTGCCCATGGACCGGAGGAGAGACGAAAGCCATTACTACAAGGAGGGCAGAAGTTGCGAGGAGGAATCGTTTCACAATGAGGCAGAGTATGGGTCGCTATCCCCTGCTTTCAACAGGCAAATAACCCAGGCCTCTTGCCAAACTAGGCTTCACCCCGGATCACCGCCCGCACATGCTCACCCAGCCCCTCAAAAGGCACGCTTGCCTGATCTCCCGAGATTAAATCCTTTACCGGATACAGGCCAGTCTCGATCTCGCGCCCTCCCACGGAGACCACTACCTTGGAACCACTGCGGTTCGCCTCCTTGAACTGCTTGCCGAATCCCGCAGGCTTGAAGAGGTAGGAAGTCGAAATGCCAAACTGCCGCAAGGTCTGCGCAATCTGCAACGCCTTGGGCCGGGCCTCATCCGCACCGATGGCCACAAAGCATTCGGTACCTGCAACCGTACCCGGTAAGAGATTCCGCGATGCGAGCAGGTCGAGAAGGGTAACATCGCCCAGAGCACCACCGGTGGCCTCCATTGACGATCCGGCCACCTTCTCCACCAAGTGATCATACCGCCCGCCCCCAGCCAGTGCCCGCCCCTTGCCACTCGCTTCAAAAATCTCGAAAACCGGCCCGGTATAATAGGCCAACCCGCGCACGATCCCCATGTCGAGTATGGCACAAGATCCCAGCCCCAGGGCGTTCACCGTCGCGTGGAAACTTTTCCAGGAACCAATCAGTTCGGCGGACTTGGCGTTCTCCTCCTGCCTTGTAGCCAGACTCTGCAAGAAGGGCAGAAGGTCCCCATCGTTCCGAATCGAGCGCAACTCGTCGACCCGGCCCAGAAAATCGCCTGTCGATTCGCCCAGGACAGGCTCGAGTAACTCCGAGAGCTTGTCCGGTGAGGTGCGCTCAATTTTATCAATCGCCGCCAGACAGGCCGGATGATCCTCGGACGCGACGCCCATCAAATCCAGAAACCGGGTCCAGATCCTCCGGTCGCTCAGCCGAACACGAAAATCCTCTTGCGTGAGACCGCATCGCTCGAGCGCCGCCACAAAACAGGCAATGATTTCAGCGTCGGCTCCCAGCGAAGGCTCGCCAAGGATGTCCAGATTGAATTGAGTGAAGGCGCGTTGCCGGCCCTTCTGCGGACGTTCAAAGCGATATTGCTCGTTGAGCGTGAACCAGCGAATTGGCTTGCGCAGGGAAGAACCCGCCGCACCGACAATCCGGGCCAGGGTCGGGGTCATCTCGGGCCGCAGGGCCACTTTGCGCCCTCCTCGATCCTCAAACCAGAAAAGCTGATCGACAACCTCTTCACCCGACTTGTCGACGTAGAGGTCCAGTGGTTCGAGGACCGGTCCGTCAAACTCCTCGAAACCAAACAAATCAGCCGTTGACCGGAGGATCCGAAAAACACGATTACGCTCGCGGAAGCGCTCCGGCGGAAACTCCCGAAAGCCGGGAAGGGTCTGATACATTAGTCCGAAGACTCCTCAAATGGAATCGATGGCCCCAGCTCGTCCAAATCCAGCTTCGTGAGCTTCTTCTTCATTTCCTTGCCGGCCTTGAACTTGATCACTGCCCGTTTGGGGATCATGACATCGGTCTCTGGACGATTCGGATTGCGACCAACTCTGGATTTCCGGACCTGAATTTGAAAGACCCCGAAATTCCGCAGCTCGACGTTGCGCCCCTCGCCGAGGGCCTCGCCGATTACATCGAGCGTCTTTTGAACGATCTCCTTAATATCTTTCTGAGGGAAATCATTGTCGGCATCCTCATAGATTTTGAGGACGATATCACGTTTGGTAAGATTATTGGACATGGAGTCGATTGCCAGGATTTAACTGCGGTGAAAGGAAAAGAGAGTCAAAGATACCGAACTAGCTGTCAACGTTTTAGCGCGCATCTGTTTTTCGGGAAAGATTCACTGTTTCCAACGTCTGGGGCCGGTAGGCAAGCATTAATTTTCAAAAATCCACGACTCACCCCCCTGCAAGCCCACTGGACTGCCTCCTCGCTTGCCTCTGCACAGCTGCCAGCACAGGGAGAGGACTCTGGCGGGCGCAATTTTTGTGCGGGGTTTCTGGAAGGTAGAAGCGGCATCTTGCCGCTTGCTCAAGTTTGGTCTGAAGCGGCATCTTACCGCTTGCTCAAGTTTGGTCTGAAGCGGCATCTTGCCGCTTGCTAAGGAGCGAAAGCGGAGGCCTTTCGACAGGTTCAATATCGTTGGAAAAGCCACTTCGACTCACCCCGCATAAAAAACCCGCACCAGTTTTTTGCTGGTTTGCAAAATTTTGGTTGAGGTTGGATTTTCGGCTGAATTTGGGTTCGAGTTTTGGGCGAGAGATTACGGTGATTCCTGATCAAAGCGTTCGAAGACCCAGTTGTCTTTCGGGGTTTTTGCCAGGGTGATCAGGATTTGCTGTGATTCGGCTCTTTCGGTTTGGTTGTTTTGGGAGACGGAAGCCCGGAGGGTGGTTTTTACTTTTGCTTTCTCGTCGCTTTCGAAGGTTATGTGGGGCGAGTGGAAGGATAGGGAAACGGTTTTGCCTGATTGGAGAATGGCGAGAAAAGAAGCGGCGAGTTCTTTTGGGGTGTGGATGCCCTGGGCTTGGCGGTAGCGGGTATTGATTGCGACGGGGTTTGCGAAGAGATCCTGAAAGGAGCTGATGATCCTCGCCTTGCCCAGCATTCCTTCGGCAGTGGCGGTCGTGATTGTCTGCGACAGCTCGTCCAGCCGCTGACGGATTTTGTCTTCTTCCGAGGACCGGAATGCGTAGAACCAGATTCCGGCGGCGGCGAGGACGAGGAAGGAGAATATGAGTGGGCGGGGAAGATTCATGACGATCGTGGCTTGCAGTTCCGACATCTGGGCGTCTACCGTTTGGAATGAGTGTAAGCGAGACAGTATTGCAAATTTTCCGCGAGAGTGGTGCCCTGCTGGACGGGCATTTCATCCTTCGATCCGGCTTGCGGAGCCGACAGTTTTTCCAGTGTGCGCAGGTCTGCCAATACATGGATAAGGTCACGGCATTGGGCGAAATGCTTTTGGGAAAATTGGAGAGTCGCCCTTTTGACACCGTATTGGCTCCAGCCATGGGGGGGCTGGTCATCGGCCAGGAGATGGCTCGGTTGTCCGGGGCGCGATTTATTTTTGTCGAGAAAGAGAATGATCATCTTGTCTTGAGGCGGGGATTCAAAATTGCGAAGGGGGAGAGGGTTTTGGTGGTGGAGGACGTGGTGACGCGAGGGGGTCGTGCGAATGAAGCGATTGCGATTGCGAGGGGCCAGGGCGCGGAGGTGGTGGCACTGGCGGTTTTGGTCGACCGGAGCGGGGGCAACGCGGATTTTCCGGTGCCATTTGTTCCGCTAGTTTCCCTGGAGGTGGAAACCTTTGACCCAGGCGACCTTCCCCCGGATCTGATGGGTCTGGCAGCGGTAAAGCCTGGCTCATGATTCGGTGGGTGAGGGTATGATCCAGATTGACTGGGTGATTAATTTTGAGGTGACCGGGCTGGAGCCTCAGCTTGCGTTTTGAACGGTTTTTCCTAGTTTCTGGAAAAGATGCCAGTGTTCGCGACAGTCAACGTAGGAGATTCGCTTAGTTCTCCGGAGAATTTTTTCTCGGTAGCCGCCCCGTTCCTGGAGAGGCTTGATCAGTTTTTCCGTGACCAGCGGGACGAGTTTGAGCCGCAGCTGAGAGAGTTGGTCGAGTACGCGCTTGCCCACAGTGGGAAGCGTCTTCGTCCGATCGCTTTGTTCCTGACGGGAGCATCGGCAGATCGAGAGCCGACGGACAGGATGGTATGTGCAGCTGCGGTTGTCGAGATGGTCCATTTGGCGACTCTGGTGCATGACGACATCCTCGACCGGGCGGATTTACGGCACAAGCAAGAGACCGTCTCGCGCAAGTATGGAGTCCCGGCAGCGGTCTTGCTGGGAGATGCCCTGTTTGCGCAGGCTTTGCAGTTGGCTAGCGGATTTGAGACGACGGAGGTTTGTCGGCTGGTATCGGAGGCGACCCGAAAAGTCTGTGCGGGTGAAATCGAACAGACCTTAGACTGCAAGACGGAGGAGGACGAGATTGAGCGATATTTCCGAATCATCGAGAGGAAAACGGCCGTTCTTTTCGAGGTGTCCTGCCGCTTGGGGGCACTGCTTGGAGCACCGGGGCCAAATCTTGTCGCACCTGCCGGCGAGTTCGGACGTCACCTCGGTATCGCTTATCAAATTTATGATGATCTGGTCGATGTGATCGGGTCCGAGCAAGCGATTGGCAAGACGCTGGGTACGGATTTTGCGAGCGGCAGGCGAACTCTGCCGATTTTGCTTCTCTTTCGGGAATTGGAGGCGGTGGAGAGAGCCAACATCCTGGCCGGCTTCGCGGGAGGGGATGAGCGGGCCGAAGGCATTGATGTCGGGCAGCTCGTAGTCGATCGGGGAATTGTCGCTCAGGTGGGAGAGTTTTTCGATGGGGAAATCAGGCAGGCAAAGGCGGCTGCCAGGGTCCTTGCGGAGGAGGTTGGCGAGGATTGCTTGCTCGATCTCGCCAATTTTGTAGAGAGGCGATTTGTAGAATTGCTGGGCGAGCAGGATTCGTAGGGGCTGCAGTGCCGGGAGCTTCGAAGAACGTTCTGTAGTCACCGGCTTCGCGGCGGGATGCTGCGGATCTGCTGTTTTTGCATAGCACGGTGTGCCGAGACAAAGCAACCACCTCGCCGCTCAGCTCCCCCAAATTTTGGCAATAAGGAGGCCTGGACGATGTCGTTGGGTTTGTCGTTTTGACGACGGAAACGGATGGTCGGGGCGACTGGATTCGAACCAGCGACCCTCTGCTCCCAAAGCAGATGCGCTACCAGGCTGCGCTACACCCCGCCATTCAGAAAGGAAGGAGAAAATCGCAAGGAGCCGGGAAGCGCAAGCGAATTTATCGACCTATTCGGTCAGGTTAAAGAGCGAGAGGTCGAAGTCCAGATTGAAACGAACCGTTGAGCTTTTGGAAACTCCGACGTAATTAAAGACGGCATTTACTGCCGGGGGTCGTTTCTGGAGGCTGTACGTGGCCTCGTGAATTTCATCGATGACGTAGTCGCTGCGATCGGTGCGGATCGGGCGCATTTTCTCGTCGAAGAATTTAACCGAGTATTTGCGGTCGTTGTTCTCTCCTTGCGACATGCGGAAGGTAATGGCGAGGGGGTAGGGGGAATTTTTCGGAATCTCCACTCCGGAAAGGAGGATTGGAAAGGTGTCCAGCATGACCTCGAACCCCGGTTCGAGCTTGAGCTGGATGGGACGGGACTGTTTCTCCTGTTCCTCGAGAATGACGAGGACTTCACCCTGGATTTCCGCCTTTGTCCCCAGGACATTTACATCGTAAGGGCAGGCAATCTGAATCAGTGCCGTCCGGTCGTCCAGGATTTCGGTGACCAGCACGGTCAGGTCATTGGCGGAATAGGAAATCCCATTCGTCGATCCTTCGGGGATCACGCGGAGGCGAATGGACTTTTCATTAATGCCACTGATTTGGCCCTCCGTGAAGGAGCATTTGAGGACAAAAACAATTTGCCTAGCCCGGAAATCGTCGGAGTTGATTTCCTCCGTGAGGATGAAATACTCGCTTCCCAGGTGGAACCCGACGAGTTCGATCGTAGTCGCGCGGCTGAGGGGCGAGAGCAGAAGGGCAAGGAGGAAGGCCAGAGGGAGGAGGGGGTTGTTTTTCATCAAGGTTCAGAATGGTGGATCAATGGCAAAACAGCAACTACAGAAAACGCTGATCCAAATCTCGATCACGATGTGAAAGAGACCACCCCACCAGCTGCCGATTTTTGTCTTTCTGTCATAATCATAATCATAATCATAATCGTAATCGTAATCCGGATTTAGAGGGCGAACGTTGAGCATCGAACGTCCAACGTTGAATCGCAGAAGAGACCACCCCACCGGCTGCCGCCGGTCCCCCCCCCCTATCTATTGCTACGCAACAGGAGGGGAATTTTAAGGCGAACCTTCGCCTCCGTAGCGGACCGGGGAACCCGTTTCGAAAACCTTCGCCTCCGTAGCGGACCGGGGAACCCGTTTCGAAAACCTTCGCCTCCGTAGCGGACCGGGGAACCCGTTTCGAAAGCCTTCGCCTCCGTAGCGGAACGGGGAACCCGTTTCGAAAACCTTCGCCTCCGTAGCGGAACGGGGAACCCGTTTCGAAAACCTTCGCCTCCGCTACCAAAGATGGGACGCGCTTGCGTTTTCCGGATCTTCCGATTGCGTTGGCCCATGATCAGAGTAATATTTTCGGCTATGCTATTTGGTTTTCTCTCCTCTGGGGCCTCTCCACTTGAAGTCGGGGCAACGGCTCCCTCCCTCGAAGTAAAGAACAGTGAGGGGGAAACGGTGGATTTATCGGCTGTGTATGCCGCTGGACCCACTTTGATTTACTTTTTCCCGAAGGCGGACACGCCGGGTTGCACGGCGCAGGCCTGTAATTTGCGGGATTCGTTTGAGTCTCTCTCGGACTCCGGTCTTCAGGTTATCGGAGTTAGTACCGACGGAGTGGAGGCGCAGGCGGCTTTCAAAGAGAAGTATTCGCTGCCGTTCACCTTGATCGCCGACAGCGACAAGAAACTGGTGGAGGCATTTGGTGTGCCGACTCGGATGGGAAGCTTCGCGGCCCGCCAAAGTTTTCTGATTGTCGAGGGGAAAATCGTTTGGCGGGATTTGAGTGCGAAGCCCAAGACCCAGGCAGAGGAAGCCCTTGCGGCTCTGGAAGCATCCCGGTAGAGCCGATCGAAACGGGGCGCAACTGCTGCTCGGCTATCGGCAGTGCCCTGACGCTGATCGCAGGGGCCTTTCCGGGGGTTATTGTGGGGAGGCCCCCCGAATGCCGTCGACGATCGTGTTGACGTTGGAGCGCATCATGTACTCGTAGCCCTCTCCGGGGGGGAGGCCGTTGCCGTCTGGATACAAGGGTCCTGCGAGGCTGATCCCCGCTTCGGAAGCGACCGCTTGCAGGGCTTTCGGATTGGATCCGATTTCCGGGAAAAGCACAGGAACCTGTTCTTCTCGCAGGTAGAGAATGATCTCTCCCATGGCACGCAGAGATGGGCTGTCCTCCCGATTGAGGCCCTGGATTCCCACTGCCGTGAAATTATATTTTCGGCAGAAATATCCGTAGGCGAGGTGGGAGGTGGCGAGAATGCGCCGACTGGGAGGGATCTCGGCGATGCGCGACTGAATCCATCCGTCGAGTGTCTCAAGGGATTCCCGGTAGGAACGGGCATTTGCCTGGTAAAACTCCGCGTTGGCGGGATCCAACTCGCCCAGCTTTTCCGCTAATTCGCTGGCGGCCCGGCGCATATTGTCCGGGTCGTGCCACCAGTGTGGATCGACAACGCCAGTGTGGCCATGATGGTCACAGCAAGGGGCGGGATTCCCATCTGCTGCGACGAGCGAGTGGACGCGACGCCCGACCTCGAAGATTTCCTGGTCCGGGCCAAGGCCGTCGCGCAGCTTGTGCAGGTAGCTCGATTCGAGTCCTTTCCCGGAAGCGAGAATCAGGGTTGCGCTGGAGGCGGCCCGCAGCGTCTGCGGGCTGGGATCGAACTCGTGGGGATTGTCATCCGGTCCGATCAGCTCCACCACTGTTACCCGGTCCTGCCCCACCTGTCGGGCAAGATCGGCCATGAGCGGATGTAGGCTCGCGACATCCAGACCCCAACAGGCAATCGGAAGAACCAGTGAGGCGAGGATTACTCTTGTGGCCCGGTATCTGGTGCCCAGGTCGCCGCGCGCACGCCCGATAGCGGCGGCAAAGAGGGCGGGTAGCCAGAGAGTTCTTTTATCGTGTTTTTTCATCAGTGTGATCCCCATGCAAGTCCGAGTTGAAGCCAGATCGAATGCTCTTCCGCAGAGGGAAGGACGTCAAAGTTGTATTGTAGCCGCAAGGACATTGAGCGGGCCTCGTTCGCCCACCAGGTCACTACGGGCGAGAACCTCCACCGCTCATCCAGCCCCGCTTTTGAGTCGCCGGAAACATATCCAGCCCGTCCGCCAAAATCCCAGTGTGAATTGGGTGAGTAAATTGCCTCGGCGAGAAGCCCGAAATCCGTACCGGAAAACTCACCGTCATCGTGAGCTTCCTCTTCATGGCCGTGCTCCTCTTCGCCATGCTCGTCGTGATGCTCGTCGTGATAGTCGTCATGATGCTCGTCATGATGCTCGTCATGATGCTCGTCATGATGCTCGTCATGATGCTCGTCAT
>CAZWFJ010000034.1:0-4243 GCA_964633135.1 uncultured Puniceicoccaceae bacterium | reverse complement strand
GCTCGCCATGCGCGCCATGCTCGTCGTGATGGTCGTGGCCGTCGTCACTCGCTGTCCATGAACGTCCGAACAACTCTAGGGAAGCGCGCAGGCGGGATCCGCCGGGTTCGTATCCGGTTTCGAACCAGTTGTAGGCGATTCCGGTGGCGTAGATTACAGTGGGCTTGTCATAAGCATTGTTGCCAGCTGCCAGCGAGACGTGAGCACTCCAACGGTTGAAATCGTCCTGATTCCACGGAAGCAGGAGGCGGGTCGAGGCGAAGGTTCCGTCGAAGAGGAGATCCTCTCCGGCGGCGTGACCGTGATTATGATCTTCTGCGCCGTCTTCCTCGTGGTGCTCATCGCCGTGGCTGTGGTCATGGGAAACGCTTTCCCCGAACGAGAGCGAAAGATTCGCTCCCCATTGGCTCGGAATGTCGAACCGGGCCGAGGCACCATCGGTGCGGAGACCGTGATCTCCGAGATATCGACCGTAAGCGAGCGGCATGTCGACAAAGTTCCATCCATGGATGTGCGTTTGGTTCTGAAAGCCAAACGCGTTGAGGTAGCGCCCCCCCCGAATGTGCAGATCCGGAAGATCAAGAGTGCCGTAGACTTCCTCGAATTCACCGTCGATGGAATTGTCGTCCTCGTCTTCAAATACATTGTAGATGACCGACCCCCCGAGTCCGTGGCTAAACTCAAACACCCCGGCGAACTCGAGGGCTTGTAGCGAGAGACCGTTCCGATACGGATCGTGCGCACCAACCTCGAGTTCTGACGGGTCCGATACCGTGCTGTCGCCAGCGGTCCCATTGAAAAATACAGATGGACGCAGGATCGCGAATCCATCGAAAAAGTCCACCGCTAACCCCTCGCCCGTTCGCCAGTTTTCAGCGGAGACGTCAATCGGCGACGCCCCGCCAGTCGACCCAATTAAGGTCATCGCGACAGAGGGGAGGAGGACTTTCACCATGCGGTGCAGTGATTTGGTTCTATTATGCATCAGTTTGTTTGGTAGGTTTCGGCATTCAGTATATAGAAGTCGTCAAGCCCTTTAGACCCATTTTTTTTGAAAAAAATTGGAGGGATATCTGCGATCCCAATCCCAATCCCAATCCCAATCCCAATCGTAACCCTAACCCTAATCGTAATCGTAATCGTAATCGTGATCATAATCGTAATCGTAACCCTAATCGTAATCGGGATTTAGAGGGCGAACGTTCAACATCGAACGTCCAACCTTTGAATCGCAGAAGAGACCACCTCACCGGCTATCGCCGGTCCCCCCCTCCTATTGCTACGCAACAGGAGGGAGATTTTTGAGGGGAATCCTCGCCTTCGTAGCGGAACGGGGAACCCGTTTTGAATCCTTTGGCCTCCGACAGATTTTTTGTATCCATAAAAAGATTTCGGGAAAAAATTTCGGGACACCCCACGGTATTTTTATCGGATTCGACATCCGGCAGAAAGATCACGGCTCTAGTTAAGGCCTGAATCGAAATCGCTATCGAAATCGCTATCGGGTTTCGATTATTATTACCTGTTGCTAAGCAATTACTTAATAATTCTCGATCCCGATCCCGATTTCGATAGCGAATCAGGCCTTAACCGAGTGCCATTGCGGCATGGGCGGTCAAAGACCCTGAGCCTGTCGAAGGGCACAACACAGCGAAGCCCAAGGTTCGGCACCACCTCACTTCCTTAGGAAGAACAGCCTCAATTTCTTTCAACCTATCCTTCAGGTGCTCTTGTATGTCGGGATAAATCCCATCACTATTAAGGAGCCACAGTGATGCTCTCCGAATAGATTCAGCGCTTCCATTCTTTTTGTATGCGTAAACTATCTCCATTCTTTCAATCACGTTTCCTTCGTCATCAAGCGAATGGATATTGCTGCTTTCGGGGATGACCGAACCTTGATCAAATGGCCTAGATGCAAATTCTCGCATCAGAGGAGCTGCAGCTTCTATCCGCTCTAACTCGCCATCGAAGCTTGCTAGACTTTTGTTAGAGTAGGCCGAAGTGCCTATCAATCCACAGAAGCATAGCGCACCAAATAGCAGGGCAATTGTTGCTGTGGTTCTATTTTTCATTTTTTCCGAACGTGGAGACCAGACAACCAGCCTGCGAGTCTCATTTGTTCGGTTGGGTTCCACGATTTTCGTGCGAGTTCACTGGGTTGTCTGCGTCGTTTGGTTCACATTTTCCTTTTTCGCGTGTGACTCGGCAACCTTCTGAGCCCAGTTTCGTCCTTTCAAGAAAAGCAGCGTGCCAATCACCATTGGGAGGATATTTGACCAAAAACTATACCAATCCACTAGGGTCACGGAGCCGATCGAGATTTCTTGAGGCAGGCCTCTGACAACAAGCCGCGCAATATTCTGGGAGAAAATCCATATCAGAACCGCACCGACCAATATTCCAGCGACAATGGCGAGCGGAACGACAGTAAAACTATCGAATGCCAAGAAGTCATCTTGATCGATGGTGTCAGCAAAGAGGTAGAGCTGTGGCGTGAGATAAATCACCGCCAGAAGTAGGAAATTCAAGGTGATTAGGCGCAGAGTAACTACAACTAGGCTTTGTAAGTTCATATTTTCCTGCGTCACGCTGGTTTCTTTCGTCTTATAAAATTTACTACGATCGGTGAGCTGTGGCACAAAGTGAGCGAGGGACGAGCGAGCGGCGTTGACCACCAGCGACTGGATATGCTCACTCGGCGAGAAGTTCAGCTCGGATATCGCTGAGTCGGGTCGTCGGTGCATCGCCCTCCGCAGCTTTCGCTTCTCGCAAGTCCTTCAGGTCTTCGTAATCCTCTAGGTTCTCTTTGATCGCCAAAAACTCTTCGTAGGGAAGAACGACAAATTCCTTTTTCCCTTCTTTTTCAATAACTTGTGGATTAATGCTCATGTGTATGCCTCCTTTCGATGAAGGACACGGTAGACCACTATTCTTTCGCCTTCAATCTCGAATAACACTCGGTAATTCCCAGAGCGCATCCGGTATTCTGGGGTGTGATTGGTCAATTTCTTTACGTCGCCCTGCAAATCCTCCTCCATTTGCTCTATGCGAGTCACGATCCGTTTCCGCTCTTTCGGCGGAATCGAGTTCAGGTCCTTGATCGCCTTGGGCTTTAGCTCAGAAGTGTATTTCATTTCTTTGCCTCTCGTGGAGGCTAGGCCGCCCAGCCTGAGAAGTCCAGACTTCTGTGGATTTCCGATCTCGCGGGGATGAACTCCGGGTTGAATGGCACTAGTTTAAGTCGAGATCGACCTCTTACTCTTAATCATACTCGTAATCGTAATCTCTATTCCGGAAATCATAAATCATTTCTGATCAGCTGCTTGGATTATGATTATGATTAAGAGCACGATTATGAGCTTAAACGGAAACTCCCTTAAACTAGTGCCATTCAACCTTTGGGTAAGCATCCGATGAAAGCCAAATACTTTTGGATGTATCCCCGCATAGAGCTTGAGAGAATCGATATCCGCAAATACCGAATCGAAGAAATAATCACCGACGCCAAGCTCCGGGTGAGTCGTAAAACCTCCGCCCTTGGGCAAGGTCTTCCAGTGCCGTTGGACGTATCTGAAGCTTCATTCGAACTCTTGTCTGAGTTTCGCTTTCGCCTGCTCCCAATCGATCGGTTCTTCTAGGCCAGCTGCTACACGCGCTTCTGTTTCTTTCAGAGCTTCCTGATGCCATCTGGGGGACTCCACTTGCTCCTGGGAGGCTAAGAGGTCCCCCAAAATGGCTTCAATCGCCATAAGCTTTTCTTTATGAGAGAGTTGCTTGATTTGCTCGATTGCGATCATGTTTTTTATCTACGGAATTCTAGGATATCTGCAAACATTCTTTCTGTCGATCGTGAAGGACAGGCAGCCCGCCAATGGGCTTCCTAGTCCGGTTGATTTTTAGGATTTTTCGGGATGGTTATCGGGTTGACCTGCTCCGCCTTGTTCGCCTTATTCATTTTCGATGAGGAGTTCGAGCTGGTCCAAAATAACAGAAATCGGGCTATCGACTGAACCTTGTGGTCCGAATCGTGCACGCATTGCATCAATCTCCCCCTTGATTTCTGTGGGATCCTTTTGGTCTGTGAAAATTGAAAAGAACTGCAACCAGTTCTGTGCAGGGATTCCGCAAAGTCCGGTCGTCCGTGCAAAGGAAAGGTAGTCGTCCATCACACCTGTTCTTGCAAAGTGAAGTGGTTCCGAACCTTGGACAGGTTGCAGTGATAGTTTAGATGGAGTCCAGT
>CAZWFJ010000033.1:10959-26221 GCA_964633135.1 uncultured Puniceicoccaceae bacterium | reverse complement strand
TTGAAACAATGAAAACTCCTGAAGAGATCTTCCGCAAAATAATCCCCCTGCGAGGGTGTGAACTTACAGGCCAACCATTAGCACGCGTGCCAACTTGCTAGAAAATAAACGCGATGAACAGCTTCTCGACTATGAATCCCATTTCTTTTCTGAAGGCTGGTCTGAACTTCAGATGCGAAGAGCAGGACATTTGTTTCCAACGGCATCATCGCTCCCATGCGAAGTCACTGCCAACACTCTTGTTCGTGGGTAAGTTCTCCTACGCTCTGCACACCCCAGTGACTAGCCCGCCTCGTGCCACGTTCCCGGTTAACCATCAAGTTCGGTAGAGATGCGACTGTTCATGCTATGATTTAAACACACATTCCTAAGCTGGATTCTTTGTTTTCAGTTAATTAATTTGGCTCGTTTTCGACCTTTGTAGTGGTTGACCGGGACGGTAAAAATGGCCTCGGGCAGTCCCAACGCTTGGAGATAATCACGTTGATGGGGGAGCAGATCTCTCGGGAAATTCAGGACACCCATAGAACTTGCGAAAATTTTTTGACGACGCCTTAGGAAGTGAGCAAATAATCACGTTTGAGATGCCAAAGGCGCAAAAGAACAGCTGTATTGGCGGAGAAATCAGGGAAGGATCACTGCGTGAGCCGGCAATGGCCCCTCCCGCCTCCGAAAATCTTTCCCGGATACCGGAACGCGTTCCCTTCTACCTACGCGACATCCTCGACCGCATCCCCCGGGAGGAATAGCACTAGTTTAAGTAGAGATCGACCTCTTACTCGTAATCATACGCGTAATCGTAATCTCTATTCTTAAAATCCTAAATCATTGCTCATAAGTTGCTTGGATTAGAATTATGATTAAGAGCACGATTATGAGCTTGAACGGAAACTCCCTTAAACTAGTGCCATTCTCCCCCGGGAGAACTCCGCGCCGCCGCAATGGGACAGACGCTTCTTCCGCTGGCCGTTTGACATGGCGGAAGGCCGCCTCCAGCCCGATCAGGGAAACGTGCTTTATACGGGTGAACTAAAGCGGACCGACACCCGATGGGGCACCTTCTGGCAAGGTGACTTCGACGAATTCCGCCGCGAAGGTCAGTTCCAGATCGAGACCGATTTCGCCGTGACCTACCCTTTCCTCGTTGGCGATGACATCCACGAACGTCTGCAAACCGGCTTCATCCATCCCTTCAACCCCCAGCAGATCGTCCACGGCACCGCCGCCGGCGGCCTGCCCTGCGCGGTGCTACGCGACGCAACTGGCGGCTGCGCCGTCTTTCTGGAGGCGGGTGCGCGGCTCATCGGACTCTGGCCCGATCCGGAGGGGCCGAATCTGCTCTGGACGCACCCCGAACTGACCGCTGCACCCGCCAAAGCGGCACAGGGCTGGGCCGGGCTGACGCCCGGCGGAGCCGTTTCGAATTGGCCGAAGGCTGTCCGTACAAGGACGTTTTCGCTCAGGTTTGGAAACACCTCCAAGCCTGGCCTTCATAGCAAAGCGCTTCGTAGCCCAACTTCCCGAAAAAGCACTGCCGAGACAACCCGGAACGCTTCACCGAGCCCGCATAACTCCGTAAATCAACAAAATCACCACCCATTCCACCATCGGGCCGCATAATTGCCACAATTTGCCTGCGAACCACCTGCAGCAGCCAAATCATGTTCACCAAAATATCGGAAAAATCCTATCTTCGATCCAGTTGGTGAACAATGCGGGCTACCCGGCAAAACAAGGACGGGAATGTCCTTGCTCCTAACCCCTCATCAAACTCTCCCCCTCGTGCCACTCCGGCCGCACAATCACCTCGAAGGAATGTTCGCGCGGGCCGCGCGAACCGGCACGGATCATTGTTTCCAGCAGGCTGGCGGCCTGCTCGGAGAACTCGGCCTCGCCGGAGGTATAGCCGCTCGATCTACCCTGGGCATTGGTCAGAAACGCATAGGGCAGCCCGATCGACTCCGCCGCCGTGAGCAGGGCTGGGCCGAATAGTAGCAAAACATCGGGCCGGTGACGCTCCACCCAGGCGGGCATCTCCCCCGCCACTCTCTTGATGGCCTCCTCCTCGAAGCTCTCGAAGAACAACAGCGGCACCCGATCCGCCTCCTCCGTGCGTTCCTGGCACCGGGCGAGCGCCGCCAACACCCGCTCATTGCCGATCCGCACCTCCGTAGGTGGATGCCGATACAGAACCACCCCGATTCGTCGATAGCCGCATTGCCGCATCCGCTCCCAGAGATCGAAAAAAATCACCATCCGCGAAATCCGCATCAGATTGAAATGCGGGAAGCGAGCCGAGAAGGATTGGTCAAAGCTGAGCACGACGAAGGGCCGGAAGTCAAACCCGTCGAAATACCCAACATCCTTCAGGCAGCGGTGAATGATCACCGCCTGCACCCCCTGCTGGTAGAGCCGCCGCGAGAGCTTCCCGGCATCGCCATGCATCAGGGTGTCCACGATTTCAACCGAAAACCCGTGCTCGCCATAGGCCGGTCCGAAACGCCTATCCTCTCGGCTCACATACGCACCCCTCGTCAGCACCGCCACCCACGCCAGCTCGCCGGGGGCCATCGTTTTGAAACGCTTCGCCGCCAGTGCCGCCAGAGCCAGATTCGGACGGTAGCCCGCCTCCTCCGCCAGCCGCCGAATCTCCGCCCGTTTCCGATCCGACATCCGCCCCCGACCGTTCAAGGCGTTCGACACCGTGGCCTTACTCACGCCCGCCTGTTCGGCAAGACTCTGCAGAGTGGGAGAACGTTCTTTCATGGCACAAAAAGCAATCGCCGGGATTCCCGGCAAAACGAGCCGACCCGAAATCTCCGCAAAACCGAACCAAAAATGCAAGACAAACCCCAAAGATGACACCCGTGGATTTAGGTGTTTTCAACACCATCCTGGCCCCAATGGGCAGGCCAACGCCACCTTGGCCCCAACGGGGCCAACCAACATAGCGATGGGCAACGCCCATCGGAAACACAGCCCCCGGAATGTGCCCTGAAGGGGCACTCCACAGCCTCCGAACAACTCCCCGACATCATCCCCGGAAGAGGCACTCCCCACCCATGGTTAACGGATAACGCAAAAAAATTCTTTCCCCGAAGGAAATTTTCTGCATTTCTACTCCCAGATCGGGCAACTCTGCCCGGCTGCAAAGTTCAAAAACTACAACAGTATCCTATCATGAAAAAAACTATCCTACTCACCCTCGCCGCCTTCGGCCTCGCCGCCGGGGCGCACGCGCAGACGATCATCAACGCAGATCCAGCCGACGACGAATTTGTCTTGATGGATCCCAGCGCAGACACTCGCAGGGCAGACCAAGACTCCTCCGCCGGTTGGAACAACGGAACGGCCCGGAGCACGGTCTTCCTGTTCGAGCTGACGAATATCAGCAACACGATCACCGATGCCGATTTCACGACCTATTTTCGTCAGATTTCCGACAACCAGACAGGTGCCGACATCGCTAATACGGATGTCTCGCTGTTCGCCACCACACTCAACGGGAAAACGTTGAGCAACGACTTCTTCATCACCCCTCAAGATCTTGGTGGCAGCAACATCACGGTCGGTAGTGTCGAGTGGACGAGCATTCAGTCGGTATTTGTTGATGGAGCCAATGTGCCGGGCAGCAGCAAAACCGATCCGGCCGCATACAGCCTCGATAGCGGCGGCGGAAGCAACCTCGTCAGTTTCCTGAACGACTACTACACGGGAGGTTTCACTTCCGGGGATTATCTGGCCATCGGTCTGGCCTTGGATACCAACGGCGAGACCTATGGCGGCAGTGGGAACTTCAAGTTTGACTTCTACCCGACCTCGACGGGGCAGGACGGTGATGGTGATCTGACCTCACTGAGCATCACCGCCATCCCCGAGCCGAGCACCTTCGCCCTGCTCGCCGGCGCGCTCGGTCTCGGCCTCGTGATGCTGCGCCGTCGCCGCTAAGGCATCTCGATTCACCTTTGTCCAAGCCCGGTCCGAACTTTCGGGCCGGGCTTTTTTTTAAGAATCCTGATCGTAATCCTCATCTTACTCCTAATCGAAACGGGAGGATTATGATTACGAGTATGATTACGATTAAGAGCAACATACAGAAACACTGGTGTAAACCCATGACCCGAATCCTCTCCCTCCTCCTCGTTTTCGTCGCTGCCGTCACCGTCCACGGCCAAGGCACCACCGTCATCGCAGGCGGGCCTCCGCCCGAGCCAGTCAACGTCCTCTTCATCAACATCGACGACATGAACGACTGGACGCAGATGATGGAGCGCAACCCGCAAATCCAGACCCCGCAGATGGAGCGCCTGGCCGAGATGGGGACCTACTTTACCAACGCCCATAGCCAGTATGCCCGCTGTGTGCAGTCGCGTTCCAGCTACATGAGCGGTCTCTATCCAAGCACCTTCGACGGCTATGGCGTGCCCGGTGCCCTCGAGGGAAGCGAAATCAAAGATGCGGAAGGAGTCATCGCACAAGCCGACCTCCTCGGCACCCGGACCTTGGAGGGGTATTTCAAGGACTCCGGCTACAAAATCTACATGATTGGCAAGATTTACCACGACGGCAAGGCGCCTCTGGCTGATGTGTCGGCCCGGGGGGGCGGGGGGAGTGCGGGAACGCCCGCCAACGCGGCCAATTTCCCCGGCCACGGCACGGGCACCGACTGGGGCATATATGCGGAAGGCGAAGCCTCGGACGAGGACATGGGCGACTACCAGAAGGCCTCTTGGGCAATCGAAATGCTGAACGCGCACCCGGAAGACCAGCCATTCTTCATTGGAATCGGCTTCAACTTGCCCCATGTGCCTTGGTATGTCCCCCAGAAATGGGCCGATCTGTATCCCGCCAATGAAACCCTCTGGAAAGAACCATTTTACCCCGAACTCTGGGAGGTGAAAAACGGTGAGAATGATCCAGCACGAAGGGACAATATTGGATACCACTACGGTCCGAGCGAACTCAACCCCATGCCCGGCGGTGCCGTCACCAAACTCCAACAGGGCTACCCGAATCTGATCGACCCCGACAATCCCCAATACGTGGGCGAGCAGGGCTGGCGGGAGATCACACAGGCCTATGCGGCCAGCATCAGCTTTGTTGACGACCAGATCGGCCGCATCCTCGATGCCCTCGCCAACAGCCCCCACGCCGACAACACCGTCATCGTCGCCTTTTCCGACCACGGCTACCACCTCGGCTCGAAAATGATCTTCACCAAGCACAATCTATGGGACCGCTCCACCCAAACGCCGCTCTTCTTTGCCGGCCCCGGTGTTCCCGCTGGCCACATGCTCGATACCGCCGTCGAGCTGGTCGACGTCTATCCCACCTTGCTGGCGCTGACCCACCTTCCGCCCAACCCGGCCAATGAGGGCGACAACCTCGTCCCGCTGATGGAGGAACCCCAAATGACATGGGACAAGGCGGCCCATGCCTTCCACTTCAATGCTTGGGGAGCAAAAGACGATCAGGCGGTCATCCTCGAAAACTGGCGCTACATTTACTATTCAGATAATGCGGGTGAGCAGGAACTCTACAACACGGCCAACGACCCCTACGAGACGACAAACCTGGCTTCCGATCCGAGCCAAGAACTCATTCGCACCGATCTGGACCAGCGCCGCCTGCCCCACCAACCCCACATCACCGAATAGCGGGTAAGCAAACAAGATCGTCGTCTCCCTTTCGGCACTGAACTACATTAAGAAGAACCCGATCCCCATGATGCACAAATCACTCCTAATCTTCACCTTTTCTCTCATTCTCACTGCCCAGGTTTTCGCCCAGGGCACCACCGTCATCGCAGGCGGGCCTCCGCCCGAGCCAGTCAACGTCCTCTTCATCAACATCGACGACATGAACGACTGGACGCAGATGATGGAACGCAACCCGCAAATCCAGACCCCGCAGATGGAGCGCCTGGCAGAAATGGGCACCTACTTCACCAACGCCCATTGCCAATACCCGCGCTGCGTGCAGTCTCGCTCCAGCTATATGACCGGCCTCTATCCCGAGACCTTCATCGGTCGGGGCGTCGAGGGCGCGGTCAATGGCTACGACCTAAACCGTCCAGCGGACATCGCGGATCAGGCGGAAGTGCTGGGCACACTGCCTTTCGACAAGTTTTTCAAGGAGCAGGGCTACAAGACCTATATGGTTGGGAAGATTTACCATTCCAACAAGCAGCCCGCCTGGATCGACGAATGGGGCGGTTATGGACGCGGCTCTGCGGGCACCCCCGCTGCGGGTCGCAAGTTTACCGGAAAAGGCACGGGCACCGACTGGGGGATTTATCCGGAAGGCGAAAAAGGCGATGCCGATATGGGCGACTACGAAAATGCCTCCTGGATCATCAATAACCTCAACAACCATCCCGCGGATGGGCAGCCATTTTATATGGCAATTGGCTTCGGGCTGCCCCATGTCCCTTGGTATATCCCGCAAAAATGGGCCGACCTGTATCCCGCCGATGAGACGCTTTGGCTGGAACCCTACGACCCGAACGATTTTGACGATATCCCCAGTGAAGGCGCGGGCAAAGTGCTGAACGGGTATCCCGACTTCCACGATGAAACCAGCGAATACTATGTCGGCCTGGAAGGATGGCGGGAGGTGACACAGGCTTACGCCGGAAGCATCAGCTTTGTCGATGACCAGATCGGGCGCATCCTCGATGCCCTCGAAAACAGCCCTCATGCGGAGAACACGGTCGTGGTTGTTTTCTCGGACCACGGCTACCACCTCGGCAACAAGAATATCATCACCAAGCACAACCTCTGGGATCGCTCCAACCGCGTGCCGCTCTTTTTCGCCGGCCCCGGCGTGCCCGCCGGGCAAATGATCGACGCAACGGTCGAACTGGTCGATGTTTACCCAACCTTGCTTTCTCTTACTCATTTCCCGGCCGACCCGGTCAACGATGGCGACAATCTGGTTCCGCTGATGCAAAATCCGTCCATGAACTGGGAAGAACCTGCCTTGATATTTCACACAAGTTCAGACGATCAGGCAGTGGTCAAAGGCGACTGGCGCTACATCCGCTACGACCTTCGCGATGCGAGCCAGCAGGAGCTTTACGATGTGGCGGCGGATCCCTACGAGGCCACAAACCTGGCCTTTGATCCTGCCCAAGAAAGCAAGCGTGCGGAGCTGGAATCGCTCATGATGCCACGCCCCTGGATGAACTTGACCATCAATATCACCGGTGAGGGCACTGTCACCCAGGACCCGCCCGGGCCGACCTACGAAGAGATGACCACCGTCACCCTCACCGCCGAACCAGGGCCCGGCTGGCGCTTTGACCGATGGGAAGGCAATGCCAGCGGCACCTCTGCCAGCACAACGGTCGAGATGAAGCCCTGGCATAAAACGGTGGATGCCATTTTCGTTCAAGAATAGGCGCCTTGGATCGCCCTTCAGGGCAGCATTTTCTTGCGCCGCCCACCGGAAACTGTTCCCAACGGAGCAAGGACAGGAATGTCCTTGCTCCGTTCTTGTTTTCGGTTCTTCGTGAAAACTTGTGGAAGCGGTGGAGCTTCGATCTTGCCTTCGAGGCAACCCAGAGCCTAATTTGGGAAATCCCTTGTAAACAGGAATCCCATCCATGCACACCCTTAACCCATTTCCATGAACAGAAAACGTCCCAACATCCTCCTCATCGTCACCGACCAGCAGCGCGCCGACACCATTGGTGCGCTCGGCAATCCTCTCATTAAAACTCCCGTCCTCGACGGGCTCTGCGAGAGCGGCACCGCTTTCACCCGTGGCTACACGCCCGCCCCCATCTGCTCGCCCGCCCGCGTGGCCATGACCACCGGGATCGAGCCCCACCGCCACCGCTTCACCGACCACGACTGGTGGCATTGGGAGCCGGAGAATGGCCCCCGTATGCCCAGCCCCCACGATCCCTCCTTCATGACCGTTCTCAACCAGGCCGGCTACCAGACCTTCTGGACTGGCAAGGTGCATCACAGCGGGCGCAGTTGGCTCTTTGACGGGGTGGAGGAGTTTACCGGTGGCGAAAAGCCCATGCCGGAGTCGGTGAAACTGCTACAAGATTACCATCAGTTTTGTGAAGATCTAGGCTACCCGCCTTATAATCGCCCAAGTATGAATCTTGGAAGCGAGTACTATATGGTGCCGCATTCGACCGATGCCCCTGTTGAGCATACCCAGCCCTACTGGCTGGCCGACCAGTGCATCGACTTCCTGGAGCGCCGCGATGAAGAGCGACCATTCCTGATGCACTGCCACTTCCCGGAACCTCATCCGCCAATTACCAACCCGATGCCCTTCCACTTCCTTTATCGGAATGTGGAGGTGGATAATCCCTTTCGCCCTGATAACTATAAGGACTACCAAAGCCGCACCAACCGCTACCAACTCCGCTACAAGGGTCGCGACACCGCCCAGGAGGACGACACCGTCTGGCGCACCATCAAGGCCGCCTACTACGGCAACATCTCCCTGGTCGATTATTCTATCGGGCGCATCCTCGAAGCCCTCGGCGATGAGGCGGACAACACCCTGATCGTCTTCAGCAGTGACCACGGCGAGATGATGGGCGACTACGGTTGCGCGGGCAAACGCTGCATGTTGGAAGCCTCAATTCGCGTCCCCTTCATTGCCCGTTGGCCCGGCCACATCCCCGCCGCGCAGACCTGCGACACACCGGTCAGCCTGCTCGATTTTTTCCGCACCTTCACCGAAGCCGCCGGGGTCGAAACCGAGAGCAGCTCGGGCGAGACCGCCAATATCGTCGAGCTCGCCAACGCACCCTCCGCCGCCGGCCAGCGCCTCGTTTTCAGCCAATTCTCCAGCGGCTGGTGCGGCCAATACGGCGTCAGCGACGGGCAGTGGAAATACCTCTATTCCGCCCCCGACCACAAAGAATGGCTCTTCGAGCTGGACGAGACCCTCATCGACGGCGAGAACCGCATCGACGATCCCGCCGCCGCCGCCCAGCGCGACCGCCTCAAGGCCGCCCTCCTACAGCGCCACGACCCCGCCAACGACCCCTGGAGTAACGCGGTGGAAAATGGTGCCTGGAAAGTCCACAATACGCCCCCCGAGACCTGGCACGACGACCCCACCTACGGCATTCTCAACCAGGACCACGGCCCCAAGGAACTCCAGGCTCTCGTGGACCGCTACCCGGCCTACGCCAAGCCCGTCATCAACCTCCAGCGCGGCAGTCTGCACAAGGATCACATGGTCTGCGAAGGCAAGCCCCCCTTCCCCGAGCCTTGGAACTCGTAACATCGACCTCTACCAGATCCACCGCCCCGACCCGGAGGTGCCCATCGACGAAACCCTGGCCGCCCTCGACCAACTCGTCCGCCAAGGTAAGGTACGCTATACCGGCACTTCCACCTTTGCTGCCTGGCAGTGCATGGAGGCCCTCATGGTCGCCCGCGAACGCGGCTACACCCCCTTCTCCTGCGAGCAACCGCCCTACAACCTCCTCGACCGCCGGATCGAGCGCGAGTTGCTGCCCTTCTGCCGCACCTACGGCATGGCCGTGATCCCCTGGAGTCCACTCGCCGGCGGTCTACTCACCGGTGCCTACTCCTCGGCAACCCCCAACCCCGAGGGCAAGCGCTTCGCGGCCGAAAGCCATCCGCAAAAAGGCAGTCGCAACAACCCGGGAACCCTCGCCGTGGTGGACAAATTCGTCGCTTTCGCCAAAGAACGCAACGTCAAGCCCTCCCAATACGCCCTCGCCTGGACGATGGCTCAGCCCGGCGTCACCAGCGCCATCGTCGGCCCCCGCACTCTCGAACAGCTCGAAGACAACCTCGCCGCCCTCAAGATCGAGATCACCGACGCCGACCGCGAGATCATCGACCGCGACATCGCCCCACCCGGTCGCATGACCACCCATTACTATGAAGCTAATTTCGGCCCGCATCGACAGGCCCTTTGAGGGATACCCGGCACATTCACGATCATCTCTTCACCCGGCTGTCGCCCGTCGTTTCCTCTCGGCCACGGCCGCTTTCCATTGGCGTTCCGCCTCTTGCTCCCGCTCTTCGGCTTCGAGTTGCTCGGGGTCTTCGGGGTCGATATAGACCTTTTTGCCGACGTTGATGAGCATGAAGACGGCCACGCAGGTCAGAATAAAGCCGACCGTAAGGAAACCGGCACCAAAGGCCCATGTGCGGTGGTGATAGAGTCCGAAGGCGTAGTCCCCGTCCGGATGGTAGGCCACTTTAAAGGTATCGTTCGGACTGGCATAGGGTCGCCGACGGCTGTCGACCCCCATCCGGAACTGGCGGGCGATGCCGTCCTCGCCCACCACTTCCACGAAGTGGCGGAAGGTCACCGTATGCGGCTGTTCCTTGATCTCGCGGGCAAACCAGATGGTCTCGGAGACCTCGCCGGGCTGCTCGCGGACGAGGCGGGTGACCCGAGCCTCACCGGTCTCCCCGAAAAAGAGAGCGCCCGCCGGTGCCCAAATGAACCAGATCCCCACGGCACTGAGACCGAGTGTGAGCAACAGATACATCAGCTTCGGGACAAACAGACGGGGAATAAAATAATCCCGCTCGCCGTTCTCGCCAAAGTAGCGCCCGTCGAAATTGTCGCGTTTTTGTTCTTGATTGTTCCTCATCGGTTTTGGTCCTCCTCTGCCCCTACCCGGTGTAATTTACCGCGTCGCTCCATAGCCAGCAACATGATCACGATGCCGATGCCGAAGATATCGGTAGCCATCTGAATGATCTGGCTGGAGAAGAAATACTCGTACTCCCGCTTGGAGTAAGACGCAGTGATCGAATGGGCCGGGATCGTGATATAAACGGGACCGGAACCCGCGACCTCGACCAACTTATCGAAGGATACCTCGACCAACGCACGCGCCGCCTCCCCATTGACCATGCCGTCGATACGCTCGCGCACCTCGGACTCAGGACTACCAGCGGCGGCAGGATCGGGCGCACGAAGCTCCAGCGTGAGCATGATGCCCCGTTCAAATAACTCCGCTCTTGCATCCTTAAAGATGGCATCGCCTGAGGCGATCGCCGGACCAAGGCCATCGATCATTTCGGGATCGACTTGGTCCGCTTCCAACGCTAGAGAGACACGAATCCGGGGTTCTTCGATGCTCTCGCCGTCGTCATTCTCGCTTGTCACCGTAAGGGCTTCCGCATTGATAGACGCAAACTTGAAAGCGTCACCGGATCGTCCAAAAACGCCCCGCAAACTCCCCATCACGGCGGAGGAGAAGCGATAAGCGTCTTCGGGAAGCATTCCGGCACCTAAAGCCGCCTCGAAGAGCCGGAAAAAACGCGGGTCCACAATGGCTTCATAACGAATCGCCGGTTCTCCGATGGCCAGGGTCTCCCCCGCCACCGCGATTTCCGGCTCGAAAATACCCGAACGGCCTTCCTCCGGCGAAGGCTGGAGGGCGTGCTCCGGCCCCTTCATTTTTTCGCGAAGGGTTTCAATGTTTTCCTCGGTGGGTGTCTCAATGGCCTGAGCGAGAACCATCAGACGGCCATCCTCGGAGAACGAGGCATCCACCAGTTGGTCGCCCGGCTGAAAACGCAGGCCGTCAAAGGCAGGTGCGACCGATTCGCGGAGTTCGGCGGCACGGGACTCCAAGGTGCTTTCGATTTCGTGGATTCGCTCGCGGAACGCGTCGATTTCACTGCTAAGCCGTTCCTTCTCCGCCTCGGAGGTGAGTATCGACAGGCGCTTGCGGTTGAGGTTGGAAATCCGGTTTTCCAGGTCTTTCTTTTCTTCGATTAAGGCCTTCGCCTCCGCATCATTGCGGTGAATCCACCACCGCTTGGAGGTTTCCCCATCGACGCCATATTGATGGAGGGGCCGAAGTTCGATATCCGTCAAATCAACCCCGGAGGCTTCCAGTCGCTCGACCACCTCCGCCTTCGATTTCTCTTCCGAAAACGTGGTCGCCACATTAAAACCGGCCTGGGGGAAGAACCAGATCGACCAGAGCATCAACCAGACCCCCATGAATAGAGCGACCGCGTTGCGGAACATGGTGTTGAAAATACCGATACCGGCGATGGCGGAGCCGAGGCGGTTTCGCGACACATACTCGAAGAGCAGTGGATAGCTCACCACCGCCTTGATCGACCCGAAAATATTGGCGATGTTGCCGAAGGCGACGATTTCCCAGAAGGTGGGCCGGAAGTCCGGCTTATAGAAAACAAAGATCGTATAGATGATGTTGACCACTAGGTTTCCAACTGTGGCGAATAAAAACATCTCCATTTTTCCATATTTATCCGCCAGCCAGCCGGCGAGGAGGCCGAGCAAGACGGCAAAGGGCACGCCGATGGCGATGTTGTTCCCGAAGGTCTGCAAGTCGTAGCCCCACTGCTCGGTGAACAGGAGGGGCTGAAAGACGCCGAGCCCGAAACCGAACATCACACTGGCAAACAGGAGCAAATAAAGCGGCAGCAGATCCTTGGCGAGAACATCCTTGAAGATGGTTTTTGTGAACGACCAAAGGACATTCTGTCCGGGCTCGCGCCCCGAAGACAGGCGCTTGCGACCAGGGGGATAGACCTCCTTGACCCCGAGTGCTTCAAAAATCGCGGCACCGATCAAGAGCAGCCCGCCCAGCCAGAAAAGCAGGGTGGCCCCGCTGGTTTCCTTGAGAAACGCAAGCGGCCCGAGGAAATAAACATCATCGAAGCGACCGAGGAGCAGGAAAAAGAAAACCAGGTTGCCCAAGTCCATAAAGGACTTCTTGAAACCGGAGCTGATCCCGCGTTGCTTCGCCGGCACGATTTCCCAGATAATCGCCTGGGTCGGTCCGCCTAGATCGCCGATGATCCCGTAGAGCCAGCGCAGGGCGATCAGCACCCAGAGATTCGGGGCGAAGGGCATGAAGAGCAGCACGGTGCCCTTGAAAAAATCCGCAGAGGCCGCGAAGGGGATGCGTCGCCCGAAGCGCGTCCAGATTCGGTCGCTGATCCAGACGATGATCGGCCCTCCGAGCAGCGTCACATAGACCTCGATGCTGATCAAGCCCATGATCGCGGCGGGATTGTCGATGAACTTCTTGATCAGGTAGAGGAAGGGGGCGTTGATCACGATACTCCCATAGACCGTCAAGATCAGGATCAATTGCGCGTAAAAAGCCCACACAAGGGGGACTTTCGTTTTTCGGGTAATCATCATGGCTTTTGCAGAATCAGAAAAAAATTACTTTTAAAATCGGAACCTAACCATAACCTGCGGTGACCACGCTGCTAGTTCCCTTCGATCTACCACTAGTTTGTTGTCGGGTTTAATGACCACGTCAATCCTAGTTTTGCCAAGAAAACTGTCGGACTGCGAAATCTTCTGGAAGTCATTTGCGGGGAACTCGAAAAATAGTGAGGTTTCCCCTGTTGCAGCGTTGCGAAAAAGAAAATATTGCAACCGTGCGCACAATCGACTATGAATCCTTCCTACATGCCTGCTGCAAAGCCACACATCCTCCTCTTCAATCCCGATCAATTCCGGGGCGACTGCGTCGGCTACGCCGGCGAACCAACCGGGTCGACGCCCAACCTCGACCGGCTCGTCGCCGAGGAGGGCGTCGGGTTCAATCGCACCTTCTGCCAGAACCCGGTCTGCGTGCCCAGCCGCTGCTCCTTTCACACCGGCTGGTATCCGCACACCCGCGGGCATCGCACCATGTTCCACACCCTGCACCCCGAACAGGGCGAACCTTTCCTGCTAAAAGACCTCCGCGACGAGGGCTACCGGATTTGTTGGAGCGGTAAAAACGATGTCCTGCCCGGACGCGGCGGGCGCAAGGACTTCGACCCCTTCGAGGGCTACGCCGATGAGCATCTCTGCTTCTTCGACCCGCCCCGCCTGCCCGAGGGTCGCTGGGAAAAACTCGTCGCACGCACCCCCTGGCTGGTTCCGGAAAACCCGGACTGGCGCGGCGAACCCGGCAACCCCTACTACCATTCCTTCCTCGTCGGCAAGCTCCTCGAGGCCGAGCGCACGGAGGACTGGCAAACGATGCAGCTTACGAACAACGACTGGTTCTCGGTCGAAAACGCCCTCCTCCAGATCGAGGAATACGATGGCGGCGCCCCCCTCTGCCTCTACCTGGCACTCTCCAACCCCCACGTCAGCTACGCCATGATGGAGCCCTTCTTCAGCGCCATCGACCGCACCCTCTGCAACGACCGCATCGCCGCGACCGGCACCGGCAAGGCACCCATCCTCGACATGCTGCGGAAAAACCTCAACATCGCCGGGCTCCCGGAGGAAGCCTGGATCGAAATCCGGGCCGTTTACCGCGCCATGGTCCGATGGGTCGACCACCAATTCGGGCGCGTCGTCCAGGCTCTCAAAGACAAAGGCCTCTGGGATGACACCGCCGCCTTCTTCTTCTCCGATCACGGCGACTATACCGGCGATTACGGCCTCGTCGAAAAGAACGAAAACACCTTCGAGGACTGCCTCACCCGGGTGCCCTTCGCCTTCAAACCGCCCAAGAGTGCCGCCGTGCGCCCGCGCGTGACCGATGCCCTTGTTGAACTGATCGACCTGCCCGCCACTATTTACGACCTGCTCGGCATCGAACCCGGCCACGACCACTTCGGGCGCAGCCTCCTCCCCCTCACTGCAGGCGAGACCGAGACCCACCGCGAGGCCGTCTTCTGCGAAGGCGGACGCCTCCCCGGCGAAATCCAAGCCGCCGGCCAGCTCGGTCGCGACGACTCCAACGAGAAGGGCCACTACAGCTCCCGTGGCCGCGCCCAGCGAAGCGAGGATCCCTTCGTCCACGACCTCGCCGCCATGTGCCGCACCGACCGCTGGAAATACGTCCGCCGCTCCGCCACCCCCGACGAGCTTTACGACCTCGAAAACGACCCAGCCGAACTCACCAATCTCCTCGACGCCGAAAGCCGCCCGCACGATCCCGCCCACGCGCCCATCCTCGCCGACCTGCGCGACCGCCTCCTCCACTGGTATCAAACCACAGGCACCCCCGTCCCCCGCATCCAGGATTCACGGGTCTGAACGGACAACGGAGCAAGGACATTCCTGTCCTTGGACCCCCAAACGGAGCAAAGTCTGCCCGACCCTCATTATGAGGCAGGACGGCTATCAGAACGAGCCTTCGACAACCAATCATCCAACGCGGCAGCCAACCCGGCAAACGAAACAAAGCGACTGCCAGCGCCTGAGTTCAACAATGGGACACCTGAGCGAAATTCTTAATCTTAATCTTAATCTTAATCTTAATCTTAATCTTAATCTTAATCTTAATCTTAAT
>CAZWFJ010000033.1:0-10859 GCA_964633135.1 uncultured Puniceicoccaceae bacterium | reverse complement strand
CGCTCGGTACTGCGGAAGATAAAAGGGAAGATGTCAGGATTTCCGATGAGTTGATCCGTATCCCTCTTGATCTTCATGGACTCGGCTCGCCGAGGTGCTTCGGATTAGTCCTACAAGCATGGCAACAATGCGGACAAGGATGTCTTTTCCCTCATCGGCTGAATCGATTCGGTTTTTTGCCATCAGAACATCGAGACATGCGGCGCACTCCAGTGCGGAACCCCGGGCGATATCGAAAAACTTGCAACGATCCGCCTCCGTAAACTTCCCGTTACCCTCCGCAATATTCAAAGAGATGGAGGTGGAGGCCCGATCCAACTGATTTGTGACGGCAAGACTCTTGGGGAGTGATTCGATCAACGCATCCGCCCATGAAACAAATTCTATCGCAGCTTGGTAAACGTTGAGTTTTTCGTGATCAAAATGGATTTTCATGATTTCGGGTTTAATCCCTGGTCGCTGGCGCGTCGATTATGATTATGATTATGATTATGAGCTGATGTCGCAGCGGGACATCTATTTTGAAAGCAGAACCCCTTGTTTATGCGGGTTCCAAGGAGGCGTTTTGCGTTATGTTGAACTCAGGAAACGAGCCTTCGACAACCAATCATCCAACGCGGCAGCCAACCCGGCAAACGAAACAAAGTGACTGCAATCGCTCAGGCTTCGCGGTGGCCCGCTGTAAACCAAATACCGCCCGGCGAGCGGATGCACCCCCTCTTCGAATCGCCTCAGGCTCCTGAATAACTCGTTTTTCGGAGTGGCGGCGGATTTGATTTCTATTCCGAGAAAGCGTGGCGCGTCCGAAAATAAACAATCCACCTCAAGGCCGTGTTGGTCCCGGAAAAAGTAAAGCTCCGGCAAGCGTCCGCGATTCGCAAAATACTTCAGTGCCTCGCTCAAAACCAGATTCTCAAAAATACCTCCGACCAAGGGATCGCGCTGAACCTGAGTCGGCTCCGAAATACCGAGAAGAAAGACGAGCAAACCCGTATCTACGAAGTTAAGAGTTCCGGAACCCGCTGAATCTCATCGTAGATGACCGGCGACGGATTCTCAACCAGAAAACTGCGGGGATCCTCCTCGGCAAACCGACGGTCATCCGGGTTTTCCAGACTTCGGTAACCAAAATCAGGCAAAAGTTCACGAGCAAGTGACGTCTTCCCCGCCTGCCGAGGACCCAACACCGTTACGACGGGATACTCCCGTAAATAGGCCCGAAACTCCTTTTCAATCAATCGCTGAAACCACATACCTCGACTTATACTTGAGTAATTTAGGAGTTCAACTCCATATTTAGTAGCTCCTACGTTGACTTGCCCTGTTGAAGCCGTCGATGGCCTTAATTCGTTCCCAGCAGCGGATCAAGGACAGGAATGTCCTTGCTCCGTTAATGTCTTTGCTCCTTTAGTAGCGCGACGTCACATTAATCCACCATCACGCGCCCTTGAGGCTGGTGCCCTCCCGCCATTGCCCCAGAATGCCGACCAGCACGGACTGTTGTTCCGGGCCGTAACGGCGGGTGCGGATTTTGCGTTCCGTTTCGATGGGCGCTGCCCATCGCTATGATGGCATGCCCTTTCAGGGCGAAAATCGGCCCCAACGGGGCCAACCAACATAGCGATGGGCAACGCCCATCGAAAACACAGCCCCCCGGAATGTGCCCTGAAGGGGCACTCCACAGCCTAATCCCACACTAATCCCACACGTAACGCTCGTCATATTCGACGTCATACTTCTGCAAAAGGCGGCGGTATTCATCTTGGAACGTCACCTTCTGATGATGCTCCTCCTGGTTCAAAACATATTGCCGCACCGAATCAACATGCGATGGGCTCAATCCGAAAAAACCGTAGCCATCCTGCCACCGGAAACGTTCCAAATTCGGATCCAGGGTTTTCACAAACTTGGACGAATCCTGTTTCAACCTCTGCATTACCTCGACCGCCGAAGCATGTTTTGTAAAGTGACATAGAATATGAACATGATCGGCGACCCCACCCACAGTGATCGTAAAGCATTTTTGGTTCTGCAGGCATTTCGCCAAATAGGCCCACAAGTTGGCCCGGATAGCCTCAGCGATGTAGGGTTCCCGGTTCTTGGTCGAAAAGACAATATGAACCGGTGCAATGTGTAGGGATTGTGGCACACGATGACTTTTTAGCCGAAAAAGAGTTTTGGCAAGCATTCCAGGGCCAACGCCATCACGGCCCCAACGGGGCCAACTAACACCATCCCGGCCCCAACGGGGCCAACCAACATAGCGATGGGCAACGCCCATCGAAAACACAGCCCCCCGGAATGTGCCCTGAAGGGGCACTCCACAGCCTCCGAGCAACCCGCCCCCGGTGGATTGCCCCTTCAAGGCAAAATCTTCTTTTGGTTCCGTTTCGATGGGCGCTGCCCATCGAAGCCCCACGGAAGCAATTCCAAAAATCAAAATCACCCCGCAAAATCATACATCCCCAATGTATAGGTATGCATAAAATTAGATTCGACTCAAACGTCAACGCCTGCGGATTTCTCTCCACGGATGGGCACGTTGCATCGTCTGGGTCTCATTTGAATCGCTTATGAACCCCAGCCGCCCCCAGCCCCTCACAAAGCGCAATTACTTGAATGATGGAACGAAATTTAACGTATCAGGGCGGCGCAATAGTCGCTGAAAGAGGTCTCGGGATCAGCACTTACCTCAACCCCATCATTCCGGGTTTCCACCCTGATCCCAGTATTTGCCGTCGTGGCGAGGATTTCTTTCTCGTCACCAGCTCCTTCGAGTTTTTCCCAGGGGTGCCGTTGTTTCACTCGCAGGATCTGGTCAACTGGCGGCAGATCGGGCATTGCCTGACGCGGGAGTCGCAGCTGCCGCTGGTCAAGGGCAACTGGCACTGTTCGATCGGCATCTTCGCGCCGACCATCCGTTGCCACCAAGGCCGGTTCTACATGGTGACGACGAACATCGGCAATGGAGGCAACTTTTTTGTCTGGACCGACGATCCCTTCGGCGAGTGGTCGGAGCCGGTCTGGATCGCAAAAGCGCCCGGGAGCGGGCCGCTAAACTTCGAGAACGACCCCTCGCTGCTCTTCGACGACGACGGCACGGTTTACCTGACCACCCACCGCAACGAACAATGCACCCTCGACATAGAAACCGGGGAACGCACCAGCGAGGTCAAGACTGTGTGGGAGGGCACCGGCGGCGGCAACCTCGAAGCGCCGCACCTCTACCACATTGGGGAATTTTATTACCTCATGGCGGCGGAGGGCGGCACCGAACGGCGGCACCGGGTCACCATCGCCCGCTCCCCTTCGCCCTGGGGACCGTTTCAACCCTGCCCGCACAATCCCATCCTCAGCAACTGGCATCGGCGCGACACCATCCTCCAGGCCACAGGCCACGGAGACCTCGTGGATGACGCCCATGGCAACTGGTGGATGGTCTTCCTGGCCATCCGCGACATGCCCACCGGATCGCCCCGCACCCACCACCTCGGGCGCGAAACCTGTCTCGCCCCCGTCGAATGGGTGGATGGCTGGCCCGTCGTCAACGGCAACGGCACCGCTGATATCGAGATGCGGGGACCTCTTCCCTTACCCGAGAAACCGTTGGATCACCAACCGGGTGCGGATTTCCCTGCCCCGGCCAGCGACCCCGCCTGGACCTTTTTACGGAATCCAGTCCGGGAAAACTACTCACGGACCGAACGGCTCGGCTGGCTGGCTCTCCGCCCATCGCCTGTGACCCTCGACGACGTAGCTTCCCCCACCTGGATCGGCAAACGCCAGCAGCACCCTTCCTGTGAAGCGACCACCCTCCTGGACTTCACATCCGGAGCGGGGGAAGAAGCAGGTCTGACCGTTTTCATGAACCACCGCCATCATTGCGAAATCGCCCTGCGCGGCGAGAAAGAGCAAGCCCGCATCCTGGTGCGGCGGCGGATCGGAAGCCTCGTCGCCGAGACCTACTCCCGGCCATTTCCTGGCGGGAGGATCCGCCTAGGCGTCACCGCTACGCCGAGGGAGTTCATCCTCTTCCACGAAGACCTAGACAATGGTGACCGCATCGAGGCCGACCGGCAGGAAACCCGCTACCTTTCCACCGAAGTCGCCAGCGGATTCACCGGCCTTTTTTTCGCCCTCTACGCCACCGCCGATAACAGGACCACCCCGCAACCCCGCATTCGCATTCTTCGACGGTCTCGCGATCAAATCGGAAGAGTGAACGGGCCATCCCGTCCTGAGTCCCCAGCGGAGCAAGGACATTCCTGTCCTTGGCTTGACGGGAAGAAAACAAGGACAGGAATGTCCTTGCTCCGTTGGGTAAAGTTCGCAGGAGATCGCTCGAAGCGGGGGTGTGCCTCGGAGAAATTGATGACGGAAGGGGGCGGCTTTCAACTCACCGCCCTACCCAGTGACCGGGAACGGTCACCAGCTTGGGGGCCGGGGGCACCCCGGTTTCATTGCGATGGATCTGGGCGACGACCAAGTCCAAGCCAGCAGCTCCGACTGCCGAGGGACGGCTGTCAAGACCGGGGCCTTCAGGTTCCAGGTCATTCGGGGGAAGGTGCAGGGGCATGATCTCCGGAAAATCTCCCTGCATCTTCCCCCCTTCGGCGAGACGCTTCCGGAGATCATCGGCATTGCTCGCGATGATGAGATCTGGTTTCTCCGCTCGCAGCCACTTGCCGGGTTGGAAGTCGGGGTCGTCGGAATAGCCAATGAGATCGGGGCTCGGAACCGGTGCCGAGACCAAAAAGGCCGCCGTGCGCCGGTATTGGTTGCGAGCTTCAAGCGCACGCGGGAGAATCATAGCGATCCGTCGGTAGCCCATCTCCTGTAAGCAGGTCAGCATCAAGCGCACGTTGCCGAAGTGGTCGGCGTTGGCCCGGTGGAAGTTCATCCATTCCTCGAAGTATCCCAGCACGCTGACTGCGTAGTGCTCCCAGGGCAGCTCCAGGCGGCTGGTTTGTTTGACCGGCAAAACCAGCAGACCGCGCACGCCCCTCGCCTGGAGCTGTCGGTGTAGCGCCTTCTGCTCTTTGTTCCCGCAGGTGACGGCGAAGGTTTGCAGATCGAATCCCAGCGCCGCCGCCCGCCGTTCCGCGCCCCGGAGGAATGCCGTGATCGAGAGGGAAGTGGCTAAATGACCATCGACGTCGATGGCGGCCAGCACCGGGCTTTCATCGCCCCGGCGGCCCCGATGCACCCGGCTCATCAAGGTGCTCACGTAAGGATCCGGCCGATAGCCCATCTCCTCCGCCAGTTGGCGGATGCGCTCGGTCGTCGCACGCGCAACACGGGGATGGCCCCGCAACGCCATCGACACCGTGGCTTGGGAAACCCCGGCGGCTTCAGCGATTTCGCGCATGGTAGGGCGACTCATGGAAGTCACTCCACAAAAATTGAACGATATAAGCAACCGAATTGTTGCCCGTCTGCTCACTTCCCTGCAAATTCTGAATTCGACTAAGGTGCTATTTCTTTAACACCCCATCTTCAACCAAACACAAGAAACCCTAGACTCAGACAATCATCATGAAAAGAACACCTAATACACTCCTCGTAGCCGCCGCAGCTCTGGCCGGGCTGGCTTCTACCGTCTCTGCCCAGTTCATTCTCGTCGACGACTTCAATCGCGCCGATTCATCGACTCTCGGGAATGGCTGGACTGTTTCGGGCTCCAACGTCTCGATTGACGATGGAACCCTCCTAGTATCCGGCAACGATACTTATGCCTACAAGGGTTTAGGGACGGAAGCCATCGCCAACGACACCACCGGCACCTTCTTTTTCCAGGTCTACATTGGGGGAACCTTCGATGAATCGCTCGCGTTTGGATTAAGCGATTTAGCCTCTCCTCAAAACACGGCAGGGGCCTTGGAAACGAAATTGATTGGGCCTCGGACTTTCCGGAATACGACCAGGCCGCAGTGCACTCCCTTCTCGAAGAACTTCACGCCCGCGCACATGGGCTGGACCCCGCCCGCCTGACTGCGCTGCGGCGCTGCGGGCACGCTGCCGATGTGGTCGATGTCTATTCGCCCAGCATCTGGGCGGGCTGGTATGGTGGGCTCTATACCGAATACAAAGCCGCCAGCCGCGCGGAGATCGCCAAGGTCCGCCATTTCCTCCACGCCGAATGGGGTGCCGACAGCCATGCCGGTCGCCATGCCGAGGACGGACAGCGGGGGATCGAGAAGATCGATCCCGACGTGGCTACGGACGAACAGGAGGGCGACTACCTGCTCACCGGTGGACGGGTCCGCGCCAGCAAGGATTCGGATTGGACGGAAACGTATTTTTGCGACCTCGCGGACTGGCACCTCAAGGAACAAGAAACCATGCCCGAGTTGACGGGATCGGCGCAATGGCCCTTCAAAGATTTTGCGACCCCGGTGCGCCCCGACAATCCCATTCCCTACATGAATCAGAAGGGCGTGGTGGAGCGCGACCTCACGCCTAAAGAAGGGTATTACGTTTTTCAGAGTTACTGGTCGCGCCAGCCGATGGTGCGGATCTATGGGCATTCCTGGCCCATCCGCTGGGGCCAGACGGGAGAACCCAAGTTGGTGCGGATCTACTCGAATTGTCCCGAGGTCGAACTGTTCCTTGATGGCCGGAGTCTGGGCCGTCGCCGTCGCAACAGTCAGGATTTTCCCTGCGCAGGCTTGCGCTGGGAAACCGCTCTGCCTGAGGGAGCCTACCACCTGCGGGCGGTCGGATATGCCGAGGGCACATCGGTCGAGGATGCCATTACCCAAGTGTATCAGACGCAAACCTGGGGTCCTCCGGCGGGCATCCGAATCGACGCGCTTGAAACGGAAAACGGTCGCACCCGCGTTCGCTGCCAGATCGTGGACGCCTCGGGCATTCCTTGCCTGGACGCGAAGACGATCCTTCACTTCAGTCTGGCCGGACCAGGGCGGCTTCTGGATAATCAGGGCACCGTCCGGGGCAGCCGCCAAGTGCAGGCCCGCAACGGACGCGGAGATATTTACTTGCTTCCGGCAAAAGCAAGAGGCACGCTGGCAGTTTACGCGGATGGCCTGCCGACCGCATTTGTTGAAATCCCTCCCGATAACTTATGTCGCCTATGAACCACCCACCTTCCTCACGGATCCCCCGTGCCGCCCTCATCGGCGTTACCGGCTACGGGCGCGTTCACCTTCATGAATTAAAGACCCTCGCCGAAGCGGGCGAAGTGCAAGTGGCAGCCGCCACCGTCATCAATCCCGACGACGCGCCAGAGCAGATGGCCTGGCTGCGGGAGCACGACGTCCAGATCTTCGACGATTATCACAGCATGCTCCAGACCTGCCGGGGCGAGATCGACCTTTGCTGCATTCCCACCGCGATCGCCATGCACCGCCCCATGGTGGAAGCCGCCCTGGCCGCCGGTGCGCATGTCCTTGTTGAAAAACCGCTGGCCGGTTGCCCCGAAGACGCCCGGGCCATCGTCGAGGCTGCGGAACGGGCCGGTCGCTACGTCTGCGTCGGCTTTCAGGCCGTGTGGTCGCCGCTGACCCGGTTGCTGCTGGACACCATTCACAGCGGAAAAATGGGGCGGGTGCGCCGCATCGCCGTCACCGGGGTCTGGCCCCGCCCGCATTCCTATTTTCACCGCAACGGCTGGGCCGGCCGCATCAGGGATGCTCACGGCATCGTCAACGACAGTCCGGCCAACAACGCCCTGGCCCATTTCCTTAACCTCGCCCTCCTCTTCGCCGGACCCGCCCCGGATCGCTGCGCCCGCGTCCTCGCCGTCCGGGCCGAACGCATGTGCGCCGCGCCCATCGAAAACTTCGATACCGTGCTTGCCGAGATCACGACCGATACCGGTGTCGAAATCTTCTACGGGGTGACTCATGCCGCCGTCGAGAGCAGCGAGCCCTGCCTGCAAATCCTCGGAGACAAGGGACGCGCCCTCTGGTCCATGGATCGCGGCGAAATCCAACTCGACGGGAAATCCATGGAAAACGTTCCCGGCGGGCACGATCAAGACAGCCGTCCGATCATGTTCGAGCAGACGCTGCGCGCGTCCGGGGGTGGCGAAGGTTTGATCTTCCCCGCATCCGAGGCGATCGCCCACGTCGAAGCCGTCACCGCCATCCAGGCGGCGGGCGAAACCCTGGATTACCGGAAGCAGGCGGAGAAGGCCGGCGATCCCGACAATCCGGTCTACACAATTCCGGGTATCTCTGATCGCATTCTCGAAAGAGCCGCGACCTTCATCGAATCCGATCTTTCGCTGAAGCAAACCTGAGCTCGCATCCAGGACTCGCGGGTCTGAATTCCCAACGGAGCAAGGACATTCCTGTCCTTGTTTTCTCCCTGTAAAATCAAGGACAGGAATGTCCTTGCTCCGTCCATGGCCTTAATTCGTCCCCCCAGCGGCGAGACGCTTCCGGAGCCCATCTTCCTGTAAGCAGGTCAGCATCAGGCACCCATCGAAAACTTCGATACTGTGCTTGCCGATCTAAAACTCAACATGGGCTCCGCCCGGTTGGATGGGGATCAACTCGGCCAGGCCGATGGCCTCCTCGCCCGCGCCGCAGTAAAAAAGGTAGATGCGACCATCTTCCTCGTAAATGAAGGGGTCGCGGAGCTGCCGCACTCCGGTGGCACTCCCGTTCTCGGAAGGTTCCAGAGGGTGATTGATTCCCTCCCAGTCCTGTTCCGGCTCAAGCACCAGTTCCGGTGGATGCGAGGCCGTCCAGTCGCCCGGACCGCCCGCACTCAGGTCGATTTGGCTGAGAAGAATGGACTCGGGGGCGTCGTCCCGGCGGGTGAAAAAGGCGTGCAGGGTATCGCCGATGACCCGGGTGCCGAAGTGGCGGGGGTTGTCCGCCACCTCGTCCGGGTCGGCGGCATGATTGGCCCGGATAGGGCCGTTGTATTCTTTCCAGAGATCCTGGCGATAATCGAAGCCATTGGGAGCTGCCCAAAGTTCGCCGTTGGCAAGGGTAGCTCCGGCGGGGGCTTCGAAGAGGGGACCCTTATTCGCCCACGCATAGCTGCGTCCAGCGTATTCAAAAATATCAAAGTAAAAATCTCCCAGGCGGGCCGGTTGGATGTTGCTGTTGAAATCAAGCCCGTCACTGCTCAGGGCGACATGCGTTTTCTGGCCGGTCATACCGTAGGTGCCCGAGCCGTCATCACGGAGAACCCCCGAGAAGGTGTGAAAGTAGAGGACGATGCGTTGGTTGGCGTCGTCCACAAAGGCACGTGGAGAGGCGAACTCCCGCCAAATGCGAATCTGGTTGCCCAACAGGAAAATTTCGTCCGCAGGCTGGGGGAGGCCGAGCACGCCACGATCGACTTGAGCCAAGGCTGGGTCGGAATCGTAAAGCGTGTAGGGTCCCTCAATTTGGGGTGCCCATGCCATGCGGATGTAGTTGCCGCGGTGGTGAGCAAAGTAAAGGTAGTAGTTCGCGGAAAGATCCGCCCGGTCTTCCGGGGCAATCCAGTCCGGGACTTTGATGAGGGAAGGGCCGTTGATGTTGCCGCCGTCCGCGCCGATGCCCGCCGCCTCGAACAGAGCGGCGTCGATGATGGGATTGCCATCGTTTAGCCGACGGACGATGTAGGTGGGGTCGGAGGAAGTTTCCATCATTGCAATAAAGGCTTTCCCCATCGCGTTGCCAAGGTCGATCTGTCCGGCGGAGCTGAAGTGCAGTTCGTCGTCGTTCAGGGCAAGGGAATCCGTATCGACCCAGGCGGTGGAGGCAATGGTGCTCGCCGCGTGTTCCTGGGCGGTGCGCACCGTTTCCAGGAATTGATACTTCGTGCCGTGCGTGGCCGAGGGGTAGAGGGTGCCGTTGACGCGCCCAAGGACGACGGCCATCCCCGGTGCGCCGAAATCGGTTTTCGCAAGGGAGACCAGATTCTCGAAATTTGTCAGATAGTTGTTGGCGCTGGTTTCGTCCTTCGAGTCTGCCTCGCCCTGCATCCAGAAAAAGCCTTCCACTTGAGCACTCTCGCCCAGATCGGTTAGGGTCGCACTCACCCGCCCTTTGAGATCGTTGTAAAGCAATCCGGTGTCCGGTTCCCAGCTCTTTTCGGGACGCCCCGAATCGGGGGCGAGACTCGCGCCTCCCTCGGCACGTTTCACCAGATAGATGGTCTCTCCGAAATGATCCGCCAGAGTGCGACCGAGGGAGAGTTCCGGGCCATGGGCATTCCCGACTCCCGTGTTGGTCGGCAATGCCGTCCAGCCCGATCCGGTCCAGTATTGGACGTCGGACTGCGGACTGTCGTAGGGGGCGGTCAGCTCGGTGCTGTCACCTCGCCCGGCCATATTCGACTGGCCCGCGAGCACAAAGACCCGCTGGGCGGAAAGGGAGCTGACAAAGCTTGAACTAAGAGACAAAGCGAGGAGGGCGAAGATTTTGGTTTTCATGGGTCAAAAAGCGGGGGGTTGGGCGATCGCCCAACCCCTGACGGAAGATTATTTTGAACTACAGAACCGTAAATTAATTCGGACGAAACCATCCTTGACCGCCAAGAGCAACCCGCTTGAATTTAATACATATGCAAACTCCTGCCCCCGACCAGCGGACCATCGCCGCCGTTTTGAATCTCAGCCAGGCCACCGTGTCCCGCGCCTTGCGCAACGATGGGCGGATTGCCAAGAAAACGAGGGCCTCGGTCTGGGCGGAGGCTGAGCGCCAAGGCTACCGGCCGGCGCCGTTGATCGCCGCGCGGGCCTCTAAAGAACACTCCCGGGCCGGGCATCTGCGCGACGCACCTGTCGCGGTGCTCCGGCATACGGAGGCGGGCGGCCCGATGCCGTCGGGCTCCCTCATTAAACTCAGAGATCCTGACTCGTAGGGCTTGGCGGTGATACCATTTCGTATTTA
>CAZWFJ010000032.1:0-26561 GCA_964633135.1 uncultured Puniceicoccaceae bacterium | reverse complement strand
GCTACGGGGGAAGGACTCTCGTAATCGTAATCGTAATCGTAATCGTAATCGGGATGGCGAACATTGAACATCGAACGTCCAACGTTGAACATCGAACAAATTTTGGGCGAGAGGGGTCGAAAGCGGTTCCCGCTTCCGCTACGCAGAAGGGGAGAGACCACCCCACCGGCTATCGCCGGTCCCCCCCTCCTATTGCTTCGCAACAGGAGGGGAATTTTTTGGGGAGGGGAGGTCGAAACGGGTTCCCCGTTCCGCTACGGGGGAAGGACTCTCGTAATCGTAATCGTAATCGTAATCGTAATCGGGATGGCGAACATTGAACATCGAACGTCCAACGTTGAACATCGAACAAATTTTGGGCGAGAGGGGTCGAAAGCGGTTCCCGCTTCCGCTACGCAGAAGGGGAGAGACCACCCCACCGGCTATCGCCGGTCCCCCCCCTCCTATTGCTTCGCAACAGGAGGGGAATTTTTGGGGAGAGGGGTCGAAAGCGGTTCCCGCTTCCGCTACCGGTTGATTTGCGGAGGGGTGTCTTGGTGCGGGCTCTATTTATAGCGGGTCAGATCGATCTCGTATTTTTTGACTCGCAAGCCCATTTTGCGTTCGGTCAGGCCCAGGCGGCGTGCGGCCTCGGCCATGTTGCTACCGGTGTCTTTCAGGGCATCAATGATCATCTCGCGCTCGAGTGCTTCCATGGCGTCTTCGAGGGTCGAGGTTTCGCGGTTTTCCTTTGCGGTTTTCTTCTGCAGGGTTGGCGGGAGGTGATGGGCCTTGATGGACTGGCCCCGGGATAGAATGACGGCCCGCTCGATGCAATTCTCCATCTCCCGGACATTTCCTGGCCAGTGATAGCTCACCAGGAGGTCGATTGCTGCGGAGGAAATTCGCACGGGCTTCAGCCCTTGTCGTTTGGAATATTTCTCGATAAAGTGATCGGCGAGGAGAAGCACATCGCATTTGCGGTCGCGCAGGGCGGGCGTATAGATGGGAAAGACGTTCAGGCGGTAGTAGAGATCCTCGCGAAAGGTGCCGTCGCTGATCATTTCTTCAAGATTCCGGCTCGTCGCGGCAATCACCCGCACATCGACCCGCATGGTATCCTGGCTGCCCACGCGTTCGAATTCGCGTTCCTGTAGAACCCGGAGCAATTTCACCTGGGTGGCGGGGGAGATGTCGCCGATCTCATCCAGAAAGATGGTCCCTCCGTGAGCGAGTTCGAAGCGGCCCTTTCGCATCGAAAGTGCCCCTGTAAAGGCACCTTTTTCGTGGCCGAAGAGTTCGCTCTCGATCACGGAGTCGGGGAGGGCGGCGCAATTCACCTTAACGAATGCCTTTTTCGCCCGGTCGCTCTTCTCGTGAAGTGCCTTGGCGACCAGCTCCTTGCCGGTCCCGCTTTCACCGCGAATCAATACCGTGGTGATGCTCTGCGCGACCTGTTCGACGTGATAGTAAACCGAGCGCATGGAATCGGCGGTGCCGATCATATTGCGTGGACGGAAGTCCTGGGCGATCTCCTCCTGGAGCCGCGAATTTTCGCGACGGAGGCTCTCGATCTGTTCGGCGGCATCCTGCCGGAGGCGTGCGGCCTGGGCGATGACCGATGCGATCATGGTCAGCAAGCGAACATCGGCTTCCCAGCCCTTCAATCGATCGCGCAGTCTTTCGACGCTCAGGGTCCCGATCACGTCCTCCCCGAACTTGAGTGGTACGCTGATGAGACCGGTGGAGTCATGGATTTGCATCTCTTTAAGCAATCCTTCCTCCTGACAATATTCCTGCGCCCACTCCTGCAAATTCGGGGTTACCACGGCCTCGGCCTTGGCGACTGTGCGCTGGAGCTGGGGCCGGATGAGGTCAAAATACCGGGCGGCGGAAACGCCCCTCGGCACTCCGATCGCATCGGAGAGGAGGATTTCCCCGGTGTCCCGGTTCAAGATCGCGATCGTGCCCCGCTCCATCCCCATCATATCGCGGAGACGGCGCAGCAGGGGCTTTACGATTTCCGACAAGTCGAAACTCTTCTCGAGGGTCTGGCTCACGGCAAAGAGGAGGCTCAGCTCCTGAACCGACCGGCAGTTCAATCCGATCGGGCTATCAATCGTTTCGTGAGAAGGTCCGACCGCTGCCAGATCGCAGTCCTTTCCCTTGCATTTAAAGTTCGCTCCCATTTCACCGGGGAGAGGAGCTTAAACGGTGCCTAAAGCCCGGATCGGAGGCCTTAAAACGGCTGCTTTCCTGATACGGAATGACTATAAGTATTGCTGAAGGGAGTGATAACCCGGACCGGTCCGGTGGGATCCGACATTTTGGTAGGATTCCTCCCTACGCGACTTCGTAAATGTAGGAAACCGAGGTGGTATCGGAGGCCTGGCGGGGCCGAAATTCAGGGGAATTCGGGTTTGGTAATTTTTATCCTGTTTTCGGACAACGCTTTGCGAGTTCGGAAGAAAAGTTGGCACGAGATCTGTAATAGGGTTTGGCGATTCTAAATCCAATCACAACACAAGAAAACAAAACATTATGGTCTCCACACTTGAAGCACCCACGGCTGACAAAGTCGTCGATAAAGTCATGCGCAAAGTCGCCATTTACGGCAAAGGCGGCATTGGCAAATCCACCACCACGCAGAACACGGTCGCCGCACTTGCTGAAATGGGCAAGAAGGTGATGGTCGTCGGCTGCGATCCGAAAGCGGACTCGACCCGCCTTCTCCTCGGGGGTCTGTCCCAGCGTTCCGTGCTCGACACCCTTCGTGAAGAGGGCGAAGACGTCGAGCTGGAGGACATTCGCCACGATGGTTACTGCAACAGTCTCTGTGTCGAATCGGGCGGACCCGAGCCGGGTGTCGGCTGTGCCGGTCGCGGCATCATAACTTCGATCAACATGCTCGAACAACTCGGTGCCTACGATGAGGAAAACGAACTCGACTACGTCTTCTACGACGTGCTCGGGGACGTGGTCTGCGGGGGCTTTGCCATGCCGATCCGCGAAGGCAAGGCCGAGGAAATCTACATCGTCTGCTCCGGCGAGATGATGGCTATGTATGCGGCCAACAACATCTGCAAGGGGATTCTGAAATTCGCCGAGAACGGTGTCGTCCGGCTCGGTGGCCTGATCTGCAACAGCCGCAATTGCGACCGCGAGGCGGAAATGATCCAGGAGTTCGCCCGTCGTCTCGGCACGCAGATGATTCACTTCGTGCCCCGCGACAACGATGTCCAGCGGGCGGAAATCAACCGCAAGACCGTCATCGACTGGAATCCGGACTGCGGCCAGGCCGGGGAATACCGCACGCTCGCGAAGAACATCGACCAGAACACCTTGCGGGTCATCCCGAGTCCAATGGAGATCGAGGAACTGGAGCAACTGCTGATGGAGTTCGGCCTCTTTAGCTGATCCGACTCAAACGCGTGAGGGCGGAGGCCCGGTGCAGCACCAGGGTCTCCGTCCCCCACTCATCCACAACCAGAATTCAACTCACCAACACCATGTCCGAAACCACCAATTCCAGCGAATCGCCGATGGGTCCCCACGGACCTACGGCCGCCGAAGCCCGCGAGCAAATGCTCGGGATCTATCCGAAGAAGACGCTCCGCAAGAGAAATAAGCAGGTGCTCGTCAACGAGACTCCGGGTACACCCGCCGAGATCGGTGCGAACAGCCGCACCGTGCCCGGTATCATCACCCAGCGCGGCTGTTCCTACGCCGGCTGCAAGGGCGTGGTGATCGGGCCGATCTACGACGTCCTCCACATCACCCATGGCCCTGTCGGTTGCGGTTGGTATAGCTGGCTCTCCCGCCGGAATCTCACCAAGATTCGTCAGGAGGGGGAGACCAACTTCCTGCAATACAGCATGTCGACCGACATGCAGGAGGACCAGATTGTCTTCGGCGGTGAGAAAAAGCTCGAGCTGGCCATCCGCGAGGCTTACGAGGAGTTCAAGCCCAAGGCGATCAGCGTCTACGCCACCTGCCCGGTGGGTCTGATCGGGGACGACATCCACTCCGTCTGCGCCAAGATGAAGAAGGAGCTCGGCATCAACGTTTTCGGCTTCTCCTGCGAGGGCTACAAGGGGGTCAGCCAATCGGCCGGCCACCACATCGCCAACAACGGGGTCTTCAAGCACATGATCGGGCTGGACGACACCCCTGTGGAGCAGAAGTACAAGATCAACGTCCTCGGTGAATACAACATCGGGGGGGATGCGTGGGAGATTGACCGGATCTTCGCTCTCTGCGGGATCAAGATCATCGGCACCCTCTCCGGGGGGGTGAGCTACGACGACATCACCAACTGCCACATGGCCGACCTCAACGTCGTCATGTGTCACCGCTCGATCAACTACATGGCCGAGATGATGGAGACGAAGTTCGGGATCCCGTGGTTCAAGGTCAACTTCATCGGCGTCGAGGGCACCAAGAAATCCCTTCGCAAGATCGCCCAATACTTCGGCGACAAGGAACTGATCGACAAGGTCGAGGAGGTCATCGCCAAGGAGATGTCGGAGGTGCGCCCCGTGCTCGAGGATGTCTCTACCCGCACCACGGGCAAGACCGCAGCCCTCTTCGTCGGGGGGAGCCGGGCACACCACTACCAGGATCTCTTCAACGACATGGGGATGAAAGTCATCGCCGCCGGCTACGAGTTTGCCCACCGCGACGACTACGAGGGTCGCGACGTTTTGCCGAATATCAAGGTCGACGCCGACACCCGCAACATTGAGGACCTCAAGGTCGAGGCCGATCCCGAACGCTTCAACGCAAGCCACGCGGACCGCAAGAAGGCACTGGAGGAGTCCGGGTTTACCTTCGAGGACTACGAGGGGATGATGCGCCAGATGGCGAAGGATACTCTGGTCATCGACGACATCTCTCACCACGAGTTGGAGAAGCTGATCGAACTCTACAAGCCGGACATCATCGGCTCCGGGGTAAAGGATAAATACGTCATCGAGAAAATGGGTGTGCCCTGCAAGCAGCTCCACTCCTACGACTACGGCGGTCCCTACGCTGGGTTCAAGGGGGCGATCAACTTCTTCAAGGAGATCGACCGCATGACCTCCTCCCGCGTTTGGAAACTCACCCGGGCACCGTGGCAGGACGAAGCCGTCGCCGCCCCGGCTTCCGAACCCACCACTGTCGCGGCCACCGCCTGAATCCATCACCGAAAACCAATTACTGGAGAATCAATACCATGCTAGAAGGAACCACAGCAGAAATCCGGGAGCGCAAGGCACTCCGGGTCAATCCGGCCAAAACCTGCCAGCCCATAGGGGCCATGTATGCCGCCCTCGGCATCAGCCGGTGCATGCCGCACTCTCACGGCTCCCAGGGGTGCTGCGCCTACCACCGCAGCCACCTGACCCGCCACTACAAGGAACCGGTTGTCGCCACGACCAGCTCGTTCACCGAGGGAGCTTCCGTCTTCGGCGGCCTGGCCAACCTGAAGACCGCCCTGAGCAACATCTTCTCGATCTATGAGCCAGATATCGTGGCCGTTCACACCACCTGCCTATCCGAGGTGATCGGCGATGACATTCCGACCATCATCAAGAAATCGGCCGCCGAAGGGGTCATCCCCGAGGGCAAGATCGCCATCCATACGAACACGCCGAGCTTTGTCGGCAGCCACATCACCGGCTTCAGCAATCAGTGCGAGGCCTTCGTGAAATACCTCGCCGAATCGACCGGCGAGACCAAGAATGTGATCAACCTCTTCCCGGGCTGGGTCGAACCAGCGGACATGCGGGAGTTGAAAAAACTGGCCGCCCTCGTCGGCGTCGAGTTGATCATGGCACCGGACACGTCCGACGTGCTCGACAGCGCGATGGACGGCAAGTATGAAATGTATCCAGACGGTGGAACAAGCATCACCGAACTGAAAGCGATGGGGGACAGCTTCCTCTCGGTCGCTCTCGGACCGCTCGCGAGCAAGCCTGCGGCGGACGCCATGGAAAAGAAATGTTCGGTGCCCTCGCAGGTCCTTGAGCTGCCGATCGGGGTGGGCGCCACGGACAGCTTCGTCAATGCCCTTCGCCTGGCCGGCGACACCAGTGTCCCCAAGACCCTCGAGCGCGAGCGGGGCCGACTGATCGACATGATCAGCGACATGTCCCAGTATCTTCACCAGAAGAAAGTGGCTCTCTTTGGCGATCCGGACCACCTCACCAGTATGGTCTCCTTCCTCGTCGAGATCGGCATGGAGCCCGCTATCGTGATCACCGGCTCCCCGGGGAAGAAGTGGGAGCAGAAGATCCGCGATATCTGCAAACCGGTCAATGAAGCCGTGGAAGTCCGCGCCAACAGCGACATCCACTTCCTCCACCAATGGATCAAGGTCAACCCGGTCGACCTCCTCATGGGGAACACTTACGGCAAGTTTGTCGCCAAGTCCGAGGAACTGCCCTTCGTGCGCTTTGGCTTTCCGATCCTCGACCGCGTGGGTCACCGGGCCTTTCCCACCCTGGGCTATGCCGGCGCGATGCGACTGGTCGAAAAAATCACCGATGCCTTCTTCGATAAGCGCGACCGTGAGGACGCCGATCAGGACATCGAACTCATTCTTTGACCGCTTCGCGGAATGAGGAACGAAGAAATCAAAATAACGAGCACACCATCATTCGAATGAATCCATCCATCCAAGCCGCCCTTACCGATCAGGCCAACCACGAACTATTCGCATCGCACTCCTACCGGGCCATGTCCATCTGGTGCGACGACCGAGACTTCAACGGCTTCGCCAGGTTCTTCTCCGACCAGGCAGCCGAGGAACTCGAACATGCGGAAAAGTTCATCCGCCACCTGCTCGACCGGGGAGTCATGCCAAAGCTGTCCGAGATTCACAGCCCGGTCACCGAGTTCGGGAGACTCACCGAAGTGGCCGAGCTGGCCCGGACCCTGGAGCAGCGCAACAGTGCCAACATCCACCAGTGTTACGAAATCGCCACCGAGGTGAAGGACTACCCCTCCCATCCGCTCCTCCTGGAGTTGATCGAAGAGCAGGTCGAAGAGGAGTCCTGGGCCGATACGATGGTCACCCTCACAAAACGGGCCGAATGCTCGGGCGCAACCTATAACCTCGACCGGCACATTGTGAAGGAACTCGGCGGGGGAGAGGTGGGGATGGCTAATGGCTAATGTCTGAGGACTAATGACTAATGTCTAAATCCTAATGACTAATGTCTGAGGACGAATATTATGCAAAGCCTAGCTGCCGTTTCTAATAATCGCAACGAAGATCAGGTGAAGTTCCTTCGCCTCCTGCCAGAGCTTCGATACTTCGTCGCGTTTAGCCGGAACCGCTCGGGCAATCATCCGAAGCCAATGTTTAGTCTCTCTAGCTTCCTTTCGGCAATAACCGATTTTGTGCAAGAATTCCTTTTTGCTATAAGCATCATCAGCCTCGCAGTAATTAGCACCAACACTTGTGCTCGATCGAGTGACTTGATCAATAAGCGACCGGGTGACGCAGTCCACTGGAATGGAACGTACAAGATCGATAACTGCCTCTCCGAAAAGAGCCGTTCGCTCCTCAAGATCGTAATTCGGTCGTTTATCCATGGTTTTAAAATCCGTCGATTCACCGTAAGAATCGAGCCTTTTAGACATTAGACATTAGTCATTATTCATTAGTCATTCCGATGCAACCCGCTACTTCGCTTGAGAATATCAAAGTCCTGGAGTCCCGCACCACCCAGGTCTGGACCAAGGGATCCGGGAAGGAGTTTACTTGTGATCGCAAGAGCACTGCCGGTGCCGTCACCCAGCGGGCCTGCGCGTTCTGTGGGTCGCGGGTAGTGCTTTATCCGATCGCCGACGCCCTTCACATCGTTCATGGGCCGATCGGATGCGCCGCCTACAACTGGGATATTCGCGGTGCCCTTTCCTCCGGGCCGCAACTTCACCGCAACAGCTTCTCGACCGACCTGGCCGAGAAGGAAGTAATCTTCGGTGGGGAGAAGAAGCTCAAGGCATCGCTGCTCGAGCTGATCGAGTATTATCGTCCCAAAGCGGCCTTTGTCTATTCGACCTGCATCGTCGGCTTGATCGGAGACGATGTTCAGGCGATCTGTCGATCCGTCGCTCGGGAGACCGGGATTGACTGCATTCCGGTGGATTCGCCCGGATTTAAGGGAACGAAAAAGAGCGGCTATCAGGCGGCTTGCGAGGCCGCCTACAAGCTCGTCGGAACAGGCAGCACAGAGGGCATTTCCCAATACAGCATCAATCTCATGGGCGAGTTCAACATCGCCGGTGAGGCCTGGATGATCCGCCAGTATTTCGAGCGGATCGGGGTCGAAGTGGTGGCCACGATTACGGGCGATGGCCGGGTCGATGACCTTCGCCGCTGTCACGGAGCCTCCCTTAACCTCGTGCAGTGCTCGGGGTCGATGACCCATCTGTCGAAACTTCTCGAAAAGAACCACGGCATCCCGATGAAGCGGGTCTCATTCTTCGGTTTTGAAGATACCGCCCAGGCCCTCTACGACACGGCCGAGTTCTTTGGCGATCCCGAGATGATGGCCAGGGCTGAAGCACTTGTCCGCGAGGAGATCGCCAAGTATGCGCCGAGGATCAAGGCTTACCGGAAGCAGCTCAAGGGCAAGAAAGCCGCTCTCTATGTAGGGGGAGCCTTCAAGGCCTTTTCCCTCGTTCTCGCTCTGCGGGCACTCGGGATGAAGACCGTCCTCGCCGGCACCCAGACCGGCAACCAGGAGGACTACGATCAGCTCAAGGAAATCTGCGATCCCGGCACGGTCATTGTCGACGACTCGAATCCGCTCGAGCTGGCTAAGTTCGTGCTTTCGAAGGATGTGGACCTGTTCATCGGCGGAGTCAAGGAACGCCCGATCGCCTATAAACTCGGCGTCGCCTTCTGCGATCACAACCACGAGCGCAAAATCCCCTTGGCAGGCTTCGAAGGTATGCTCCACTTCGCCGACGAGGTCGCCCGCAGTGTCCTCAGCCCGGTCTGGAAATTCGCCCCCCGGCGCAGCCGCCTGAAGGCTGAGGAAGAGATGACGAATCTCGAAGAACCGTTCAGCACCTAAGCCACTGGAAAGAGTACTCAACCAATCCAACCACCACCGAACCGCAGCCTCCTACAACCCGTCACGACCTTACAACTCATCAGCCCTCAAAAATGGTCCATTTAAATCCAGACACGCAGACCGCCGAAGAACGCCCGACCTCCGGACCTCTTCCGGAGTCCGCCACCCGCAACGCCTGCAAGGTCTGTGCCCCGCTGGGCGCGGCGATGGTGTTTAAGGGCATCCGAGGCTGTCTCCCCTTTCTCCATGGGAGCCAGGGCTGCGCTACCTACATCCGCCGCAATTTGATCAGCCACTTTCGCGAGCCGGTCGACATCGCCTCCTCCAGTTTCAGCGAGGACGATGCGATCTTCGGGGGTGCCCGGAATTTCGAGATCGGGATCGACAACGTGATCAGCCAATACCAGCCGGAGATGATCGGAGTCGCCACGACCTGCCTCTCCGAGACGATCGGCGACAACATGCTCGGCATGATCAAGACCTACCAGGACAATCATGAGACCGATGGTCCACCGCTGGTAAACGTATCCACTCCGGCATACACAGGGACCCACAGCGATGGATACTTCGCCACCACCCTGGCCGTCGTCAAGAATTTCGCCCGGCCTTCTCATTTCAAACTGCCCCATCGGGTCAACATCATCCCGGCCATGATGTCCTGTGCAGATCTCCGGCACCTCCGCGAACTCTGCGGCCAGTACGGGTTGAGAAGCGTCCTCCTGCCGGATTACAGCTCGACACTGGAGGGCGGTAGCTGGGACGATTATCACCGCATTTCGCCCGGCGGCACCTCCCTCGACGAGATCGAGGAAATGGGTGCCTCCGCAGCTACCCTCGAACTCAGCCACACCCAGGCCCGGGCGCGGGAGAGCGCGGGTACCTTCCTGGAGAAGGAGTGCGGGGTGCCCCGTCACGCCCTCGGCTGGCCGCTGGGAATCCGCCTCAACGACGAATTCTTTACCTCACTGGCAGAGATTTCTGGTAACCCGATGCCAACGGCCCTGGTCGAGGAACGCGGTCGCCTCGTCGACTCCTATATCGACGCCCATAAGTACCTTTCTGGCAAGACCGCGGCCGTCTACGGCGAACCTGACTTCGTGATCGCAATGGCCGCCTTCCTCAGTGAAATCGGAATCCGGCCCGTCCTCTGCGCTACCGGATCGAAGATCCCGAAGTGGGCCGAGATCATCGGCAAGGAGGTCGAGGGTGACCCTACCGACATTGAGGCGCTGGCCGGAGTCGATCACGCCCGGCTTTCCCTCCGCGCTCGCGAACTCAAGCCGGATCTCCTGATCGGCTCCAGCAAAGGCTACCCCCTCGCCCGCGAACTGGGTATTCCCCTCCTGCGGTGCGGCTTTCCCATTCACGACCGCATCGGAGGTCAGCGCAGACTCTACGTGGGTTATCGCGGCACCCAGGAACTCTTCGACCGGGTCGTCAATGCCGTCCTCGAAGCCAAACAGGAGTCCTCCGAAACCGGATACAGCTATCTGTAACCGCTTCGCGGAATGATCAATGACGAAACATGAATGACGAAGCTCTTACGATCCTTATGAAAACCAACGACCTTGAATCACTCGATGATACCACTCTCCCGGTAGAATCCCCTCCGACTCCCTCCCAGATCAATCTGGACAACCATCCGTGCTTCAACAAGGAGGCCTGCTCGACCCACGGGCGCATCCACCTTCCCGTCGCCCCAAACTGCAACATCCAGTGCAATTACTGCAACCGGGACTTTGACTGTGTCAACGAGAGCCGCCCCGGGGTCACCTCCACCGTTCTCTCCCCCGGCCAGGCCCTGGCCTATCTCGAGAAGGTGATGGAGATTCGCGGTGACATCGCGGTGGTCGGGATCGCCGGCCCCGGTGATCCTTTCGCAAACGCCGAGGCCACCATGGAGACCTTCCGCCTGGTTCGCGAGGCCTTCCCGGAAATGATTCTCTGCCTCTCGACCAATGGACTCGGGCTGACGGAGGATTATGTGAAAGAGCTGGCGGAGCTTCAGGTCAGTCATGTGACCATCACCATGAACGGGACCGATCCAGAGATCGCCGGCAAGATCTACGCATGGGCACGCGAGGGTACCAGCATCCACCGGGGCACAGAGGCCGGAAAAATCATGATCGAGAAGCAGCTCCAGGCGATCCGCTGGATCAAGGCCTACGGAATGATTGCCAAGGTGAACTCCATCATCGTCCCGGGAGTAAACGACGAGCACATCCCCGAGATCGCCAAAACCGTTTCCGGGATGGGGGCAGACATCATGAATTGTATCCCACTTCTCCCGACGAAGGATACCGTTTTCGAACATCTTCCCGAACCCGATGCCAAGATGCGCTTCGCCCTTCGCCTGAAGTGTGGCGATTATGTTGATCAGATGACCCACTGCGCCCGCTGCCGGGCCGATGCGATCGGCAAGTTGACCGAGCCGATGAGCGAGGATATTCACGAGCTGATCCAAAGCTGTTCCCGGATGCCGCTCGACCCGAAGCAGGACCGCCCCTACGTGGCGGTGGCCTCCCGCGAGGGGATGCTCGTGAACCAGCACCTGGGCGAGGCAAGGCAATTCACCATCTTCGGGATCGATCCCGAGGACGAGGAGGAATTCGTCCAGATCGACACGCGCCCGGCACCCCCTCCAGGCGGACGCGACAACCGCTGGGGTGCTCTCGCCGATACCCTTAAGGACTGCCGGGCCATTCTTGTCAATGCGGCCGGATCCTCACCCAAGGCAGCCCTCACCAAAGGCGGTGTCCAGGTCATCGAGATGGCCGGCATGATCGACGACGGCCTCTCCCATATCTTCCATTCGCAGCCACTGGCTCCCTCCCTGAAGCGAGAGTTCAAAGCCTGCGGTGCCGGCGTGTCCTGCGGCGGTGACGGCACCGGCTGCGGATGAGGACGAACCGAGGCGATCTCTAATTTCTAATGACTAAGGAGTAAGGACGAAAACCGAAACCAGAATGACGAAACTAGAAATCCGAAATTCGAATGACGAAACTTCAATGACGAAGCCAGAATGACGAAAATTGAATGACGAAATCGTAAACTAGAAAACCGAAAGCAGAATGACGATTTCCAGGAGATCGTAGAGAGCTTTTTCGACACAACCACATCCACCACATCAAACAGAATCATGAACAAACCAGCCCATCATCTCTTCATCTGCGGGAGTGCCCGCGCCACTGGCGAACTCAAAGGAGTTTGCTGCAACAAAGAGTCGGTCTCCCTGCTCTCCTACGCCCAGAGCGAGATTCAGGACCGCATGCTCGACGGAGTCGAGGTGTCCATGACGGGGTGTCTTAACATGTGTACCCGGGGGCCGGTCGTGATTGATTATCCCGGAGGCCACTTTTACGAGAACGCTACCGAGGATTTGATCGACGAGATTCTGGACGCCATCGAAGAAGGCGAGACCTGCGAGAAGAATCTGATTGCGGGCTAGGACAGAGGAATTCGGCAATGGCTTACTTGATCGACACAACCTTGCGCGACGGCGAGCAGGCCGCCGGGGTGGTCTTTTCGCTCTCGGAAAAGCTGAGCATTGCCCACGAACTCGCCGCGATTGGCATCTCCGAACTGGAGGTGGGCATCCCGGCGATGGGACCCGAAGAGTGCGCCCACATCCTGGCCATTGTCGATTCGAAACCCGGTTGCAAGATTCTGACCTGGGGGCGGGCCACGGTGGCCGACCTCCGGGCCGCAGTCGATTCGGGTGCCCACGGGTTTCACTTTTCTCTTCCGGCCAGCGAGTTGCACCAGCGGATCTGGCGGAAGGATCAGGCATGGGTTTTCCGCACGATGAAGAGGATTAGCAGCCTGGCCGCCGATCACTTCGAGTATTTTACCATCGGTGCCCAGGACGCCTCCCGGGCCGACCCGGACTTTCTCAGCTTTTTTCTCGAGGTGGCCCAGAAACAGGGTGCCCGGCGTGTCCGCTTCGCGGATACAACCGGACGCCTGAATCCGCTGGAGACCCATGACCGGATTGTCCGACTCCGCGCCCGGGCCGATATTGAGATCGAATTCCACGGCCATAATGATCTGGGCATGGCCACTGCCAACACCCTGGCCGCCCTTCAGGCCGGGGCCGACTGTGCGAGTGTGACGGTCAATGGCCTGGGCGAGAGGGCCGGCAACGCGCCGCTCGAGGAGGTAGCTGTGGCCATGCTCTACAGCATGGGGAGGGATCTCGGCCTTAAAATCAGCGGACTCGCCGCCCTCAGCGATCTCGTCGCCCGTGCCTCCGATCGTCGGCTTCGTTGGAACAAGCCAGTGACCGGACTCGGAAGTTTTATGCACGAGTCGGGGATCCACTGCACCGGTATGATGGCCGACTCCAGCAGCTACGAGGTGTTGCCTCCCGAGGCGATCGGAAGACGGCGTCCGGGCCACATCATTGGCCGACACTCCAGCAGTCGAGCGATCGTCGCCAGGGCGGCCGAGGTCGGCAGGTCGATCACCCGCGCCGAGGCCGAGCAACTTCTGCCCCGTATTCGGGTGGCCGCGACCGAACTGGGCCGGGCACTGACCGATGCCGAGCTGGTTCGAATTCTTCTCTCTCTCGATAATACAACTACATCCTGAAGACTATGGCATTCTGGCTCTATTCAAAAAATGGTTCTCGCTTTGAGCGGAAACAGCCCATCAAGCTCACGGGTAAAGAGGGCCTTCTGGCCCGCTTTCTCACCCGGAATCGCGATGTGGAGACCCCGTTCGCATGGGAGCTGCGTCCGGCGGATATTATCCAACTGATCGACGGCGATCTGAATGTGGAGAACCACGCAATCCTGATCGATATGCTCCCCGAGGCGTTGGCCCAAGTCAGCCTCTACCGGCTCACCTCTGTTCAGGGCGCATCCGAATATGATGAGTCCGACCTGGTATTGGCCTGCAAGATGCTCTATCAGGGAAAGTGCAACTCAACCGCCTCCGACTTCAAGGAATGCTTCCTGTGCGAGACCAGCGAGAGCGATCGGCAGATGGTCGAAGCTCTCCGGCTCACCGGCGGTGTGGCGACCGGAACCTATCTCTGGGCCAAGCCAAAGATGGATATCGGAGCCGCCATCTGCCCGCCATCGACAACCCCAAAAGTCGCCGTTTGATCTCCGACCAACCAACTAAACAGAAAACAATATGAAACTCACTGTATTCTACGGAACCGAAACGGGAAATTCCCGCGGACTCGCCCAGAAAGTGGCGAAAAAGGGCGAAAAGAACGGGGTGGAGGTCGACGTGGTCGATCTCGCCGGTTGTGATGTCTCCGCCCTGGAGGCCATCGATCATCCCTTTGTGATCATCATCTCGACATGGGACGACGGGGTGCCGCCCCCGAAGTGCGCGACCTTTTGCCGCCATCTCGCAAAAACAGATGTCTCCCTGGCCGGGAAACAATACACCGTTCTCGCTCTGGGCGACACCGAGTATCCGCTCTTCTGCCAGTGCGGTAAACAGGTCGACGCGAAACTCGCCGAACTGGGCGCGACCCCCGTCATGGAACGCACGGACCTGGGTGCCGACTTTATGGTCAGCTATATCGGCTGGTCCAAGAATTTCTGGCGAACCATGGCCGGAGTCTACGGCGTAAAAGCCTAACGTACCACTCACCATCCCGCAACTTCACAACTTCACAACTCCACCACTCCACCAAACAAAAATACAATGGCCATCGAAGACACATCCAAACGAATCACCCTTGACGCCAACGAAGCCGTGGCACGGGTGGCCTACCGGATGAGCGAGCTGATCTCGATCTATCCAATCACCCCCTCCACCTCGATGGCCGAACTTTGCGACGAATGGGTCGCCGCCGGGAAGCCAAATCTCTGGGGTGAACTCCCCCGGGTGATGCAGATGCAAAGCGAGGGTGGGGCGGCTGGCACCCTTCACGGCACCGCGATGGGCGGTGCCCTGAGCACGACTTTCACCGCCTCGCAGGGCCTTCTCCTGATGATCCCCATTCTGTACAAGTTGGCCGGCGAGCTGACTCCGAGCGTCTTCCACGTTTCCGCTCGCTCGATCGCGACCAACGCCCTCTCGATCTTCGGGGACCACAGCGATGTCATGGCCTGCCGCCAGACGGGGATCGCCCAACTCGCGTCCAACTCCGTGCAGGAGGCACAGGATATGGCGGCGATTGCCCATGCGGCCAGTCTCGCCAGCCGGTTGCCCTTCATGCACTTCTTTGACGGTTTCCGCACTTCGCATGAATACAATTCCCTCGATGACCTGCCGGATTCGGTGATCCAGAGCCTCCTGGACCCCGAAGCACTGGCGGCCTTCTACGGGCGGGCGCTGACCCCTGACCAGCCCACCGTGAGGGGAACGGCGCAGAATCCGGACACCTACTTTCAGACCCGCGAGGCCGTGAACAGCTTCGTGAAGAAGACGCCCGCGATCGTTCAGTCCCTAATGGATCATTTCGCCCTCCTGACCGGTCGGAAGTATAATCTTTTTGAATACTACGGACATCCCGAGGCAGAGCAGGTCGTGGTCATGATGGGTTCGGGGGTCGAGACCGCCGCCCAGACCGCTGAGCACCTCAACGCCACTACCGGGAGCAAGTTTGGGGTCGTCGCAGTCCGGCTTTTCCGTCCGTTTTTCGCTCATGCCTTCCACAATGCCGTCCCCGAAACCGTCCGATCAGTAGCCGTTCTGGACCGGACGAAGGAGCCCGGGTCGCTCGGCGAACCCCTGTACCTCGACGTTTCGCTCGCTTTTCGCAAAGGTGTCCGCTGCCCGAATAACTGCCGCACCATTGACCCGGTGGTGGTCGGCGGGCGTTACGGGATCGGCTCGAAGGAGTTTACGCCCGCCATGGCCAAATCGGTGTTTGATAACCTGCTGCAGGAACGTCCGCAGGATCACTTCACCGTGGGCATTCGGGACGATGTGACCGGACTCTCACTCGATTTTGATCCCGATTTCCGCCTGGCAGACGACGGGACCAAGGCGGCCATGTTCTTCGGCCTCGGGTCCGATGGCACCGTGGGAGCGAACAAGAATACAATCAAGATCATCGGCGAGGCCACCACCCTGAACACCCAGGCCTATTTCGTTTACGATTCGAAGAAATCCGGCGGACTCACGACCTCGCACCTCCGGTTTGGCGAAGGCCGGATCAAGGCACCCTATCTGATAGACGAGGCGGATTTTATCGCCTGCCACCAGCCTCAGTTCCTCGGGCGCGTCGACATGGTCGACAAGCTCAAGACCGGCGGGACCTTTCTCATCAATAGCACATGGACTCCCGGCGAGGTCTGGGACCGGCTGCCGCTCGAGGTCCAGGAGATCCTGATCAAGAGGAAGGCTAGTCTCTTCACGATCGACGCCTATAAGGTGGCCAGCGAGGTTGGCATGGGCAGGCGGATCAACACCATCATGCAGGTCGCCTTTTTCGCCCTGGGCGATGTGATTCCGACCCAGGAGGCCATTGCCCGGATCAAGCAAGCGATCGAGAAAACTTACGGCAGCAAGGGTCCGAAGATCGTCGAGATGAATTGTGCCGCCGTGGACGCTGCGCTGGCCTACCTGGAACGAGTGGATATCCCGTCCGTGGCCACGGCACCAGCTGTTACGATGGAGTGGGTCCCCGAAGACTCGCCGGACTTCGTCCGCAAGGTGACCGCCCGCCTTCTCGCGGGCCAGGGCGACTTGCTCCCGGTGAGCGCCTTTCCCGTCGATGGAACCTGGCCTACCGGAACCTCTCAGTTCGAGAAGCGCAAGATCGCAACCGAGATCCCGGTCTGGAATGCCGAGACCTGCACCCAGTGCAACAAGTGCGCGATGTTCTGCCCGCACGCCGCCATTCGTCCCGCCGTTTACGAGAAAGGTGCCCTGGAACTTGCGCCGGACGGCTTTCCTTCCGCCGAATACAAGGGGATCGATGGCAAGGGCAAGGCCTATACCCTCCAAGTCTTTCCGGAGGACTGCACGGGATGCCGGGCCTGCGTGGACCTTTGCCCGGCCCGCGACGCCGAGGGCCGCCGAGCCATCGAGATGACCCCGATCGACGCGATTCTCGAAACTGAAAAGGTCCGGTTGGCATTTTTTGAGTCCCTCCCCGAGCATTCGATCGACGACGCTAAGGTCACGGCCAAGAACCTTCCGTTTCGCAAGCCGTTGTTCGAGTTTTCCGGTGCCTGCTCCGGCTGCACACAAACTCCCTATGTGCGCAGCTTGACCCAGCTCTTTGGCGATCGACTTTTGATCGCCAACGCCACCGGATGCTCATCCATCTATGGAGGCAACCTTCCCACAACGCCTTACTGTTCAAACGACGAGGGCAGGGGACCGGCCTGGGCGAACTCCCTCTTCGAGGACAATGCCGAGTTTGGTCTCGGCCTGCACCTGTCCGCCCAGCATCGCACTCTGAGTGCCCGTCGACTCGTCGGGATCTGCCGCGATTGCCTCGGCGAGGATCTTTCCGTCGCACTTCTCAACCCCGGCGAATCCTCGACCCCCGAATATCGGTCCCGGATCGGGGAGGCCAAGGCGCGCCTCAAAACCGTGGATCGGACGGACGCCAAACGACTCCTCCAGCAGATCGATTACCTCGTGCCCAAGACCACCTGGATTCTCGGCGGTGACGGATGGGCCTATGACATCGGCTTTGGTGGACTCGACCACGTGCTGGCCACCGGGGAGAACATCAACGTCCTGGTCCTCGATACCGAAGTTTATTCAAATACAGGAGGCCAGGCGAGCAAGGCCACCCCGACCGGTGCGTCCGCCAAGTTCGCCGCCGCTGGCAAAACCATCCCCAAGAAAGATCTCGCCCAGATCGCGATGAGCTACGGCGGTATCTACGTCGCTCAGATTGCCCTCGGTGCCAACGAGCAGCAGGCGATCGAGGTAATCCGTGAGGCCGAGGCCTACGACGGCCCCTCCCTCGTGCTCGCCTATGGTCCCTGCCTCGCTCATGGAATCGACCTGGCTCTCGGCCCCGACCGGCAACGGGCCGCCGTCGAAAGTGGCTACTGGCCGATCTACCGCTACGATCCCAGCAAGCTCAGCAGCGGTCAGCCCGCTTTCCGGCTCGATTCGTTCGAACCCTCCGTGCCAGTGGCCGAGTTTATGCGAAAGGAGAACCGCTTCCGCACCCTGGAACGCAGTTCGCCCGAGCGGGCCGCCGCCCTTTTTGCCCTCGCCCAAGAGCAGGTCGATACCCGGTGGAGTCGTCTAGAGAAGCTCGCCACCGCGAGTGCCGGGACCCCTGATGACGATGACGACGACGACGACGGTTGGGGTTGAGCCAACTCTCGGCTACCACCGGATGAACCTTTGCAACCTGCCTGCATGGGTGGTTGCCTCTTCCTCCTTTAATCGCGACCCCCGCGAGCTTCACCTCGCCGGGGTCCGCGAGTCCAATCGCAGGCTTTTCAAAAAGCTCGACCGCATCGACTCCAGCCGGATGCGCGCCAAGGTCTTTCACGATTACCTTTGCGTGAAGTTCGCTCTACACCATTGGAAGGAGTACACCGGAAGCAGCCGCAGCAGCCTGCGCAATAGCTACCTGCGCTTCCTCAACGGGTGGGGGATGGATAGCAATGGCATCGAGGGAGCCGCACTCAAGAGCTGGGTCCAGAGCCGATTCGGAGTCGTCCCCACCTACCATCGGAAACCCCTGCGAAACCGCCCCGATGGCGAGGAGGATGCCCGCTTCGCCTACGACCGGATGCGGGGCCACGCCCGAACCAATGCCATCGACTCGCAGCTCGATCTGCTGTATGAATACTGCCAATACGAGAGCGCGAGACGGGAGCCGGCCCAAACCACCCTGACCCTCTTTCGTGGCACCAACGACCCCGAGGAGCACTTTATCCGGAGGATTCAGTCCAAACATCGCTCCATTGTCAGACTCAACAACCTCGTCTCCTTTACCGCCGACCAAGAGCGGGCCTGGGAGTTCGGGTCCACCGTCTGGAAAACAACCGTGGCCGTCGCCAAGATCGTCTTCTTCAGTAGCCTCCTCGGCGGAAGCGTACTCTGCGGCGAGGCAGAGTACCTCGCCATCGGCGGTGACTATGAGGTAGAGGAGCTGCTTTACTAAGAACAAGCTCTGAATTCTTAGTATCGGAAATCGTGAGGGCCGTTGAAATTGATGGGACGTTAGTCGCTCATCGCCAGTCCTGCAATCCGCCCGGTGGTCCAGGCCGCTTGAAAGTTAAATCCACCGGTGATTCCGTCGATGTCGAGTGTTTCGCCCGCAAAGTGAAGCTTTGGTACGATGCGGCTCTCCATGGTGCGAAAATCGACCTCGCGGCGGCGGACGCCGCCACAAGTAACAAACTCCTCCTTGTTCGTGGTCTTGCCCATGATCGTGAAACAGGATTGGGCAATTTCATGGGTGAGGGCATTTCGCTGAGGATTGGAAACGTGGGACCAGGCTGTTTCCGGGTCGGCTTTGGCGGATACGATCAGTCGCTCCCACAGGCGCTGAGGAAGTTCAAATGGAGGAGAATTCTTTAGGAAACGCTTGGCAGAGTGGAGGGTCCATTCGCGGAGCCCTGCGAGAATTGGCTCAGTGCGGTGTTCGCCTGTCCATGCGACCTCCAGTGGGAAGTGATAGTTGCTCTCATGGGCTTTGTGTGCCTCCCAGGCTGACAGCCGGAGGATGGCCGGACCGCTGAGGCCCCGGTGAGTGATGAGAAGAGGCCCTGTGTGCCATCTTTGAGAGCCTTGGATCCGAACGGATGCTCGGGGGACTGAGATTCCGGCAAGGCCACGCGTTCGAATGTCGGAACAATTCAGGGCGAAAAGGCTCGGGATAAGTGGCTCGACGGTATGACCGAGTCGTTGCAGCTCGCCGGAGAGAGGGGAGCCTTTTAAACCTCCGACGGCGAGGCAGACCCGGTCATAGGTTTGGGTCGGCCCCTTGTCGAAGACCACAGAGATCCCCGTTGGGGTCGGCTCAATGCTCCGGACACCGACTCCCGTCTGGAGGTCGACGCCCGACTCACGGGCTGCTCGCATCAGGGTGTCGATGACGGTCTGCGAGGAATCGGTTGCCGGAAACATTCTTCGATCGCCCTCCGCTTTCATCGCCATGCCGTGAGACTCGAACCAGCGGACGGTATCGGAAGCCTGCCAGCGGTGGAAGGCTGCTTTCAGCTCGCGCGAGCCGCGTGGGTAGTGCGTGGCGAACTCGACCGGATCGAAGCAGGCGTGGGTAACGTTGCAGCGCCCGCCTCCTGAGATCTTCACCTTTGCAAGGAAGCGGCTGCTTTTTTCAAAAAGGGTCACCCGGGCGGAGGGATTTGACTCGGCTGCGGTGACCGAGGCGAAAAATCCGGCGGCCCCCCCACCAATGACAGCGATTTTGGTTGCTTGATTGCGTTTCGGCACGGTTGGGATGGTGGACCCAGGTTCTCTTTCGTGCAAGGGATGATCGTGTTGGCCCAGGAGGAAATCTCATATCTACACCCCTGGTTGCCAGCAAATAAAACCTTGCTGCCATCATTTGGGTACTCCGGCAAAGCCTCCCGGCAGGCCCCCAAGACCCGATCAACGGAGATCGCTGTCAGATTCCCAAAACCGGTGGGGTCCACCACCCAATCGGGATGTCCATAAGGAATCGAGCAACCCGGCTCGGAAGCCCGACGATTGAAGAGCATGAGCACCCGGACACCGAGTGCAATGGCGAGATGAAGAATTCCCGTATCACCACCGAGAACAAGACGGGAGAGCGAGATCAGCCCGGCCGTTACCAATAGCGGTTCCCCCGCGATGACTGGATAGCCACGCATCCGGGCTGGATCGAGGCGGACCACATCGCCCGGCCCCCCGCAGAAGAGAATCTGGACTCCCTGCCGGCGAAAGGAATCAGCGACGGCAAGATACTTCTCCAGGGGCCAATTTTTCTCCGCGCGGCTCGTGAATGGCTGGATCAAAAGAGTTGGCTTCCCAAGGTCTAACCTCTGCTGACGAAAAAGAAGCTCCGCTTTCTCGCGATAAATTGCCGGAAGTGTGAAAGTGTTGTCAGGAGCACCGACAGGCATACCACATTCGCGGAGCAGGCACAGGTTCCAATCAATAGCGTGCATATCGTCCCTCCGGCGAATACCCTGCGTATACGCCATTCGGCGCGCACAGCGATAGACCGAACCCCAACGCTGTTTGGCCCCGGACATCCAGGTGAGCCATGCCGTCTCACCGTAGCCCTGCAAGTCGATCACATGCGTAAACCTCCTGCTGCAGACTCGATGAATGATGGAGACAAGACCGGGAATGGCTCGGGATCCCGTTTTCAGGGCCGCCCGGTCGATCGTAATCACCTCGTTGACAGCCGTGAAGCCACTAAGAAGCTCCGCGTTCGATCTGCAGACCAGATAGCTGATGTGCGCATCCGGCCGACTCGTCCGAACCGCGTTTACCGCAGGAAGCGTTTGCAGGACATCCCCAATGGACTTGAGGCGTATGATCAGGATTCGTTCTGGTTTCACGTTTGGCAACAATCTCCGGCCTGTTTCCCACTCTTCCTGTCTTATCCGTAACCTCCGCCAGCGATTCGTTCCCTTGGTGATAAGAGGGGTAACGGTTCGCGGTCAAGAAACCGCCGGATTTGTGACCACCTTGTAACCAAAGCTGCCGTTTTGAGAGCGGAACACCCCAAGGGCCATAAGCGATTCCTACGATCTGGCTGAAGGGGACAACGACTTACCCGCTTCCGACTTTGCGACGGGACCTGTTCTCATTTCTGATCGACATTCCTTGCCATGTTCGGGAAGGGGTGATTGCGAGCATGATTTTGAGTAGGTGCGGCAGCATCCTAGCCGCAAGTGAAGGTAAAGCCCTCTCCTGCGAAGACCCCTTAACTCATAATGAGAAAAAATTACAATGCCTTTCAAAATAATCCTGCGTTGTATCAAATGTTTGCTTTCTTTTCAAAAAAAAATTGGCGCACCAAAATGTTAACCTGGTTTAAAGACGAGGTCGTCGAGGGTAATTTTATGCATTGCCTTAGAAAAACAGCCTATAAGTTTTCATGGTTCCGAAGTTCACCATTAAAAAGAATAAAAGCAATATCCACAAAGAGAACTGTCCTAATAATTTGATGTGTGCCACAATAAATTTCGCATCCAAGCGTTATTGGCCGGCCGTGCCCCCCGGCGGCAGGACCGAGATGTCCGCACGGTCCAGCGAGTTCGCTTCTGAGTCCATGTTGAAGGCGTATTTGAGCAGTTTTCCACTCCGTCGTGGGAGGAATTGTGCCGCGTCGAGGTGGTTGCGGTTCGCGTCGTCCTCCAGGCCCAGCTGTTGCCCTGGTCCAAGAGGTTGTGCGCGCTGCTCGCGGCGAAGCTTCCACTTCCGAAGGTTTGCGCCCCGTCATTGGCGTTCTTCACTTTTCCTTTGTCAAATGTAGACTCTTCTTGATTTCCAGTGTAATAGTCGATAGTTGTTTGAAATTTCGGCGCGTGTCCTGGAAATTTGTGTGTCCTGAAAATTTCCTGTTGTTTTGTTTCTGAATATTTGTTTTTCTTGTGATGATGCGGATTGATCGATTCAGGAATGGCCGACGACAGCTGAGGCAAACAAATATAGGTCTAAGTTGTGTCCGAGAAGAAGTTTTGCTGTAGAGAACGATTGCCTGAGTTTTCAATCGCAGCTAGGAGATTGAGGTAGTGAAAGGTTCTGCTCCTGAATATCGTCGCGGTGTTCGCATTTGTTTCTGCCTTTGGATATTGGTTGCTTTGGCCGGATGTGAAAAAAAGACCGATCAAGAAGAGCTGCGGGACACCGCTCAAATAGCTGTAACCGGTGCTTCTTGGCTAGAGCATTTGTCTGATCTCAAAACCCATGAATTTCAAGCCTTTTACAATGCTTTGATCGATGCGTATTCGAGAGGAGAGCTTTGGTCGCATCACGCTTTCGATTTATTAATTGTTCGTTGGATCGAAGTTGATGCTGATGCCCTTGCAGAGCAATTGCGCGAAGATCATGACTGGCTGAGCGGACAACTCGATTCTTCGCTGGCGATCCGTTTCTTGAAAGCTTATGACGAACAGGCGTTTTGGAATTGGGTGGAAGCAGAAGGCCTCTTGGCCAAAGACTCAATGGCTAACAAGTTGAGGCTGTTTTTAGTCGGTCAGCCGCACTCGGATCAATTGGCGACCTCGGCCTCTGGGATTCATGGAATAGAATCCGTTGAGGGGGAGCGACTTATAAAAGAACTCAGCCGATTAGCCAGCACTAACCCGGTTGAAGCCCTTACGGGACTCGAGCGGCTTCAATGGAAGGACAGCAACGTAGCCGAAGCTTCGCAGACACTGCTCGAAATTGCCCGCACGAGACCTGAGGCAGCCGCTCGTTTAGCCATCGCACGACTCCAAGAGCGCCCCGATTGGGGAACGGAAAGAGGAGTGGCTCAGTCTGCATTTGTTGAGGCGGTCGGTCTTTGGTTCAGGGGTGACCCACATGAAGCGATTGCAGCGGTTGATGAACTGGATAGCTACAAGACCCGAGCAGCCCTGCTGGAAGCTGGATTTGAAAACTGGGCTGAACAGTCACCAGACGAAGCGGCAAAGTTTGCTCTTGAGAATGTGCAAGCGTTGGGCATTCGTCAGAATCTCTTGGAGGCGGTGTTGCCGATCTGGATGGAAAGCGAACCGCAGGCCGCAGCCAAGTTTACGCTTTCTCTGCCCCCGAAGACCATCCACTCAATGAGCGAAGCTCTCATGCCATGGGTTCGCCAATCCCCGGCAATAGCTCTAAGCTACGTTCACGATCATTTTCAAGGCCCTGTCGCCCGTGATGTGACAACCCTTACCCAACAGCGGCTCCTCGCCGACTGGACTCAGCGTGAGCCTGCCGCAGCCGCAGCTTGGGTGCATCAAATCGAGCCTGGACGCCTTCGCAACCACTATGCCACCGGTGTTTTCATTGCCACAATTAGAAGTTCACCAGATATTGCAGAAGGCATGTTGGCGCTGATGTCGGAGGTTCTGTTTCAGCGAAAAGCGGTCGAGCAAATTGTTGATGATCTTTTAATTCAGGATCACCCCAAAGCGTTGGATTTTGTGGCTTCCCTTCCCACTGAGCTTGGTCGGCGTGAACTCCATCAGAAGGTCATGAGAGATTGGGCTGAAAAGTACCCGGAACGAGGTGCAATGAATCTCCATAAGGAAGATCCTATTGAAGAGCAGGTTGAACATGTGAAGTCATTTTTTGCTAGCTTCTATAAGAACAAACCTGAAGCTGCATTGCGCTGGCTAAGCGAACAGGACCTCCAGTTGCAGCGAGAGGCAAGTTACGATGTCGTACGTGCCCTCATGCGCCAGGATAGGCAGGCTGCTCTCTCTTATGCACAAAAGGCTGGAGCCGAAATCATCACCCCAAAGGCGATCAACACGCTCGTCCGCCCACTGGCTCGAGAAGATCCCGATGGAACTCTTCAGTGGGTGAGAACTTTGCCTGGAGAACTTCAGAAGAACGCAATGGTGATGGTGATGTATGGCTACCTTGCATCGGAACCCGATAAGGCAATCGACCTAGGAAAGTCGGGTGGACAAGGTTCTATAGAACATGATGCATTGGCCTATGCACAAGCGCTTAGGCTTGATAAGGCTGATCCAGTGGAATCGCTCTTCTGGGCCACCCAGATTTCTGATAGTGAAAACCGACGCATTGCCCTCAGCTCTGTTTTCTTTTCCGTCGTGGGGGAGATAAAGCGAGACACTCTGAAGAAAATTCAGGACGATCCGCGATTCACAGCCCAGCAGCTCAAGTATTTGGAGGATTATCAATGAAGATGCGGAGAATGAATTTCGGAGGCTCTATTTTCTGCTTGATCGCATCTTGTAGCATGCTCACAGCCGTTTGCGCAAGGGCCGATTTTGCAGAATCGTTCTTGCCGGAGAACAGTCGCTTTGAGGTGCTGAAGGCAGTATGGTCAACTGACTTCGAGGAGAAGACAGGAGGCTACCCCGCTGCGCTTAAAGAAGCGGTGGCTTCCGCAAAAGTAGCTGAAAGTGGTTACGGAGAACCAGTAGTTGAGAAATTTCTGAAGGCCAAAGCGATTGCCGTACGTTGGATGAGCGAGAATCCACAGTCCGCGTCGATCTGGGCCGCTCAGGCTATCGAAAACAGGGGGTTATCCGATATGGCGACAGGACTTGTCATTCAGGCGTTGCAGATTCATGTAGCGAATTCGCCCGAAGATATCGGCCATAGACTTGAAGCATTCTCTCAGCATGAACCTCAAGCCGTCACTGATCTGCTTGCGGAGATCTCTGAAACCGATTTGTCGGTGATCAGTCGTCTACTACCAAGATGGGCCGAACACTCACCTGAAGAAGCAGCGAATTTCATTGTCAAGTATCTCGCGAAACGTGGCCTGGCAGCTTCGCCGCAGGAAAAAGATTGGATAGATGACATCCTGGAAATCTGGATGGCAAGATCGTCAGAATCTGCTAGTCGCTGGATTGAATCGATTGAAGCTCCGGCCCTACGTGACAAGGTGCTGGGCTTTCGGATTAACTGGCTCGCAAAACGGGGCAGAGTCGATGAGGCACTCATAAGTTTCCAGCGAGTTACTAACAGTGGTGCGCGAGGACAAATTGCAGCTGAAATCGCAACAACGTTGGGTGATCGCAGTCCACATGAAGCCTTGCAGTGGCTCTCGGCGATGAGGGACGAGATCGATACTATTGGTCCAGTGGCAAGGCTATATAGAGACTGGGCCAGGTATGATTTTACTTATGCCCTTGATCATTTGCCCGAAAATCTCTCCCTTGCAGATCAGCAGGCCGCTTTGAGGAGTATTCTCGCCCATGGCAAAGGCCTTGATCAGAAAACCGCCCTTCATTATCTCAAAAAGCTACCCCCAGAGCTGACGCAGAGCGAATTGATTTTTGTAGCTCGCGGATTTGGAAGACATTCAGCTACTGAAGCCGCAAAGTTTCTACAGAACCATCCAGGCGGACGCTCGGATCCACACCTTTGGCTTCTTGCACGAGACTTCACTATTGCCCAACCTCAAGAAGCACTAGCTTGGGCAAGATCGCTTGATAAGGAAGCCGATCAGCGGGCAGCCTTCTGCGGGATTGCAGAGCGGGCAGGACTCATTGATGAAGCCTATGCACGAGAGTTTCTTCTTAACTTGCCTCTCGGTTGGCCCCAAATTCAATCAACAGGCGAATTCATCAAAAACTTTCGGGATGACTTCCCTGTTCTGTCTTTCGAAGCACTGCTTCGCCTTCCTGAAAATCATAAGTTGCGCCAAGAGAATCTTAAACTCAGTTTTGACGAAGCGGTCTTGGACAATCCCGATATCGCTCCCTATCTAATCGCTATGCCAGGAATCACCTCGGAGGAGAGTAAGCTTCTGCAGGAGCTGGCTGGTAATTAGCAGAGATTAAGGCAGTACAGCGAATCTATCACTGACAAAGGGCCTATCAGTGTCATAGGAAATCTCAGTTGAATCTGGCAGGTGATGCACAATTCGGGGGTGGGGTCAATGGGAAAGCGCCGATGAAAACCGGTGGAAAGTAGAGAATGAAAGAGTCTTAC
>CAZWFJ010000031.1:0-26632 GCA_964633135.1 uncultured Puniceicoccaceae bacterium | reverse complement strand
TAAAGCCCCTCCCACTCCCCGCAATGGCACTCGGTTAAGCGATGATTCGCTATCGATTTCGATTCAGGCCTTAACCGAGTGCCCCTCCCACTCCCCGCACTTGTGGTTACACCCAATCTTCGGGGGTGTAACGTTTTCGAATCGAACTCGCTGGGGTTTTGCGGTAGACCGGTGTTTGTGAAGTCTGAAATCCGTTTGCAAAAATTTCTTTCCCAGTCCGGAGTTTGTTCGCGCCGCAAGGCTGAGGATTTGATCCGGGAGGGCCGGGTCGAGGTCGATGGCCAAATAGCCGGGATCGGGGAGTCGATCGTGGCCGGGAGTGCGGTGGTCCGGGTGGACGGCAAGCGGATCATCGCCCGCCAGCAGGAACACCTGACCCTGGCTCTGAACAAGCCACGGCACTACGTTTGCACGAACGCTGATCCGCATCAGGACCAGACGGTTTTCGATTTGCTCCCGAAACAATGGCAGGATCCCCGTCTGGTCTGTGCCGGGCGCCTCGACAAGGATACCGAGGGCTTGCTGGTGTTGACGACAGACGGCGACCTCGCCCAGCGGTTGACCCATCCTTCCCGTCGGGTGATCAAGCGTTACCAAGTCCGCGTGCAGCGGGATCTGGAGGGGGAGGACATCCCCAAGCTCCTGCGCGGGCGCACGATCGAGGGGCAGTGGCTGCAGTTTGACAAGATCATCCCCCCCAAGCACAAGGGGTGCGAATTTGAGGTGCATCTCGACCATGGGAAAAAGCGCGAAATCCGGCGACTCCTCGAGTCGTTCGGCTATCTCGTGAAGCGTTTGAAGCGCACCCAGATCGGTGCCTACAAGATGCGGGGCCTCGCCCGCGGCCAGGCGAAGCCGCTCCGCGCACCCGAGATCCGCGCCCTTCTCGCCCCCGCCCGCGATGCGGAGAAGACCGTTAATATGCCATGAAAAACTGTTGTCCAAGCGGCCAGGAGACGCTTAGTGTTTCCCTTTCCCATTTTAAGTAAAACCAACACCGATCATGAAACGAGTGCTACTTCCTCTCTTCGCCGTGGGCATCCTTCTCTCTGCCCGGGCCGATATCGAAATCCTCTACATGGCTCCCAACGACAGATCGCCGGTCCTCGGATCCATCTCGACCGAGTCGGAGGTTTACCAAACCGCAGAGCCGGTTGCCGACAAGGAGGGCTGGATGAAGGTCGTCCGCCGGGACTTCTACAGCGGCTTTATCGCCAAAGACAGCCTGACCCCCGAGGGTGAGGTCGAGATCGGAACGTCCATGCTTCTCACCCCGTCCAAAACCGGCAGAGTCCTGACCACGATTGAGGAAGGCGATGAGGTCTCGGTCAATCTGGTGGACGACTGGACCGAGATCACGGTCTACAAGGCCATCCCGGGATACTTTGTGAACCCCGATGCCAAGACGCCCCCTCCGCCCGGGGTGGCCGGAGGGAATCGGCGGGTGACCTATGCCAGCGATCCGCTGCTGGCCCGTGCCAGCCAGACGCGATACGATCGTTCGGGCGCGGAAGAGTCTGTCGCGCAGACCACCGGCCCGGTCGCTGCGGTTCCCTCGATCCCCACCGCCGAGCCGATGACCGGATTTGAGGAGGCAGACAGCCTGAATCCGTCTTTCGGTCGCACGGCACCGGATGGGATGTCGCGCGGATACGACCTCGGGGCGGGTTCTACCCCGATCCCCGAGCGGGACACCACCGCTCCCTTTAGGGACACTTCGATGGAGGCTCCCACTTCCATCGCGGCGATTCCAACCCCCTCGGCTGCCAATATGGATCCAGACATCGACGCTCCGACCCAGTCGGAAGAGGTGGATGACCTCCAGGCTGGCGAAGAGGATACAGGAGAAGACACCCGAGAGGAAGATTCCGCGACGGAGGAAGATTCCGCGACGGAGGAGGCTCCCGAGGTGGAGGCCCCCGTCGAAGAGGTCGACGCCGATGCGGCTGAGGATTCCCAGGAGGAGGCTCTGGAGAGCATCGACGAGGGCACCGAAGACAGGGCGGGTGAGGAAGGCACAGCGGACGTGGAGATCATCCCTCTGGTTCCCGTTGCGTCCGATACCACTTCGGCACCAGCAGCCGACCCGGCTTCCGCACCCGTTGAGGAGGCGGTTGAAATCGTTCCCACCGAGATCGTTGAGTCGGAGGAGGATGTCGAAGTCGCAGACGACGTGGCCGAGGCCCTCGTTCCCGGCGTTACCCAGCCAAACGCGGAGGCCGAGCCCCCGCTCATTCCCCCCACGGATACGAACCGGATCTATGTCGGCAAGCTGCAGCGAACCTCTGGTGGTTTTTTCCGCTCGAAGCCGAAGTATGACTATGAGATCCGAAACTACTCGGGAGATCGCATTGCTTATGTTGACATTTCCGAGGTGCCGATGAGCAGCACGGAGAAGTTTACGGATCAAATCGTTCAGGTCTACGGGGTCCTGGTGCCCTCCGAGGAGGAAGGCGCGCGCCTCATCAAGGCAGCGAACATCACTCTTCGCTAACCGGGGACTCTGATTCATGGAATTGATCGACGGCAATCAAATCGCCCTGGCAGTAACCGGGGAGCTTGCGGAGATAATCCAGAAGCTCCCGAAGCATCAGCGGCCCAAGGTCGCTTTCGTACGGGTGGGCGGGGATCCCGCCTCGGTTTCCTACGTGCGCAAGAAACAGAAAACGGCGACGGCGGTGGGCATTGAGAGCGAGTTGCACGTTTTCCCGGACGACGTAGGGCGCGAGGAACTGTTCGCTGCGATTGATCGCCTGAACGCCGATCCGTACGTACACGGGATTCTTGTGCAGTCCCCGTTGCCGGCGCATATCCCGGATCAGGAGGCTTTCGACCGGGTCAGTGCCGCGAAGGATGTCGATGGGTTTCATAAGAGCAATCTCGGCAAACTGTGTCAGGACGATCCCACCGGATTTGTCGCCTGCACCCCAAGCGGGGTGATTGAGCTGCTCGACCGCTCCGGCATTAAGATCCCGGGCAAGCAGGTGGTCATCGTCGGGCGCAGTTTGATCGTCGGAAAACCGCTCGCGCTCCTTTTCCTCCGCCGGAACCCGCTTGGCGATGCCACGGTCACGGTTTGCCACTCCAAAACACCGAATCTGGCCGAGGTGACCCGGCAGGCAGATATTCTCGTCGCCGCCGTGGGCCGCGCGGAGATGATCCGGGGCCACATGGTCAAGCCGGGCGCAACCGTGATCGATGTCGGTATTAACCGGGTCGCAGATGCCAGCCGCAAGTCCGGCTACGCGCTGCGGGGTGATGTTCATTTTGAGGAGGTCTCCCAGGTCGCTGCACACCTGACCCCGGTTCCGGGCGGGGTCGGCCCGATGACGGTCGCCATGCTGATGCGAAATACCTACAAGGCTTTCGAGATGGCGCAGACCCAGTCATGAGAGAGGAACCCGAGATCGTAGACGCTGAGTTGGTCGGCGAACCCAAACCGCACGAGTTGGAGCCGGGTGGACTCCCTTCCCGATTCGGCGCGCTCTGCCTCGATCTCTTTCTCCTGGTCGCCGTTTTCGGCCTCTTGGTGACACAGGTGATCCTTCCCCAGTGGCATCCGGGTGCGATGGAGGAGTTTTTGGAACTGATCCAACAGCACGAAAACGCCGAGGAGGGTGCCCCACCGCCAACCCCCAGTCCCGCTTTGGAGGAGGCCGCCGATACGGTAAACATGATTTTCTTCCTCATGGTCTACTTCTACTTCACTTTTGTCCCTCACTTTCTCGGCGGTGGCACCCTTGGCATGAGGATCTTTAACCTGCGAATCCAGAACATGAATACGCCAACCCCCGCCCCCTTGCGAGCACACTTGATCCGCGGGGCGATTAAGACGGTCTGCCTCCAGATCTTCTTCCCGCTCCTCACTTTGCTTTTTCTGGTCGCCCTCCGAACCCCGCAGAGAATTGCCCTCCATGATATGCTGGCGCGGACCCGGGTCGTCCGCGCGCCCGCTTTCTCCTCCAAATGAAAACCAAAAACAAAATCCTCATTGTCGACGACGAACCGGTGAATGTGAAAGTCCTTCAGCGAAAGCTGGAGAAGGCCGGATACGAGGTGAGGATGGCGACCAACGGCTTCGATTGCCTCGATAGCGTGGAGGAATCCGCCCCGGATATTATCCTCCTCGATATCATGATGCCGGGTATGGACGGCGTCGAAACCTGCCGACGGCTGAAGCAGAACCCGCGAACGGAGAAGATTCCCGTGATCTTTGTCACCGCCAAGATGGAGCGCACCGACAAGATTTCCGGCCTCGATACCGGGGCGATCGACTACATCACGAAGCCAGTCGATATGGAAGAGACCCTCGCCAGGATTCGGACCCACCTGCGTCTCGAGACCATGCACGAGGAAAATGTGGAGCTGCACCAGCGCCTCGGAGAGGCGCGGCGCACCGCCGCTATCGGCAGCATGACCCAAGGGATCGCCCATAACCTGAATAACCTCCTCGGCGTCGTCGTTGGCTATCTCGACCTGCTCAAGTTGCGGATGGATCAGCCGGATAAGCTCGAAAAGGGAATCGCCTCTATGGAGAAAGCGGTGAGGCGGATGGTTGACCTCGTCCGCCAGCTGAGTGCCATGGTGGCTGACGATCCCATTGCCAGGATCAAAGCCGATCCGGCAGAGTGTGTGGCCAGCGTAGTGAACCGGACCACACGGCGGACCTCCGACAACGTCCAGACCGTCATAATTGAAAACCACTTGCCCGAGGACTTTCAAACCTATACCTCGCTCGAGACCATCGAAACGTGCGTGGAGCACCTGGTCCGAAACGGAATCGAGAGCTATCCCGAGGGCACCCCCGCCGCAGAACGTGAGGTTCGGATTACGCTCGACCTCGTGAAAGACGAGGGCGAGCAACAGGTCCGCATCCAGGTCTGCGACCAAGGTGCAGGAGTCCCTCCCTCTGTCCGCGATAATCTCTTCGATCCCTTTATCTCGACCAAGAATTCGGTCGGGCGCGGGTTCGGCCTCACCGTGGTGAAGCACTCGATTTCTCACCTGGGGGGCGGCGTCACCATCGCCCCCAACCCCACAGGCAAAGGGACCTGCGCAGTGCTGAGGTTTCCCGTCGAAGTCGAATGAGCGATTCCGTGACAGCTTTTCCCCCGACTCTTTTCATCGGTGCCGGACGAATGGCCTCCGCCATCGTACAGGGACTCCTGGCCTCCAAAAGTGCCACGCCCGCCGATCTCTTTTGCACCTGCGGCCAGGATCCAACCGGGCCGACCCTCGCAGCGCGAACCGGCATCCAATACGTCGCCGATGTCGAGGATGCCTTGCCCAAAGTCGACTTCGTGCTTCTCGCCTGCAAACCACAGCAACTGGCCAGCCTGCCAGGTGCCCTCGGCGACCGGACGAAGGGCAAGCTGCTCCTCTCCATCCTGGCCGGAATTCCCCTAGCCAGACTCGAACAGATCGCTCCGCAGACACGCAATATCATACGGGTAATGCCCAATACCCCCGCCCAGATCGGCAAGGGAATTTCCGCCTACGCCTGCTCGCGAACACTCGCGAAAACAGACCAGCACGCCGTCGAAACCCTCCTCGCTTCGATGGGCGAGGTCCTCCCCATCGAAGAGTCCCACATGGATGCGGTGACCGCTCTGAGCGGAAGCGGGCCAGCCTATCTTTTCGAGTTTACCCGTTTGCTCGCTGAGGCGGGTAGGGGACTCGGCCTTCCCGACGGGATTGCGGCCAGCCTCGCCCGCCAGACCGTGATCGGTGCTGCCGCCCTCCTTGAAAAACGTCCAGATGTCGCACCCGACGAACTCGTCCGTGAGGTGACCTCCCCAGGCGGCACGACCGAGGCCGCTCTCAAGGAGCTCGAAGGAGAGTTCGGACCGCTCCTGAACAAGGCACTGACCTCCGCAAGGGATCGCAGTCGCGAACTCTCCGCTCTCTAGCCATCCCAAAACCAACCCTCGCTTATGGCCCTTCTTTCCCGACACGACCTCTCCCGGAAGAAAATTCTCGTCACTGGCGGTGCTGGCTTCATCGGCAGCTCCCTGGTGTGGGAACTGAACCAGCGGGGCTTGCGCAACATCGTCATTGCCGACTACCTCGGCAGCGATGAGAAATGGAAGAACCTCGTGCCCCTGCAATTCGACGACTATATCGAGGCCGATACCCTGCTCGAGCGCATCCGTTCCGGCTCTGACTACCTGAAAAGCTTCCAGACCATCTTTCACCTCGGAGCGAACTCCAGCACGACCGAGACGGATGCACGGCATCTTGTTCAGAACAACTTCGAGTTTACCAAGCTGCTCTCCTACGCCTGTCTCCAGCAACACGCCCGCTTTGTCTATGCCTCCTCGGCGGCCACTTATGGCGATGGCTCCCAGGGGATGAATGATAAGGATGAGGAAATTCTCCCCAATCTGAGACCCCTGAATATGTATGGATATTCCAAACACATGTTCGACCTCTACGCATGGCGCAATGATTTTCTCGACCAGATGGTGGGCCTGAAGTATTTTAACGTGTACGGCCCCAACGAGAACCATAAAGGCGATATGCGAAGCCTCGTGTGCAAGGCCTTTGATCAGGTGCGCCAGGATGGCTGCATTCGCCTCTTCCGCAGCCATCGGCCGGATTTTAAGGACGGCGAACAAATGCGGGATTTTCTCTACGTGAAGGATGCCGTGAATATGACCGTTCACCTCGCGGAGAACCCCAGAGCCAGGGGCCTCTTTAACCTGGGTTCTGGCGAGGCCAATACTTGGCTGCGCCTCGCCCGGGCCATCTTCGCAGCCGCTGAGGTGGAGGAGAATATCGAGTTTATCGATATGCCCGCGAACCTGCGGGATAAGTACCAATACCACACCCGGGCCAATATCGAAAAACTGCGGGAGGCTGGCTATGCTATCGACATCGAGCCGCTCGAAGTTGCCGTGGCCGATTATGTGAAAAACTACCTCATCCCCGGAAAACACCTCGGGGAGTAGTCATTTGCCAACCCCTTTTCCCTCAATGAAACTCATTTCCTGGAACGTAAACGGCCTGCGGGCTTGCCTGAAAAAAGGATTCAGCGAATCCATTCGCAGTATCGCCCCCGATATCCTTTGCCTGCAAGAGACCAAGATCGGGCGCGACGGCCCGCCGCCGGTCGAACTCGACGAGTTTTCCCATGCCATTTTCCACTCCGCCGATAAGCCCGGCTATTCCGGAACCGCCGTTCTCTCCCAGACCCCACCGCTCTCCGTCGAACTTGATTTCGGCCTCCCGGCCTTCCGGGGAGAGGGGAGGGTGATTGCCGCCGAGTTCGAGGATTACTTCCTTGTCAATGCTTACGTCCCAAACAGTCAGAATGAGCTTCGCCGACTCGACTACCGTTGCGGCTCTTGGGAGCCACAGACGCGGGCCTATCTCCAGAAGCTGGCCGATACCAAGCCCGTCTTCTACTGCGGCGATCTTAATGTCGCCCACAAAGAGCTCGATATCGCCCGCCCCGAAACGAATCGACGCAGTGCCGGATTTACTGATGAGGAACGCCGCGAGATGGACCTCTTGATCGATGCCGGGTTTACCGACACCTTCCGCCACTTCCACCCGGATGTGCCGGGGCGATACTCTTGGTGGAGCTACCGCGCCGGTGCCCGCAAGCGAAATATTGGCTGGAGGCTGGATTACTTCCTCGCTTCCGAATCCGCACTCCCAGCCTTGCTCTCCGCCGATATCCTCGACCCCATCGAAGGCAGCGATCACTGCCCCGTCAGCCTGGAGATTAAACCCGGTTTTCGCAATCCCCCGTCTCCTCGAACTGGTCCAGATTGCCCAGTGTGACTTCGGCGATGTTGACAACTGCCTCTCGGGTGAAAAAGGCCTGGTGACTCGTGACCAGAACGTTCGGATACGAAGTGAGCCTCGTCAGGCGATCGTCATCGATGATCGTTTCCGAATGGTCCTCAAAAAAGATCCCCTCCTCCTCTTCGTAGACATCCAGACCCAGGGATCCGATCGTACCGTCCTTTAGGCTCCGAATCGCCGCGTCGGCGTTGATCAATCCCCCTCGGCTGGTGTTGATGAGCATCGCACCTGTTTTCATCTGCGAAAGAGCCTGATCATTGATGAGGTGGTGGGTTTGTTCGGTCAAGGGGCAGTGCAGGCTTATGATGTCCGAATCTCCCAATAACTCACTCAGCCCCACATACGTGGCTCCCGCATTCCTGGCCTCCTCACTGGGGTAGGGGTCCGAGGCGAGAACCCGACAACCAAATCCCCTCATTATCCCGGCAAAAACAGTTCCGATCTTCCCGGTTCCAATTACACCGATCGTCTTCCCCCGCAGATCAAACCCTTCCAGGCCATCAATCGAAAAATCGTGCTCCCGCACTCTCGCGTAAGCCCGATGTATCTTCCGGTTCAGGCTGAGAATCAAGCCGACCGCAAACTCCGCAACCGCATAGGGTGAGTACGCCGGGACCCGGGCCACCTTGATCCCATGCTCCTTCGCAGCCTCCAGATCCACATTATTGAATCCCGCACACCGCAGAACAACGAAACGACAGTTGAACGACGCCAAACGACCGATCACGTCCGCATCAATCCGGTCATGCACAAACACACAAATCGCATCGGCATCCGATGCCAGCGAGACCGTCTCCCCCAGCAGCCGGTTGTCAATAAAGGTGAAATCGTGCCGCCCGTGGTTCGCCTCCGAGAGTGAACGACGGTCGTAATGTTTCGAGGAATATACGGTGACTTTCATACAGTGGAAAAGGTTCTGTTTCAAAGCCAACATCCCCGCCCCATAATGGCAACCCGGATGCGCATTTCCTCCAAACCATTTCCGCCCCAACAAAATCCCCGGGCAGCAACCCGCCAGGAATACATTTTTAACCAGGTAAAAACTTTGAACCGGGTAAAAAAACCGTTTACGGATAGTTGTAAAGGTATGTTATTATTCTTGAATTTGTTATTGGTGGAAAAGTAGAAAAGAAAAATTTTCTACTAATAAACCGAATAACATCATCCTGAATCCGTGAGATAAATGATTTTTGCAGCAGGCCAACTTATTTTCGTCGGCGGTGGCAGGATTTTGAGTCAGCGGCTGCTGCAATTACTCAACAATTGGTGCAGTGGAAGAACTTGCCCGGTGAATTGCTTCCCAAATAGACGTTACTTTTAGGATTGAGACACAGTTTTCCTCCGCATCGTTGCCGCTGTCCAGCCGGATTAGGCATCGCCCCTGCAGCCCCAACGCTTTGAGTTTGTCCACGCAGCCACCGATGAACTGCGGAGTGCCTTCCTGGCAGTGCTGCTTGCCCGGACGCAGCTCATGGTTGGCAGAGCATCCCGGTCATGGTCATAAGAATGTCCCGGTCGCTGATCGCGCCTTTACGGCGGCTTTGGAAGTTCTCGGGTAAGTGCTCCCGCGCGGTCGCGCGTATGATATCGCCGCACAAATGATTGCCGCCCCTGCTATTGAGTTCTTCCTTGCCTCTTTCCAATTTTAGTCGCTTCATTTTGTCACCTGTTGGTGTTTCGGTTTTTGTTTGTTCAAGGCTGTATTAGCCACTGAACCCAACAGGTACCATCTTTTTCTTCAATTTCATCTCACGAATTCAGGTTGAAGTTACCCTGTGACAAACGACAGTTTGTGAAAACTCGATAAATACGGTAATACGGGCGCACTTTTGTTTCAAGAAACTTGACATCAAGGTTAATGGGGTGAGAAGACTTGACTGAGGGGTTTAAGCGGGCATACGTTATTGGTTTTTCCACACTGCTCCGCGACGCTCTCTCATGAATCATCTTTCTTTCGCAAACCGCTCGAACAGCGATCTAATCGACGAACGCTTCCGCCAATGGCGGGAATCTCCGGAATTGTTGGATTCGGATTGGCGGGCATTTTTCGAGGGTTTTGAACTCGCGCAAGGGTACTTGAATGGAGGGCGGGGATCGGTCAGGGGATCTGAGCCAGAAGCGGGCGCGTCGGGGGTAACACAGTCCCGGGTAATTGGAGCGATTTACGCCTATCGCTCGATTGGACACACCGAGGCTGATTTCAACCCGCTGGTAAAGGAGATTCTGGCCAACCCGCGTTTATCGCTGGAGCGTTTGGGACTCTCGGCGGAGGATCTCGACAAAGTGTTGGAGACTGGGAACTTTCAGTGTCCGGCGGGGATTACGGTGAGGGAGTTATTGGACCGGCTTCGGCGTACGTATTGTGGAAAGGTCGGCATTGAATATTTGCATGTGCAGGAAACGCCGAAGCGGCGTTGGATTCAATCGCGCATCGAGCCGAATTGTTTCCAGCCGGATTTTTCGGTGGAGGAAAAGGAGCGGGTTTACCGCAAGATCGCCTCGGCGGAGGATTTTGAGAAGATGCTGCACTCGCGTTTCGTGGGGCAGAAGCGTTTTTCACTGGAGGGTGGGGAATCGTTGATTACGGCACTGGATGCGATCGTGCAGGGGATGCCTGAACTGGGGATGAAGGAAATTGTCATGGGGATGGCTCACCGGGGGCGACTGAACGTCTTGGCGAACATCGCTGGAAAATCGCGCAGCCGTATTTTCCGGGAATTTTCTCCCGATTTCCAGCCGGACAAAGAAGGATCTCCGTCTGGGGATGTAAAGTATCACCTTGGCTACGATAACCGGGTTGAAACACTTGAAGGCGGGTCAATTGAGATTCGCCTTGCTGCGAATCCCAGCCACCTGGAAGCGGTAAACTCGGTAGTTGAGGGCAAGGCGCGCGCGAGGCAGAGGATACTGGGTGATTTAGATCGCAAGCAAGTGCTGCCCGTATTGATTCACGGGGATGCGGCCATTGCGGGACAGGGGGTTGTCGCCGAGGTTTGCAACTTCTCTAAGCTCAAGGGATATCGAACCGGGGGCACGATCCACATTGTCGTCAACAACCAGATTGGCTTTACCACCGACCCGTCGGATGCCCGATCCAGTCGATACTGTACGGATGTTGCGAAGATGATTGAGGCACCGATTCTGCATGTGAATGGCAACGACCCGCTTGCAGTTGCCCACTCGGCCCGTCTGGCTCTTGAGTATCGAAACGCTTTTCAGGAAGACATTTTCCTGGACATCTATTGTTATCGGAAACACGGGCACAACGAGGCGGATGAGCCTGCCTTCACCCATCCGGTCCTTTACAAGGCGATCAGCGACATGCAGTCGCCCCGCGAGGAGTTGCGAACTCGCCTCATTGAGAGCGGTGATCTTACGGAAGATCGAATCAAGGAGATTGAGAAGGAAATCCAGAACGAACTCGACGACGCTTTTGAGCGGGCGAAGGCTGGCAAAAAGAGCAAGTCGGAGGAGGATGTGTTTGAGGGATCGAACGCGGTTTTTCAGCCTGGATACAGCTTTGAGACTATTAAGACGAGGGTCGATGGGAAGAATCTGGAAGCTGTGGCCCATGTGCTCACCCACATTCCGGATGATTTTAAGATCAACCGGAAGATTGAGCGCCAACTCAGGACCAAGCGGACGTCATTTGACGAGGACAAGGGAGTGGACTGGGCCTTTGGGGAGGCTCTTGCCTTTGGGACTCTGCTGCGGGAGGGGACTCCCGTGCGGCTTTCCGGGCAGGACAGCGAGCGGGGGACCTTTAGCCAGCGGCATGCGGCCTTCTACGACATGGAGACTCGTGAGAGGTACGTTCCGTTGAATCATATCAGCGAGGATCAGGCTCAATTTTGCGTTCACAACTCGTTGCTTTCTGAGGCGGCTGTTCTGGGATTTGACTATGGATATTCTCTGGAATACCCGGAAATGCTAAGCCTGTGGGAGGCGCAGTTCGGGGATTTCGCAAATGGGGCGCAGGTGGTCATTGATCAGTTTATCTTTGCCAGTGAGTCAAAGTGGCAACGGATCAGCGGTATCGTTTTGCTGCTTCCGCACGGATACGAAGGGCAGGGGCCGGAGCACTCATCCGCCCGCCCGGAGCGATTTTTGCAAAACTGCGCTGAGAACAACATCCAAGTCTGTAACCTGACGACTCCGGCGCAATATTTTCACGTACTGCGGCGGCAGATGAAGCGGAAGTTCAGCAAGCCGTTGGTGATTTTGACTCCGAAGAGTCTCCTCCGCCACAAGCGTGCGGTTTCGCTCAGAGAGGAGTTCACGGAAACGGATTTCAACTCGATCCTGACGGACCCCTTCCCGCCATCGAAGGCCGAGACTCTGGTCCTTTGTTCGGGCAAGGTTTTCTATGATTTGATTGAGGCCCGTGAAGAGCGGAAGGTCGACGATGTGGCGATCATTCGGGTCGAACAGTATTTTCCCTTTAACACCAAGCTGATGAAAGAGGTGGTCGAAAAGCATACCGGTTTCAAGCGGGTGGTCTGGTGTCAGGAAGAGCCGAAGAACATGGGTGCCTGGACCTTCCTCTCGACTCGCCTGGAGGAAGTGTTTGGATTTCTCCCGGAATATGTGGGTCGGCCCCCCAGTGCCAGTCCGGCCACCGGCTTTCTCGCCCGGCATCTGGAAGAGCAGGATGCCTTGGTGCGGAAAGCACTGGGCGTAAGGTAGGCTTGCAGGACAATTTTTTCGGGCATTTTGTAACAAATCTATAGATACACGATTATGGCAATTGAAGTAAAAGTTCCGGCCCTTGGGGAATCCATCTCCTCGGGGATTCTGGCAGCATGGCAGGTGAAAGACGGGGACATGGTCGAAAAAGACCAGGTTCTTTACGAACTGGAGACGGACAAGATCACCTCCGAGGGCACGGCTGAGGCATCTGGCAAAATTTCCCTGAAAGCAGGGGAGGGTGACGAGGTTGAGATCGGGCAGGTCATCGCTGTGATTCAGGAATCCGCCTCTGATAAAAAGGGATCAAATGGAGACGGGGACGGGGCACCCCCGAAAGACAGTTCCGAGAACGAGGAGGACAACACCACCCAAAATGCAGCGAAGGCAGCCTCGGGAACCCCCTCGCCAGCGGTTCGCCGGATCGCCGAGGAGTCAGGCCTCGATCCGGACGAAGTTGAGGGAACGGGCAAAGGCGGACGCGTGACGAAGGGGGACATGCTCGCCGCCCTTGAGAAGAGAGGCGGGAAAGAGGAAGCCGCAGAGAAGCCCGTCGAGTCTGCGGTGTCGGATGCGGATGCAGCTCCGGCTCCTGCTGCGAAATCCACCTCCCCGGGGGGGCGCGAGACGCGGAAGAAGATGAGTCCACTGCGGCGAAGCATCGCCCAACGGCTGGTCGCGGTGCAGAATGATTCCGCGATTCTCACCACCTTCAACGAGGTGGACATGAGTGCGGTCATGGGACTGCGCAAAAAACACCAGGATGATTTCATGAAAAAGCATGGGATCAAACTCGGCTTCATGTCTTTCTTCGTGAAGGCTGTGGTCGCTGCCTTAAAAGAGGTGCCGGCTCTCAATGGCCGTATTGAAGGCGAGGAGTTGGTGCAGAATCACTATTACGACATTGGAGTTGCGGTGAGTACAGAAAAGGGGCTGATGGTCCCGGTCGTTCGCGGCTGTGATGACAAAACCTTTGCGGGGATTGAAACAGAACTGGCGAAATTTGCGAAAAAAGCCCGGGAAGGTAAAATCCAGATTGAAGACCTGCAGGGTGGCGTATTTTCAATCACCAATGGGGGCGTATTCGGGTCCCTGCTATCGACCCCGATCATCAATCCACCGCAGAGTGGAATTTTAGGAATGCACACGATTCAGGAACGTCCGGTCGCGGTGGAGGGCAAAGTCGAAATCCGCCCCATGATGTATTTGGCGGTTTCTTACGACCATCGGGTAGTGGACGGCAAGGAGGCGGTTTCATTCCTCGTCTCGATCAAAAAATCAATCGAGGATCCCAGCCGAATGCTCCTGGGTGCGTAGGGCGATACTATTCTGCCCGCCAACACCTGCTTTCGGTTTGCACATGCAGGCTCGTTTTTGGGGATCATTCATCGATCCGCACGTGGCCTTCCCGGATGGCGGCGATGACGGCCTGCGTGCGGTCTTGGACTCCGAGTTTGCGAATGATTGTGCTGATGTGCTGCCGGGCGGTGATATCGGCAATGTTCAAGGCGGATGCGATCTCCTTGTTACTGAGACCTTTTACGAGCTGCTCCAGAATTGCCCGTTCGCGCTCGGTCAATTTGGGACGGGTGTGGCTCTCGTTGAGTTTGATTTGGATGGATGCGGGAAAATACGTGCCACCCTCGGCCACTCGCCGAATCGCGTCGATCAGTTCGTCGCGCTCGGCGGATTTTGGAAGGTAGCCGCTGCTGCCGGCTTCGACTGCGGCAAGGATATCGTTCTCCCCCGCATTGACTGAAAGGATGAGGGGGCGGATTTCGGGGCGGGTTTTGGCGATCTGTTCGAGGCAATCAATGCCGCTGCCGTCGGGAAGGCGCAAGTCGATCACTGCGACGTCGATCTCGTTTGGCTCATTCAGGCACTCGCGCGCTTCTTCGAGGCTGCCGGCTTCGGCGACGACCTCCATGTCGGACTCGGCCTGAATGTAAGCAGCCAGCCCGGAGCGAACGATCACGTGGTCGTCAACGAGTAAAATCTTTATCTTTTGCATGGGTATCTAAGTCGGGTGAATTACGCTTTACCGAGAGCCTGACAAGGGTGCCTTTGCCGGGAGTCGATTCGATCTGGAGTTCGGATTTAATGAGTCGTGCTCGCTCCTGCATCCCTTTGAGTCCGAAATGTCCGTAGGGTATTTCTTCGCTACGGAAGCCTTTACCATTATCGGCGATCTCGAAGATGTATTCACAGGGCTTGCACTCGCTGCGAAGAATAATCTCGGTTGCCTCAGCATGTCTGATTGCGTTGTAGAGGGCCTCGCGGAGGATGAAAAGGACGTGGCGTCGCGCCAATGGCTCCAGGTGGCAGGTGCTTTCCGAAAGTTGGAAAACAACGGGGGCATTGTTGTCGATTTGAAAACGCTCGACCATACGGAGGAGGGCGGGGTTGATATCGTCGGTAAGCAGGAGGTCCTCTTCCCGGAGGTCCTGGATGGAATGTCGGCTCTCCCGGCGGGTGCGCCGGAGAATGCGGCGGGCGGCATCGAGACTATTGCGGGCGGTTGGCGAGTCCTGCGAGAAGTGATCGCTGGCGAGGTTGAGCTGCATGCCGATGGCAACCAGATCCTGCTCCAGGGTATCGTGCAACTCGCGGGAAATGCGGTTGCGTTCCTCCTGGACCTTCTCGCTCTCAAAAGTGGCTGCGAGAATGCGGGCTTGTTCGTGTACTTTGTGACGGAGCCAGAGGGACCAGGTGACCAGGGCACCGACCGAAAGGGCGAGGACGGCGAGAATTGCGGCAATCCGCTCAACGGTCCAAAACGGGGGTCGGCGGATAATCTCAATATCATCGAAGCCCCGCAGTTGCAGTCGAAAGGTGGATTCGCCCTCTTCGGTAGGGTGTTGCAAGATCCCGGTCAGCTGCAACAAAGACTCATTTGGAGGTCTGCGGCGGTCTTGGGGGCTGAACGGCTCCGGCAGTCTGGCGGTGAAGGTGTTGCGTCCGTCCTTGAGAAGAAGCAGGCTGTGATCCGCTCCCATGAAAGTGTCTGCGAGTTCGGCCTCAAGAACGACCAGTTCCCCATGTCGCATAGAAGCCATCGGTGAGGTGATGGATATCGGGGAGGGCGGGGGAGGGGGAGATGCGCCTTCTGTTCTAAGGGCGACTGTGTGAAGGTAGGGCCGTCCTTTCTCGAGTCCACGGTAGCCAGCGACCCCGACCTTGGTGCCGGGAGGGGGGAGGTCTTCCTGATTCGTTCGGATTTCCAAAGGGCCGTCCTCCATTCGCAGGTAGAGTCGATAGGGAGGAAATGCTGCGGTTACGACACCTTCAACGTGAATACGCTCTCCGGTAACGGCGCGATAGCCTGTAAGGGCGTCGTAGGAGAGAGGGGGTTGTTCGAAAACTGACTCCGCACCACGCTCAACGATGCGAATGTCATTGGCAGAGGGAAGAAAGAATCGCGCGCCGATCAGCTCCCGTTTATTGTTGCTGATGGCACTGTAAACGCCCTCGGCTACGATTCTGGAATTCAGCAGTCCCTCGGGCAGTTGATCGGGCTGCGGAGGTCCTTTGATTAGCAGTTCAAAATCGTCGAATCCGTCATTGAAGGTCACGACCGTACGGCCATCTTGGGTGCGGATATCCGTTGCCACGCCAGTGACCTCCACGCGGTAGTTATCCATCGGTGGGTCTAGGATTACGGTGGGAAAGAGCCGCATAGGCTCGGGCAGCGGCGCTTTTCCCTTTTTTTCGATGCGGATGTTGCCCGATTCGGGATGCCAGATGGAGGGAGAGAAGCCACCGGGATTCGTGACCCCCCGCAGGCGAACCCGGTCACCGGGTTTCAGTTGCAAGTTGGGTTTTCCTGCGATGCGACCCTTCTCCTTGCGGAAATGCACGTAAGCGGCCCCATCCTCGTTCTGGATCATGCAGATGTCGCGTGCGATTTCGAAATAGGTTATGATGCCGGTGATATCGACCGGGATTCCCTGAGCGGCCTCTGCCGGTGTCAGATTTCGGAGTTCCCGCAGAGAGGTGATGGGCGAAATATCATGCGATTCGAACGCTGCTGAATCGATCCGATTTGCGCCCGATTGCCGGGACTCATTGGCCAGGAGCGAAGACAAGAGAGGAAGTAGCCAGAGGACCACGACAGCCACAACGATTCGTCCTCGCGAATCGCGGAACGGGTTCTTGGATATCGGGATGCTGGACATGAGATCTTCGGAGAACTACTGCTCGTTCTCGAATGAAAAGTAGAGGTTTCCGTTCAAGGTTCTTTGGCGGCCCGCCGAAGCCGGATGGCCGACTTGATTTGATAGAACCAGAGCTTGGGGGAGGGGCGCGGATTTTGCAAGGGGCCACGCCATGGCTTGCCGAGATTGAGGTAGCAGTGGGTGAAGGTGGATTGGGTCATGCCCCATTTCTGGAGGAATTGCCGGCGTCCGTCGTTTTTCTTCACCTTGCCGGTCGATTTTGATTGGAAGTGGTAAACCCGGGAGGAGCCGACGCCCTGGAAGTGACGGACACCGGCCTCCCAGAGTTTCCGCGAGAAATCCGGATCGGAGGAAAGTCCGGGACTGAACTCCTCGGAGTAGCCTCCGACCTCCTCCCACAGTGCGCGAGGGACAATGTTGGGAGGCCAGCTTGCGCCGGTCCAGTCCGCCATGGGAAAGTTCCGGTAGTCCCGGAGTAACTTCTCCTCCAGGAATTCCTGCGGACTGGTTCCGTAGGGGCGGGGGCAGATGGCGCAGCGATTGCGTGAGGCACCGGGTTCGATCATCGTGCCGGACAGGAACCATCGTTTATGGGGGATTTTCGCCATAGCCTCCATAAGAGCGGTATCCCACCCCGGAAGGGCGAACATATCGTCGTTCAGGTAAACAATGTAGTCGCAGGATGCCAGGCGAGAGGCTTGGTTGAGGGCGACACAGATGCCGACGTTCTCCTCGCTGTGGGTGTGAGGAATGCCCTCTTTCTCGGCCCATTCGCGGCTTCCGTCGGTTGCCTCGTTGAGGTGCAGGATGATCTCATGCTTCGCGGCGGAGTTCGTAGCAAGACTGCGAATACAGAGTTGCAGCCAGGGAAGGTTGTTCCAAGAGGGGATCAGGATCGAGAATCGTTCGTGAGCCATCATCTTCATGGTTATCCCTCAGGCCTGTTTGTCGTAGAGATCGCGGTAGAGCGGGCAACTGGCGTAGACCTGCTCGTGGCTCCCGTCGGCGATGATTCTTCCGCCATCAAAGACGAGGACCCGCCCGGCACTGCGGATGGTGCTGAAACGGTGCGCGATGATGATGGCGGTCTTTCCGGGGAGGAGGCGGTCAAGAGCTTGTTGAATCTTCTGTTCGCTCTCCGTGTCCAGAGCGGAGGTGGCCTCATCGAGAATCAGGATGGGGGCATCGCGGAGAAAGGCCCTGGCGAGGGCGATGCGCTGCTTTTGTCCGCCCGAGAGACGGGTGCCTTTCTCGCCGACCATGGTGTCGTAACCGTCGTCAAATTCGGCAATAAACTCGTCTGCGAACGCATTTCGGGCCGCCTCTTCGACCTCCTCCCTTGTGGCATCCAGGCGTCCGATTCGAATATTTTCGGCAACGGTGTCGTTGAAGAGGACCGGATCCTGTGAGACCAGAGCGATGGAATCGCAAAGATCGCCTTTTGCCACCTCGCGGATGTCCCGACCGTCAATCCTGACGGCCCCATCCCGCACGTCATAAAAGCGGCTCACCAGATTAGCGAAGGTGGATTTACCCGCCCCGCTGGGGCCGACGAGTGCCACGACCTGGCCGCCCTCGATGGTCAGATTCACATCGGTCAGAGTAGGGGTTTTGTCATAGCTGAAGGAGACGTGGTCGAACTGGACCGCACCCTCCGTTACCCGGAAAGGTTTGGGGTCGATTGGATCGGGCACTTCAATGGGAGAGTCGAGGATGTACTCGATTCGCTCAAGGGAGGCGGTTGCCTGGCGGACCCGGTTGTGGATCATTCCGAGTTTCTTCACCGGTTCATAGGACATGTAGAGGGCGAAGATCAGGGGTACGACCTGTTCGAGGGTGATGCCCCGGCGGGCGGCATAATAGATGGCGACGGCGATGCCCACGGCCGAGATAAACTCGATCAAGGGTGTGAGGACATTGGCGTATTTAACGACCTTCATCTGGTGCCCGAAGAGCCTGCGGACCGAATCGAAAAACCGCTTCTCCTCGCGCTCGCCGAGGTTGAAGGCACGAACTTCCCGGGGAGCGGATAGATTCTCGCTGAGGATCCCGGTCAAATCGCCAGCTTCGTCCTGCATCAGCCGCGCTTTTTTCAGCATCTTGCGCCCGACATAGCGGATCGGAAGTACCGCGATGGGGATCGTCAGCAGGCAAAGAAGTACGAACGCGAGGTCGCTCTCGCGCAAGGAGAGGAATACCAGGGCACCGATGGCACCAAGGAAAGTGACCGGTTGCTTGATCAGATCATTGGCCACGAAGATGATTCCATTTTGCAACTGGGTCGTATCGACCACGACACGACTGACCAGTTCGCCGCTCTGGTTCCGTTGGAAAAAGGAGAGCGGAAGAACCTGAAGCTTCGAAAAGACCATGCAGCGAATTCTCTCGAGCACCCGCACCCCGCAATAATTGATCAAATAGGTGTTGGCAAAGGCACTCAGCCCCCGGACGGCAAACGAGGCCGGCAGGATGGCTACCGCGAGGATGAGAAGCCAGGGGGATGTGCCGGTGCCGTTGGTCCAGCCCAATTCCTCGCGCTGCTCGGCCGTGAGCACCTCATCCATTTCCTCCGTAAGCCTTTGCATTTGTTCGGGGTTGAGAACTTCTCTGGCCTCCTTTGAGAAGTGGGCATCCTCCGCCTGGTTGAAAATGATCGGGAAGACTTCGCTCGAAACGAAGGGCAGCCCAAAGCCACTGGCCAGCCCGTAGATAATTCCCGCGAAAATAGCCCCGGCGAAATGCCATTTCACCGGGCGAAGCATCTTAAGATAGGGCCAGAATTGTTTCATCTCGAAGGGTTATCTTCGCGTTGGAAAGCCCCGCCGTAAAGAGCGAATGCAGGGGAGCGAAATATCGCACCAAAAGAACATTCCAAGAAAGTTGAGGGTTGCATTCCCCATGCTCGGATTGCAGAGTATTGCTAATGAATAGAATTTTCTCGGGATTCTCTTGTCTGTTCATTTTGCTCATTTCCGGAGTGGCAACTGCGGAGGTGCGCACCTTCACGGACCGGGAGGGCCGGACGATCCGGGCTACCTTGGAGAGTGCGGATGCGACGACGGTGGACGTCCGAATGGAGAACGGGAGATATTTTACGATTCCCCGGGAAAAACTAAGCGACAAGGATAACGAATTTATCGACATCTGGATTTACGGAGAAATGCTGGAAAACGAGCGATTGTTCCTCATCACCGGACGACGGAAGGACGGGAATGATAGCAAAAGCGACAGCACGGGAATCATCACCGAGACGCGCGATGGCTGGTACGACATCACCATTGAGAATCGAACCGGGGTGGACCTGGAGGGTCTGGAGATTCGCTACCTCGTTCGATTGGAGACGACCAGTGCCGGGTCTGCGGGCGGAGACCGGAAGACCGAGAAGTGGGAAAAAGGATCCATCGAAGATTTTAAAATCGCGGACCGGGCCGAAGATTCCCTCTCCACCAAAAAGGTGAGCCTAAGTGAGACAAGGCTCAAACCCGGCTGGCGCTGGACCAGTGGTGCCCCGCCAACCGCCCGGGATAAGCTGACGGGACTCTACCTGGCAGTACTGGTCAAAGGCGAGGTATTTCGCGAGTACGCCTTGCCGAGTGGTCTCCTGGAGGATGGGCGAAACCAGATGTTCCCGCGCTCCGGTGCTGCGATCGGGCTTTCCGATTGAGTTCGGAAAATGTTTCTTCCCCAGTTTATCGGAGGATCACGCCCTCCACAGGCAGCAGGTAGCTGGGGCGTTGCGCTGAGGGCCACGTTTGAAGACCATTGCCCTCTGCCTGCGAGGGGGGTTGCTCCTCAAACAGCGTGGGCGAGCTGCTTTCGGTAGCTTTCGAGAACCGCAGGGAGTTGGCCTTCGTTGATGGCTCCGCCCATGGCCATGTCAGGCTTACCACCTCCCTTGCCGCCCAGGACCTCGGCGAGTTTGCGGATTTGATCGCCCGCCGCGAAGCCCGCCTTGATCGCCTCCGGGCTGGCTACGGAAACAATGGAGAGTTTTTTCCCGATCTCCGCGCCGAGTACGACCAGCCCCCCGCCGAGATTATTCAGGGCCTGGGCCGCTGTTCCCCGCAATTCATTGGGGTTGGTGGCCTCGGCCTTGGCGACGATGGCCCGCAGGCCCGGGCCGATGTCGATGGCCTCCTTTGTGGCGGCACTGGCTTGCTCGGATGCCTCTCTCTGGCGCAGTCGGGTGACTTCTTTTTCCAGGTCGGATCGCTGCTTGAGGAGGGCGTCGAGCCGATTCTCGATCTCCTGTGGCTGGCAACCGAGGCGATTGGCCATGTGGTGGAGCTGATTGAAGTTGTGCTCCGCCAAGCGATAGGAGGCCTTTCCGGCCACGGCGAGAATGCGGCGCACCCCGGCTGCGATGCCGCTTTCGGATATGATCTTGAAGAGTCCGATCTCCCCGGTGCTGCGAACATGGGTGCCACCGCAGAGTTCCTTCGAGAAGCCTCCAATATCCACTACCCGGACGGTCGATCCGTATTTTTCCCCGAATACGGCGACGATGTCCGATGGCTTCTCCTGGTATGGAATTTCATACCAGTGAACGGGATCGTTCATAAGTATGGCCTCGTTTACGAGGTGCTCAATCTCGTCGATCTGCTCCTCCGTCAGGGCTTCGTAGTGGTTGAAGTCGAAACGCAGGTGGTTCTCATCCACGAGGGAGCCAGCCTGGCGCACATGGTCGCCGAGAAGCTTGCGCAAAGCCCAGTTCAAAATGTGGGTCGCAGAGTGGTGGCGCTGGATGGCCCGGCGACGGTAGGCGTCGACCTGCGGCTCCACCTTTTTTCCAACCAGTTGCCGGAGATCGATGGGCGGGTCGGTCACGAGGTGAAGAAACTCGCCGCCCGGACCCTTTTGGGTGCGGCCCACCGGGATTTCCTGGCCCTCGATCCGAAGCATCCCGGAATCGCCAACCTGGCCACCCATCTCGGCGTAGAAAGGAGTCTCGTCGAGGAGAATGGCCGTGTCGCCATTTGGCGCATCGAGGACAGCCGTCACCGTCGATTGCGAGCCTTGAAGCTGCTCCGCGTGATAGCCTCTGAACACCGTGGGTTCTATGTTGGAAGGGGTCTTCACCGTGATGGATTCCTTGACCTGGGCGGCTCGGCCCTTCTCCCGCTGCTTCTCCATCTCCCGGTGGAAGCCATCCGTGTCGACCTTGATCCCGCGTTCCCGGGCGAGCAGTTCCGTAAGATCGAGCGGAAATCCATAAGTGTCGTAGAGCGTGAATGCTCCTTTTCCACTGAGGGTCCCGGCGTCGCATTGCTTTTCAAAAAGCTGAAGCCCCCGGTCCAGCGTTTTCTCGAAAGCACTTTCCTCCGATTCGAGCACCTTCAGGATGACGACCCTCTGCTTTTCAAGTTCGGGAAAGGCCTCGCCCATTTTCTCAATCAGAACGGGGGCGAGGCCGGTGAAAAAGCCGTCGGGCAGCTTCATGCGCTTGCCGAAGAGCACCGCCCGGCGAAGGATTCGGCGGAGAACATAGTTGCGCCCCTCGTTTCCGGGTAAAATGCCGTCCGCGATCGAGAAGGCGAGGGTGCGAATGTGGTCGGCGATGACGCGGAAGGCGCAGTCCTTCAGCTCCGGTTTGGTGAGCTTGCCGCCGCCCTCCGGCATCGTATAGCCGTAGCGATGCTCACATTGCGATTCGATATGGCGGAAGAGGTCCGTGAACAGGTCGCTGTTGTAGTTGCTCGGTGGTTTCGTGAAGTCGCTGAAATGGTTGGTGGTGGCCAGGATTCCGGCCACCCGCTCGAATCCCATCCCCGTGTCGACATGGCAGGCGGGAAGATCGACGAAGGATCCGTCTGGATTGGCGTTGAGCTGGATAAAGACGAGGTTCCAGATCTCAATGCACCAGGGTGAGTCGGCGTTGACCAGCTTCCCGTTGGTATCTCCATCCGGCGTGAGGTCGATGTGGATCTCCGAGCAGGGGCCGCAGGGTCCCGTGTCGCCCATCATCCAAAAATTGTCCTTCTTGTTGCCGTTGAGGATGTGCTTTTCCGGGTCGAGGCCGACTCGCTGAAAGATGCGGGTCCAAATCGTATGAGCCTCTTCGTCGAAGCTCGATGGATCTCCCGGTCCCGGCTTGTAGACCGTGGCGTACAGCCGCTCCTTCGGAAAATGCCAGACATCCGTGAGCAACTCCCAGGCAAAAGAAATGGCTTCCTCCTTGAAATAGTCACCAAATGACCAGTTTCCCAGCATCTCGAAAAATGTGTGGTGGTAGGTGTCGAACCCGACGTCCTCCAAATCGTTGTGCTTGCCGCCAGCCCGAATGCACTTTTGCGTGTCCGCTGCCCGATGGAAGGGTGCTTCATTCTCCCCAAGAAAAAAAGGCACGAATTGATTCATTCCCGCGTTGGTGAACAAAAGGTTCGGCGAAGTCGGCATCAGCGACGCTGACGGCACGATCTCGTGCCCCTTCGAGCGGAAATATTCAAGAAAAGACTGTCGAATCTCAGAGGAGAGCATGAATCCAGTAAGAAGCCTTCCATGGACCGATTCAATCTCGGAGTTCCACCAGAATCTCGTAGCCGAATGGCGAACCCATTTCGAATGGCACATTTTTTCCAGCAAATGACTTGATCCTCACGCTGTATGATAACAAGTCGCAGTTTCGATGAAAACAATACTGCGTCTCAATTTGCACAAATGGCCGCACTGGTCTTCTTCGCCGCGACGCTCTCCGGCCAGAGCACGGCCAAGCTCGAAGAAATGGAGAAAGAATCGCCGCTCGCTTTTGTGGACCTACGGGAGGCTTCCGCCGCAGCGACGTTTGGCTGGGACAGCATTTATTTATCTTGCGGAGGGCCGCGACGATCTGGGCGACGGGGAACTTTTCTACGCCGAGTTCTCCGGCGAAGTCGGGCCTTTCGCTTTGGGGACATGGTAGGACGGGCACCGATGTAGACTACAACGAGTGGAACCTTCCGAAATCTAGTAGCGGACCGGGGAACCCGTTTCGAATTCCCCGAGTAGCGGATCGGGGAACCCGTTTCGAATTCCCCCAGTAGCGGATCGGGGAACCCGTTTCGAATTCCCCGAGTTACAAAAGGCCGACCCGTCCCACGGCATTTTTATTTGAACTCATTGTTCGAAGTTCCGCATTGAGGCGATCCAGCCAACCCATGCCTCCGATCCGTCGGGAGATCCCGGAAATTTTAAGACGCCTATCCGCAGGCTGGCGACCGAAATTATAACCCAGTTCTAAAATATAGTATACAAATGAGGCGTTTTGCTGCGTGCGGAATGCAAATGCCGACGACTGGTCGTAACCTTGCGGTTAATCCTACTTTCTATCAGCGTTTTGGTCGGCCAGTGACAGCCGGGGATTTGAGACCGAGATTATAGAGATTATAGGACAGTCCTAAAATTTTGTGTGCGAACGTTGAGTTTTATAGGATGGATCATGCAGATGCCAAAAAGGAATCGTGAACGTTCGAACAATCTTACTTTTTGTCATCAGCGAAGCAGGACGCTGGCTGGGAGCTTCTTATGCCGGAGAGTATTGCGCGGCCAGTCCCATATGCGGAGGTGCGCGGTGGTGAGAAACTGGCGGTTCCGGTGGATCGCCGCCAAAGAGCTGGGTCCGGCCAGCAGTGCCATAACAAAGACAGAAATAGAACGTTCAGGTAAACTTTTCATTGAAATCAGGCTTCAAAGGCAATGCAGCCAGTAAATAAAGATACCGTGCGACCCGCCCTCCCCAAAAAAATCCTCTCGCCAGCCCCTGCGGAATCTTCTATCTATCCATGGTATTATGGCAGAAAGTAATCACAAGGATGCTGGGGTGCTCGGTGGAGGATCCCGCGTCGCCCAGGGGGACGGTGGAAATTCCGGGCCTCGTCGAGGGGGCTTTTTCAAAAAGCTCTACCGTTTTATCCGACTATGTCCTTGGACATTCCTGCTGATCGCTTCGGCTGTGCTGGTGGAATACCTGCCGGAGCGAATGCAGGGCACGACCTTGAACTACACGATGATCGTGATCGCCCTGGTTGTCTTCGTTATTGAGATCCTCAAGGGTGCGGATATCCGTCTGGGTCGTTTTGTCCTGGATTTGTTCATCGCCATCGTCGGGGTTGTGGCCGCAACCGCCCTGATTACTTATCACTTGACCACAACCGGCCAGTCGCCCCTGTTTTATCAATGGATCGTCGCCGCCGTCGTTATCCTTGATGCGATGATCAGCACGACCATCGCCTTTGCAACCGCTCTGCGGAATATGGCGGTGGGGCATAATATGTGAATCCGGTACCTGGCGAAATTTCGTTGCCCTGTGAATAGCATGAATCAGCCCAAAGCCATCTACACGGGAATCAGTGCCCGGATTGATCAGGTCTACGGCACGGAGGAGGTCGCCTCGCTTGAGGAAAGATTCGCACTCGTACGCATTCCCGACCTGCGGGACGCGCCCTCCGTGTCCATCCCCTCCGATACCAAATACATCTTCGGCACGTGGGGCTTGCCTTGGATGGACGGAGCCTTTCTTGACCGCCTGCCTCACCTGAAAGCCGTTTTCTACGCGGCCGGTTCGATCAAAGGCTTTGCCGCCCCCGATCTGTGGGATCGCGGAATTCCAGTCTTCAGTGCCTGGGCGGCCAACGCGGTCCCCGTCGCAGAGTGGAGCCTGGCACAGATTATCCTTTGCCTGAAGCGCACATGGCCGGCCGTCCGCCGTGTTAGGGAGACCCAATGCTCTCAAAATAGTGCATATCATGCCGAGCGGGTTCCCGGTGCTTATGGGTCCACTGTAGGGCTACTCTCCCTCGGCATGATCGGGACGATGGTGGCAGAGCGGCTCCGGGCACTTGATGTCAATGTCCTCGCCTACGATCCCTTCGCCCAGCATGGCGACGCTGCCGCCCTCGGTGTCCGCCTGGCTTCCCTCGAGGAAGTATTTGCCGGCTCCGATGTCGTCTCCTGTCATACTCCCTGGCTCAAAGAGACCGAGAAAATGCTGCGGAGGGAGCACTTCGCCAGCATGAGACCCTCGGCCAGTTTCCTCAATACCGCCCGAGGTGCTGTAGTCGATGAGGAAGGCCTGATCGCGGTCCTCCAGGAGCGCTCCGACCTGACGGCCGTCCTCGACGTCACTTGGCCCGAGCCGCCGGTTGAGGGTTCGCCACTCTATGCCTTGCCCAACCTCGTCCTCACTCCCCACATCGCTGGCTCCCAGCAGGACGAGTGTCGCCGCATGGCCCGCTACATGATCGAGGAATACGACCGCTTTGCCGCCGGGAAACCGACACGCTGGCAGATTTCAATGGAAAGAGCCGCAACGATGGCATGAGGAACCCGCCAATTCAATTTCGATCACTGGTTCTCGCCGATAGGGGGGTGGGTTCAGAACTCACTCCACGAAAGCGATGAATCCAAGCAACTCTGAATAGTAGATTAACCGAGCACCATTGCAGCCAGGGCCGACTTGAGCCTCGATTCCAATGTCTCGATAAGAACTCGAAAACTGATTGTTTATCCATTCCGACCTGAACTCCATTTGCTCCTCATTAAGCCGGCAATCCAAGAGGAAAAAAATGGATGTCCTGAACCCGATCCGGAATGGTAAAACCTAATTGTTCCGGTGATTTTTGTCATAATGCCCCGCAAAAGGATAAATTTAGCAAAATTCTTACATTAATCAAATGAAAAAAACCTGGTTACCCTCAGGCGACCGTAAAACTATACGTCTATTTTCAGTTGAGTTTTTTAACTTCACTTTGTCATTGCCTCCATTTCCCACAGAAAAATTAGGCATCAACTAAAAGGGGACGGTCCTAAAAAAAGGCTGGAACGGTGTTGGAAAGACTCAGAAAAAAATTGCGCCAGACCGGCCAACAACGGCCCACAGGAGCGCTTTATGAGGGCTTTTCCGGGGTGCCCTGCTTTTGAGTCTCAGACATTCTCGGAGTGGCTTCTGGTTGCCTTCAGAGGGCGCAGAAGGGCTTCTGACAAAA
>CAZWFJ010000030.1:0-27553 GCA_964633135.1 uncultured Puniceicoccaceae bacterium | reverse complement strand
ACCGACTTCGCCAAGGCTACGAAGGTCCAGAGCCGGTCCGACTACGAAAGAAAAAATGTTGCCTGCCAGAAACCTGAATTTAGTGAGGTCTGACCTTACTTGGCGGGCGTATCGTCCTCGTCCTTTTCTTTTCCTCCAGCGAGGACGCTGCCGACCTCGACCCGAACGTTCTCGAGAATCTTGGCCGTCAGCTCGTCCATGAGTTCGGGCTTCTCTCGAAGATAGGCCTTGGCCGCCTCGCGCCCTTGGCCGATGAGGTCGCCATTGTAGGAGATCCAGGCACCCTTCTTGTCGAGGATTTTCTGCTCAACTCCGAGGTCGATGATGGAACCGGTGCGGGAGATCCCCTCGTTGTACACGATATCAAACTCGCATTCGGTGAAGGGAGCGGCCACCTTGTTCTTGACCACCTTTACCCGGGTGCGGTTGCCAACGACCTTGCCGGATGGATCCTTGATCTGGCCGATGCGGCGGATGTCCAGGCGGACGGAGGCGAAAAACTTGAGAGCCCGGCCACCGGGCTGGGTTTCCGGGCTACCGAACATGACGCCGATTTTTTCCCGGATCTGATTGGTGAAGAGACAGATGCTGCTGGTCTTGCTGATCGCGGCGGTAAGGCGGCGCATCGCCTGGCTCATCAACCGGGCCTGCACACCCACGGTTGCATCGCCCATCTGGCCGTCCAGCTCGCTCTTTGAGACCAGTGCGGCCACGGAGTCGATGACGATGATATCAATGGCCCCGGAGCGAATGAGAGTCTCGGTAATGTTCAGGGCATCCTCGCCTGATTCCGGCTGGGAGACCATGAGCTTGTCCAAATCCACGCCAACGGTCTTCGCATAACGCGGGTCAAGGGCGTGCTCAACGTCGATAAAAACCGCGTTGCCACCCCGGCGTTGTGCTTCGGCAATGACGCTCAGGCACAGCGTCGTTTTCCCGGAGGACTCCGGGCCATAGACTTCACAGATCCGGCCCTTGGGCAAGCCACCTACGCCAGTGGCCAGGTCGAGGGCGATGGATCCCGTTGAAATCGCCGAGATGTTCATGTTCCGGGCTTCGCCCAGGCGGATCAACGAGTTCTCGCCAAACTGACGATTGATGCTGGAGATCGCAAGGTCGAGGTCGCGATTGCCGGTTTTTGTACTTTCTTTTGTGGTTGCTTGTTTGGCCATGATTTTTTCCTTTGTCGAAGAATCAAAAGCGAGTCGATCACAAAAAGCAAGGAATATGTTCGTTTGTTCACCACTTTCTTCCGAACCGGTCGCGATCCGCTTTTCGACCGGGCTGGGCCAGTTGATGGGTGAATTTGATCCCGCCTCCAAGGTGATTCGTTCGTTTCGCTTCTGCGAGAAAGAGGAGGAGATTGAGGGGGTGGACGGCTCGTTGCTCGATTTTCTGGTTCGGCACCGTCCCATCCGCCTGCTCATCGCGGAGCAGCCTTTTTTTCAACGCGTGTACGAGGAATTGTCTGAAGTACCCGCCGGACAGACGCTCACCTATGGGGAACTTGCCCGGCGGGCGGGGCGTCCGGGAGCGGCGCGTGCGGTGGGACAGGCGTTGGCGCACAACCCGATTTGCCTTCTCATTCCCTGCCATCGCATCCGTCCGGCAAGCGGGGAGATCGGAAACTATCGCTGGGGAGTCTGGCGGAAAGAGGCATTGCTGGAGCTGGAGAGCGGGGGACGAGACGCGTGGGAGGGCCTTGGATGAGGGCCTGGATATCACTCGCCTTTGACATCCGGCATCATTCGGGTTCCCAATCAAGGTTGTGAGACAGAATTGGCAACATATTCTCTGGGACTGGAACGGGACGCTTCTCGCCGATACGGCGATCTGTGTCGACGTCCTGAACGAGCTAATGCGGGAACGGGGTCTGGAACCGATCACCAACCAGTGCTACCGGGAGACGTTTGATTTTCCGGTCATTGATTTCTACCGGTCTCTTGGGTTCTCGATGGCTCAGGGGGAGTTTGAGGCCACCTCCCACCGATTCATCTCCCGCTACAACGAGTTGGCCAGGGCCTGCCCCCTCCACCCCGGAGCACTCGAACTTGTCCAAAAACTGGCCGCAGAGCGCCGGCCTCAGTCGATTCTCTCGGCAGCCCAGCAGGCGGCACTCGAAACCGCGATCGCCGTCTATGGACTCTCCGGTTGCTTCCAGGCCCTGATTGGTGCCGAGGATATTTTCGCTCACGGAAAAGAGGCACGGGGTTTGCACTGGATGGAAGCGTCGGGACTCGACCCGCAGAGCGTTCTTTTGATCGGCGATACTCTTCATGACCACAAAGTTGCCTCGGCGATGGGAATTCAATGCCTTCTCGTCGCCCACGGGCACCACACCGCCGAGCGTCTTCGCAGCACGGGATGTCCGGTTGTGGAGGGCTTTGAGGCATTGGAGGAATGGTTGCATTCGTGAATCCGGTTCAGCGATCCCTTCTTTCCCCTGTTGACCTTCTCCTCTGAAAACCTGATCGTTCTTGGAAAATTTTATGGATGTTGCGATAGTCACAGGAGCCGATACCCGATTCGGCGATGCCGTTAGCCGGACCCTTCTCAAGATGGGGTTCCGCATTCATGCGCTTGGTCACAACCCCGACGCCTCGGGCTACGATGAGCGGTATTACATTCCTCATGCCTACGGACCCGGCAAGCTGGCGGAACTCAAGCACGCCCTGGAAGAAGCGTTGGCTGCCGAAGGGCGGCTCGACCTTCTGGTGGGGCTGGGAGGTCCGGAGGTCACCACGGGTTGGGAGGACAGCTCGCCAGAGGCTCTGGTGCGTCGGCTGCACGGTTGCTTGACGGAACCCCTGCTCGCGGCTAGCGTTTGCCTGGGATCCCTGAAGAAGAGCAAGGGGTTTCTGATTCACGGCCATCGTCGCCCCGTCGGCAGGGATCTTTCGGTCCTGCCGGGATATTTTGAAGAATCGATGCGCAAGGCCTACGACGACCTTTTTGTTCGCAACGCCCAGGCGGGTCTGCGCTCGGCCCGTATTCTTTATGCCTATCCGGAGGAGGAACCGGAGGAAAGCGGGATTCACCAGGACGTCGCCGACTCCGTATCGCGGGCCTTCGAGATCATCCTTCGCCAGAAAGAGACGTGCATCGTTCGCGAAATGCATATCACTCCGCGCGGTCTCGGGCCGGTCGGTGTCTTCCCGAACCTCGCCACTGGGATGGACCCCTACCAGACCACGGTGCTTCCCGAAGGCGAGAGCGAAACGGAGGAGCCGATCCTGATTCCGACCGAGAAGCCCAAGCACTACGTGCAAATCGCCGAGGTGAAAGATATCACAGATGGCGACGTGGATGTTGAGGCGTACTACGACGACGAGCAGGAAGACGAGCTGGATCGCCCGCAGCGTTACGACCGAGCGGACGATTCCGGAGATCCCGACTACCCGGACTACTCCGATTACCCGGATGACTCCGACGACTCGCGGGAGCAGGGCGAATCGGACAAATCGGCGCGTTCCGAGAATCCTAAGCCGGCCCGCCGCAAACGGCGTCCGCGCAGCCGCTCCCGGCGGAAGCCCGCAGACAAGGACGCTGATCAGGAGAAACCACCGCAGGGCGCGAAGCAGGAAGGAGTCGCGCCTGCGGAGACCAGCTCCGAAGAGACTTCGGAGGCGAAGCGGGATACGGAGTCGAAGCGGGATACGGAGTCGAAGCGGGATACGGAGGCGAAGTCCAAGCCGAAGCCCCGGCCCCGCCGCAACCGGTCGAAAAAGCCTGCGGCGGACTCGACTCCAAAGATCGACCCGGCATCCCCCACGGCGGAGGCCGACCTTCCTCCGCCCAAAAAGCGTGCGGCCCGGAAGTCCACCCGCAAGAGGGTACCCAAAGCCGCCCCCGAGTCGGGCACTGGCTCATCGGAAGGGGAGTCCCCCGCTAACCCGCAACCCGAACCCGGCCCAACTCACGAACCGGAATGAACCGCGTCTACATCAAGACCTATGGGTGTCAGATGAACGAGCGCGACTCCCAGGCCGTGGCGGAGCTTCTCCGCGCCCGGGGGTATTCGATTGTCCAAGACGAGCATGAGGCAGACACGGTGCTTCTCAACACCTGCAGCGTCCGTGATCAAGCGGAGCAGAAGGCGATCGGCAAGGCTGGCTACCTTCGCAAGCGCAAGCAGGCGAACCCGAATTTTATCCTGGGTATCATGGGATGCATGGCCCAGAACCGGGGCACCGAGTTGCTCGACCGTCTTCCGGATCTGGACTTGCTGGTCGGCACGCAAAAGTTCCACCGCGTACCCGATCTTCTCGACAACCTGATTCAAAGCATGGAGGGGCAAGGCCCCCGGCCCTCGACGCTCGTCGACCTGGAGGAGGAGGAATCCTCGCAGAATGAGATCCGCCATCACGATGCTTCGAAACGGCAGGTATCTGCCTTTGTATCCATCATGCAGGGCTGCAACATGCGTTGTAGCTTCTGCATCGTGCCGAAGACTCGCGGTGAGGAAAGGGCTCGACCGATGGAGGACATCGTCGAAGAGGCCGAAAAGCTGGCCGCCTCCGGGACAAAAGAAATCACCCTGCTCGGGCAAATCGTTACCAGCTACGGGCAGCGGGAATTTCCCCGGATTGACGGCAAGACCCCATTTGTGCAATTGCTGGAGAGGATCAACGAGATCGACGGCATTGAGCGGATCCGCTTCACCTCGCCGCACCCGCGTGGTTTTCGGGAGGATCTGGTGCAGGCCTATCGGGATCTTCCCAAGCTTTGTGAATACGTGCATCTTCCCCTGCAAAGCGGATCGGACCCGATCCTGAAGAAGATGAAACGGCCCTACAGCGTCGACCGCTACCGGCGGATCGTGGAATCCCTCCGTGAAGCTGTCCCCGACATGTATTTTTCAACCGATGTGATCGTCGGATTTCCCGGGGAGACCGAAGAAGATTTCGAGGCCACCCGCAAACTGTTCGAGGAGCTTCGGTTCGACATGGCCTTCATCTTCAAGTACAGCCCCCGATCGGGAACCCCGGCGGCCGAGATGGAAGACCAGATTCCCCAGGAAGAAAAGGAGAGGCGCAATCAGGTGCTCCTGGAGATTCTGGGACGGCACTCTCTGGCCCGCAACCAGGACCTGGTCGGCAAGACTGCGGAAGTTCTGGTGGAGGGGCCGGCCCGGAAAGGAGAGGGAATGTTCATGGGAAGGACGCGCGGTTTTCGCAAAGTCATCTTTCCGGGTCAGGAGAGGCAAATCGGAGAGTTGATCCCCGTAACCGTTGAATCGGCCTCGGTCAGCACCCTCTTCGGCCAACCCGTCCTGGCGGGGCTTGAACCCGAAGACTATCCATTACTCGCCGTATGAGCCTTGTCGTTGCCACTCTTCTTGCCGGAGGACTTCTCCTCCTCACCGGCATACTTCTGATCGTCTATCCGGATCCAGTCCGGCGTGGTCTGACTCGATTCCCGCGATCCAGAACCGCGACCCTGGTGCTGCTGGCAGTGGCCACCGCGCTGGTCCTCTACAACGTGCGCCAACTGGGCGAGGCCGATTTCGGAAAGTACAAAAACATTCTCTTTGCGTTCTTCCTGCTCGTCGCCATCGGTTCATGGTTTCGCGTTCCGGATTTTCTGGGGATTCGGGCGCTCGCGGTATTGGGACTTCTTCTTTGTGGCCAATTCTTGACCGCCGCCTATCTGCAGCCTCCCACCTCCCGGCTCTTTCTCGTCGCCCTGAGTTATCTCATTATTCTTCTCTGCCTCTACCTCGCTGCGGTGCCCTATCGATTTCGCGATGCGGTCTCGAGGTTGAATCAATCGGCGGGCACCCGGAAATTTTCCGGCACCCTGGTCACCCTCTACGGACTTCTTCTCTGTGTGCTGCCGTTGACCTACGGCTGATCCATTCCTTTCCCAAATCGATCGGAACGTCATGACCACCCCGGGGCACACCCTACTTTTCATCATCTCCGGCCCTGCAGGCAGTGGCAAAACCACCCTTTGCCACCGGCTCCTCAGCGAGTTTCAAAACCTTGTGCGCGCCGTCACCGTGACCACACGCGCCCCGAGAGAAGGCGAGGCGGACGGGCGCGATTATTACTTTCTTTCCCGGGAGGAATTCGACCAGAAGAAGGAGGCCGGTGCCTTTCTCGAATGGGCCCTGGTTCATGGCCGGGCTTACGGCACCCTCTCTTCCGAGGTGAGCGGCCACTTCCAGAATGGTCATGACGTGCTGCTCAGCATCGACGTACAGGGCATGAGACAGATACGGAACCGGGCCGCAGAGACGAAGTGGCTAAGGGGCCATGTGGTCAGCGTCTTTATCAATCCACCTTCCCTCGACGAGCTGCGCTCCCGTCTCCACCGCCGAGGTTCCGATGGGGAGGAGGAAATCGAACGCCGCATCGAATCCGCCCGCCAGGAAATGAAGGCACTGGGCGAATTCGACTACGTCTTGGAAACCGGCACTCGGGAAGAGGATTTCGACCGCATCCGCGCCATCTACCTCGCCGAACAAATGCGGGTGCGCTGAGCACCCAGGATTCTGCGGCGGCGAGGCAGGATCCCGGATCCTCACTCATTCCGCCGATCTGTTCCTCGTCGTCTGGAAGGTGGGCGAATCTTCGCTGTATTTCCTCTTTCGAAACCGCTCAGACTGGGTAGCCCTGCTCCTTTAGCAGCGGCGCGACATTGGCGATCATCGCATCGAACATCGTCTTGGCCTTGTCCGTCGAAAGTGTGATCAGCGGATCGCAGAGCAATGCCTGAAAGGCGAGATCAAGATCGCGGTTGAGGGCGGCTTCCAAAGTCATTTCCTGCACCGCTACGACGGACTGGACCAAGGCATTTGCCGCAGGCGGCAAGGCGGTCGCAGTCTTGGGGGTGAGCGTCCGATGGCGGAAGGCTGCATTGGTTTCCACGACCGCACCCATCGGTAAATCGGGTGCCTGGCCGCGGTTCGGAACATTGACGTTCGTATCGAGGTCGCCCAGACCCAGGAGGACGGCCATCTGTAGGACCCCTTCTTCCCCGCTCGGATTAATCTCCTTCTGCCCGTAGCTATCTGGTGCGACATCTGGTTTTTGAACCCGGCCAATCCGATCTTCGTAAGGGGTGCAGACTACTCCCCATCGATACAGCGTCTTCCTATCGCGCGCATACCACGGAACGAACTCCACCAGGTGCCGGTCGCCCGCCGCGCCCAAGGCACCGAAACGCCGGAAGAGATCGAAAGCGACCAGCCCTTCGCCACCAAAGTACTTTTTCTCTTTGGCCCTCTTCTTTGCGGCCGCGGTCTGATCCTTGAATCGGTCCGAATCCTCAAGATACTCCCGCAATCGCGGCAACAAATCTTCTCCCCGCCAGCGCGCCTCGGTCACCCAGGTGAAATGGTTGATCCCCGTTACGTCGACTTTGATGTCTTGCCGGCTAATATCAGCGCACTCAAACCATTCGCGAGCCAGCCGCGCCAGCTTCGTTTGCGTGCCAAAAACCTCGTGGCAGCAGCCGAACGCTTGAATCGCCGGGTCGACCGCATGCAACGCCCGGGTGCAAAGCGTCATCGGATTGGTGTAATTGATCACCCACGCTTGCGGGCAATATTCCATGATCTTCGCAGCGTACTCCGCGTAAACCGGCACGGCGCGCAACCCGCGAAGGATGCCGCCCGGTCCTGTCGAATCCCCCACCGGCTGGATGACGCCGTGTTCTTCCGGGATCACCAGATCCGCATAGCGAGCCTCCATTGGGCCTGGTTCGATCGATAACACAACGAAATCGGCGTTCCGTAGACAATCCGCAAGCCGCTTGACCGCTTTGACTTTAAATTTGCCCTTGGATTCCGGCCTCCCGAAAACGTGGCGGGCAATCTCTTCGTTTCGCTGGGCGGCCTCAAAATCGAGATCGAACAAAGCGATCTGACCCTCAAACGTGCCGGACAGGGCAAGGTCTTTCATGAGATCGCGGTCTTTCATTACGATCAAGTGCCGGAACCACTCGCGAGTCTCGCGACGACGGATGGCTATCGACTGTCCCGGCTCAGCAGGGGCGAGGCCGGATTGCTGCGCCGGCGAATGCGTGAACTCCATGAACAACGCCGTCAGCCAAATGCGTTGATGCCAGTTGAGGTTGATCGGCATTTGTTCGACCTCAGCTTAATGATTCTTCGGGAGTGGGGCGGGGCACGGACTCCGGTCACGGGATCGATTGACCGCGTGGAAGAAATGGTGACCTGGTGGGCGAATCATCTGCACGAAGGAGTGGGTGTGGAGCGCCTCGCGGATCAATTCGCCATTTCGCCCCCCCATTTGCGCCGCGTTTTTCACGAGCGCCTAGGAAAAAGTCCCCGGCGTGTGCTGGAAGAAATACGGATGCAGCGGGCGGTAGCCCTCTTGAATGAAGGAGGCGAAAAGGTGGAGACCATCGCGGGAGCGTGCGGATACGGAAGTGCATCGGCCTTTTCCAGGGCTTACAAGGAATACTTTGGCCACGCCCCAATGGCACTCGGTTAAGCGATGATTCGCTATCGAAATCGGGATCGGGATCGAAATCGAGAATTATTAAGTAATTGCTTAGCAACAGGTAATAATAATCGAAACCCGATAGCGATTTCGATAGCGATTTCGATTCAGGCCTTAACCGAGTGCCATTTGGCCACGCCCCGCGCTCTCGATGATATTGCCGCCGGAAAAATATCGGGACACCGAAAAATTTCGGGACACCCATAGGTCCGCAGAAAATCCTTGTCTTCTGCACCAAAAAGACCGCAAAGGTTCCCATTTGCCATGTCGCACGAGCAGGAGTAGCCCGGAATTATAGCTCGGCTCACAGAAAGAATACGATGGGTTTCCTGGTATCGTGTTTCCTGGTATCGTGTTGGTCGATGAACTACAGCTGCTGGAGGCTCTGGCCGAAATCCTCTCAAAGCGATCCAGCGAACAGATCGTTTATGCGAATCTGGCCAAACAAATCCAGGTCTCGCCTCACACGGCGAAAGCATGGGTCGACATTCTCGTTGCCGGATATCTCGGGTTTGTGGTTCGCCCTTATCGTACCAATATCAGCAAGGCCTTGCGGAAAGAGCCCAAGTGGTATCTGCGCGACTGGGGTGGATTGGACGATAGCGGCAGCCGGGCCGAGACCTTGATTCCCTGCCATCTGCTGAAAGCGACCGGGGCCGAGCATGCCTTTCAAGTCGTACTCGACCTGGAATACGAGGCGATCAACTGCTTCGACTTCAGACGCCCCGTTGTCGTGCCTGCGCGAACGCTTCTTTCGCAACTGGTCTGAAAATCTTCCTTGCCAGAAGCCACCCTTCTTGGCGCAAGCGGCTTCAGATTGGGCGGGTTTCGGGTTCACGGAGACTCGTCTCCGCCCAGGGCTACGGCGCGGCAGACGCTCGCACTTCCTCCGGCTGTCGGAATAATCCACCTCGCCCTTCGTCAGGGAACTATGATCACCATTTCAATCCATACTCTTCCGTGAACTCCGAATATCCACTCTTCTTAGCCAATCGTCCGGAGACCTCCGGCGACCTTCTCGAGGTCCGCGACAAATTCCACGGCACCTTGGCCGCCCGGGTGCGGCGGGCCGATTCGAACACCGTCGGGCGAGCCATTACCGCTGCGGTAGAGGCCGCCGGTCCCATGGCTCGGATGGCCCCCTACGAGCGCGAGGCGGTGCTTTTCCACTGCGTCCACCGATTCAAGGAGCGCGCGGAGGAACTCGCCGGAATCCTGCAGATCGAGGCGGGCAAGCCCATTCAGGACAGCTGCGGGGAGGTCACGCGGCTCATCGACACTTTCCGCATCGCCGCCCGCGAAGCGCAGAATCCCAACGGCGAGGTGCTCAACAACGAAATCCCCTTCTGGCGCGTCGACAACCTCCCCTACGGCGGGGTCAAGGATTCCGGCCTCGGTCGCGAGGGAGTCCGCTATGCCATCGAGGACATGACCGAAATTCGCTCGCTGGTGTTTCGTGAGACAGGCGATTCAAAAAGCGTCAACTCCCGATGAGTGGAAATCCTCACCGTGGGGCATGGCTTTCTCTGGCTTGAGCTTGTCGAAAGCAGCCTTGCCCGCGAGAGGCGGTGCAGCTGAGTTCTGGCTACTCGTAAGCGAACTGCCACACCGCTGCCGCAACCACTTCCGAGGTGGGCGCTGAAGCAACCCACCCACTGTGGGGCATGGCTTTAGCCTTGCCCGTGAGCGGCGGTGCAGCTGACTTCTGGCCACTCGTAAGCGAACTGCCACATCGCTGCCGCAACCACTTCCGAGGTGGGCGCTGAAGCAACCCACCCACTGTGGGGCATGGCTTCAGCCTTGCCCGTGAGCGGGGGACAGGTAAAAGGTGTTCGAATCATGAAGATCCCAACCGTTTCCTTATCCATCCTCTTCGTCCTCCCCGGCCTTGCACCCCTTCAGGCCGTCCCGACCGACGCGAGCCAGGTCAATCCCGTCGAAGTCGGTTCGACGGCTCCAAACGTCATCCTGGCCCGGGCCGACGGCTCTCCGGTCCCATTGCACGACCTGGTCGCGGACCAACCAGTCGTCCTGGTCTTTTACCGGGGCGGTTGGTGCCCCTATTGCAATCGCCATCTCTCCGACCTCGGCCAGATCGAAGGCGAACTCAAGGCGCTCGGCTACCGCATCCACGCCGTCTCGCCGGACAAGCCGGAAAAGGTGGCCGAGACCGTTGCCGACGGCGAGGTGGATTACTCGTTGTACTCCGATGCGTCGGCGGAGGCCGCCCAGGCCTTCGGCTTGGCTTTCCGGGTCGACGCCGAAACTTACGAAAACTTGCTCGGATACGGCATCGATCTCGAGGCCGCCTCCGGCGAAGACCACCATCTCCTGCCCGTCCCGGCGGTCTTCCTCATCGGCCGCGACGGCACAGTCGATTTCCGCTACTACAATCCGGACTACAAAGAACGGCTCTCCGGCGAGGCTCTTCTCAAAGCGGCCCGCGAGGCAAAGGATTAGCCAAAGCTCGAAAACGGGTTCGCCCGGGAACGGTGGAGCGGCTGCCTTCTGGCCACTCGCAAGCGAACTGCCATATCGCTGACGCTACCACTTCCGAGGTGGGCGCTGAAGCAACCCACCCACGTGGGGCATGGCTTCAGCCTTGCCTGGGAACGGCGGTGCGGCTGACTTCTGGCCAAACACAACCGGAACGCCGAAGTGCTGCCGCACGGACATCCCTGGTGGGCGCTGAAACAATCCACCTACGTGGGCATGGCTTGAGACAGGCCTCGGAATGGCGGAACCGCCCAATGATCGAAAAATAGGATTTTGAGGGAATAAGCGACGAGTTTCCTCGTCCCGTGGACCGAACAAACATCAAAAGCTCGAGTCCAATAGGGAAGAAGAACCAGAACTCATCTGCTCCTGGATTCCTGCAAAAAGCCGAAGACACAACTCCAAAAGGAAAATGAAAAAACAAAGACTCCTCTCCACCGGACTGGCTATGAGCCTGGTCCTCTTCGCAGCGGGCTGCTCTATGCCGAACGCATCGAATCCGACACTCGCCTTGCGAAGTGCCAGCGTCACTGGCGACTCTGCCGAACTGGACGTGGAAATCTCGAATCCGAGCGACATGGATGTCGAGGTCGATTCCATTGACTGGCAACTGCTCTACGGCCCGCTCCCGGTCGCCGAAGGGCTTTGGGAAGGTCCGTTTGTCCTGAAAAAAGGCGAATCGATGGAGCTCTCCCAGACAGTTGATTTCGACTCCTCGCCCGTGGACCCCCACGCCGAGTCGGTCGAACTCTCGGGTTCGCTCCTGCTGAAAGCCCCCGAGGGCGACAACATGGCTCTCAACGCCGGTTCGTTCGTTTCCAGGGCCCGCGTCGAGAAATCGAGGACCCGCTGAATGCGCCCGAAGACCAAAACCATTCTCATCGTCCTTTGCGGACTGTTGATCCTCGGCCCTGTCGTCGCATGGCTCGCCACGGGAACGAAAGGCTATACCCGTTTCCGTGATGCGGCCGTCGAACAGACCAATCAGCAGTCCGAGCTTGGCGACCTCTTCGCCGAAGCCGGGGCCAAGACCCTCAAGGAGGTCGAAAGCGTCAACGCGATCGGACTGCTCCCGTCCGGTCCAGGGTTAGCCTCCCTCTCCGTCGCTACCGTTGGCGGCGCGGGAGTCGTCGGGCTGGGCGCAGTCCTCTGGTTCGACCGGAGGAAGCGGAAAAGTGCTGCCAACAGAGAACAATCAACCACCTAACAACCATCATGCATCCTATGAAAAACATCCTCGCCTTATTCTCTATCGCCACCGCTGGCGTAGCCCTGTCCTCGGCACTTTCTGCCGCCCCCGAAGAGCCAACACCTCCCTCGGGGGGCGACGTCTTCGAAGTCATTGAGGCACGCGACCGCCAGATCTACTTTGAATCCAATGCGCCCCTCGAGGACATCAAGGGCCAAAGCAATGCCGTGAGCGGCTTCACCATCGTCGATGCCGATGGCAATGTCGTCGGCGGAGAGTGGTGGGTGCCCGTCACTTCGCTAAAGACGGGGATCGCTCTCCGCGACGAACACTTGCACGGCGGCGACTGGCTCGATGCAGAAAACCATCCCCACATCAAGGTCCGCCTGACGGAGGTCGGCTCCTGGAAAGAGGTCGCCTCCACGGACTCCTTCGCCAAATACGAAGCGGAATTCAGCGGCGAGGTGGAAATCCACGGTCAGACCCAATCGGTCCAGGCGACAGCGACCGTCATCGTTCTCCCGGAAAGCGAGCGCACGAAGAAGATCGCCCCCGGCGACCTCATGGCCGTGCAAACCGGCTTCACCGTTGCCCTTGCCGACTTCGGCATCAGCCATCCGGTGATCGGCGAGAAAGTGGCCAACGAAGTCGAAATCGACGTATCCCTCTACCATGCCAACGACTGAAGAACCGACCCACCCGGCGGCGGACGATTCCTGCAGCGATGCGGAATCGATCCGCGACGCCATAGCGGGCATCCTCCAACAGGGAATCGACTTTCTCGAATCCCTCGAAGATGCCGCCTACACCCGGCGAGTGCCCGAAGCCTTCGATTCGACGATCGGCGGACACTATCGACACTGCCTGGAACACTTCGAGCCTCTGGTCGAAGGACTATCCGCAGTTGTCGATTACGATGCCCGCAAACGCGATCCGTCGCTCGAGAATAATCGGGGTGAAGCACTTCGGCGGACTCGGGAACTTCTCGCTGCCTGTCTGGCCTTCCCCATTGAGTCGCTGGAGATTCCGATATGGGTTCGCTGTAAAGTCTCCTACGATGCAGCGCATGATCCGCATGCCGGATCCACCGTCGCCCGGGAAGGCATGTTTCCCATCTCGCATGCCATCCACCATTTCGCATTGATCAAGGTTATAGCGGGATTGATCAATATTTCGTTGCCCGACGACTTCGGGATGGCCCCATCAGCCGCAGCCTTTCGGGCGAATCCCGGTGGGCGCTGAAGCAACCCACCCACAGTGGGGCATGGCTTCAGCCTTGCCCGGGAACGGCGGTGCGGCTGCCTTTTGGCCGGAGGTGACGGATTGGCAGAGGGCTGCCGCAGGAATATCCCAGTGGGCGCTGAACCTCCGACGCTCTTCCCCCTACGCTCTCAGAGCTACCGTTCTACGCTCTACAAGCTTCCCGCTACGCTCTCCGAGCTTCGCAGGACACATCGCACGACACGCGGAGAACAGGTCGGGCTATGGAGGTCGAGAGCAACCCACCCACGTGGGAAATCTTTTCGGGGAATAGAAAGAGGATTTTATCGTCTCCCCTTTCACAACCGTCCGAAATCCATGCGCTTTTTACTCCTAATCATCCCTTTTCTCGCCGTCCTCCCGAATTTGCCAGCCCAAAGTATTCTCGGCTTCGACCTCTCGAACGCCACGGTTCCAGTCGACGAGATCCATCGCGGCGGCCCCCCTCCGGACGGAATCCCGGCCATCGATGAGCCGCAGTTTACCGCCGCAGGCCAAGTCGATTACCTCGAACCAGGGGATACGGTGATCGGCTTCTCGCACGGAGGAGTCGAGCGCGCCTACCCCCTGCGCATTCTCGTCTGGCACGAGATCGTCAACGATACGGTGGGCGGCCTTCCGGTGGCCGTGGTCTATTGCCCGCTCTGCGGCACGGCGACTGTATTCGAGCGCTCCATCGACGGCAAGGAGGTTCGGTTCGGCGTCTCCGGACTCCTCTACAACAGCGACGTATTAATGTTCGACCGCCTCACGAAAAGCCTCTGGTCGCAGCTCGCCATGGAGGCGATCAGCGGCCCGATGATCGGAACGCCTCTCACTTGGCTGCCCTCCAGCCAAATGACCTGGGAGGCGTGGAGGGAGCGCCACCCCAATGGCGAAGCGCTGAACACCCGCACCGGTTTTAAACGCGACTATCGCCGCCTACCCTATCAGGGTTACGAGGATACGCACCGAACGATGTTCCCGTATCAGGGGAATCGTGACGAGCACAACCCCAAAACCTGGATCGCAGGAGTCCTCGTCGGCGGGAAAGCAAAGGCATTTCCTGTCGAGGACGTGCCGACGGACCGATGGGTGGAGGATCAAGTGGGAGAAACCCCCGTCCGCTTCCGATATCAACCGGAATCCGGTCTCTTCGAACTCGAAAACGAAGCCGGAAAGCAACTGCCCGTCGTTCAAGCCTACTGGTTCGCCTGGCAGGCTTTTTATCCGGATACCGAAGTTTATACAGGAGAGATCGAACCCTTGCTCTGAAAAAGCCCAGAGTTCATTCTACCACTCGATACCAACTCATGTCCTCACGAAACGAATTTGTCACCAGCCTGGTCAGCGAATGGTACGATCCGCTCTATCGATTCGCCTACTCGCTCTGCCAGAATCCCGAAGACGCCATGGACCTCACCCAAAACGCCTTCCTCAAGATGACCCGCAAAATCCACACGCTGCGGGATCGCTCCAAGGCTAAATCCTGGCTCTTTCAGACGGTTCGAAACGAGTTTGTCGACGAATACCGGAAGGACCGGCGTTATCCGGTGCAACCCATCGACCACACACCCTTATCGACGCTCGCGGTCCAGGAAATCCCCGGAAGAGGGTTGGACGCCCGCAACATTGTCGCGGCTCTCGGTACTCTCGAAGAACGCTTTCGGGCACCGCTGGCCCTGTTCTATCTACAATCCTTTTCGTACCGCGAAATCGCCGAGGTCCTCGACATACCGATCGGAACGGTCATGTCGAGACTCCGCCGCGGAAAAGACCAACTCCGGGAGAGAGTGGAGAACCCCGGCGAAATCCAAAACCCCAAGAAAGAGGATTCTCGGAACCCCATCCCCTTTCCCAAGACAAAGGAGTCCAACCATGGATAAGGAAATCGCGAGGGAACTGCTCTCGGCCTACCGGCCAAACGGATCCGACGCCCTCGATGATGGGCTCCGGGAGGCCTTGGCTTTCGCCGAACGCGATCCGGAAACCCGGGACTGGTTTGCGAGACAGACGCGCTTTGACCAGAGCGCGGCAGTCGGCATGGGCGAGATCCCCGTCCCTGCCGAGGGCAAAACCCACCTTCTGGAGAAACTCTCATGGGAAAACGATACCCCGCAACCACGCACCCGCACTCTCTCCCGCTTTTGGGCCGTCGGTGCCGGTATCGCCGCAATCCTCGTTTTCACTTTTGCTTTGATCAGACTCCCTCAACCCGAAGAAAAGCAGAACCTCGCGAGCCTTCTTCAGAACGGAAGTTTTTCACTGCCAAACCTGGCGAACGAGGCGATGCCTCTCGATTTCCGCTCGAATCAGTTCGAAGAAGTCAGGAACTGGCTGGCGACAAACCAGGTGAACCCTCCCGACGCATTACCCGAAGGGTTCAGCGACAAGACGGTTCTCGGTTGCCGCAGGTTTCCGTTCGACGGCAACGGGGCGGTAAACCTGCTGTGCTTCGAGTCGGATGGAGAACAGATTCACCTGTTCGTCTTCGAAGGAGAAGCGCGCAGCCTGATCGACGGCGTGCCTGAAAACTGGATTCGGGAGGACGGCTGGAATCTACGCAAGCTCCCCGACTCCGACTCCCATTCCTTTGCCGTAGCAACAAAGGCCGATCCGGGTTTTTTGGGTTCCCCCACCTAACCCGCATTCAGGGGGAAGGAAAAGTTCCAGGACACCCAGCGAATTTCCGCCCCACCTCCGGGTCGGCAATCCCAAAAGCAATGCCCGCAACCGGGATCGATACGATTTTTTACCATACCCGGCGCAGACCGTAATGCTCAAAAACCGGATCCGCGCTGATCACCTCCATGCGGCGGATACGCGATTGCGCGACCATAATCCGGTCGAAAGGGTCGCCGTGAATCTTCGGCAGATAACGCACGGCTACCACTTCACCAAAATCGAGACCGATCACGGAAAACCCGTTCTCCTCAAAAATACGCGGCAGATCCTGTTCCAGGTCGTAAGGCAGTGCCAGCTTTCCAAGCCCCACCTTAATCGCCGCCTCCCAAACACTCGCAATGCTAACGAAGCACTCGCCGGGCGCATCCGACATGCGAAACTTGGCCTCTTTACCAAACTTCGGATCGCCATTCAAAAATCCAAGCCACCCATTGGTATCGACCAAATACGCCATCGGTCACATGTAATCCTTAAAATCTTCGAGCGGCGCATCAAAGTCGGGTGCCATATAGAAACCCGGCCCTTTCGCGCAGCCGAAACGGGCACGCTTCTTCTTCGTCGGTGGCGCGAGTTCCGCCACTGGCTTGCCATGCCGGGTAATGACAATGCGCTCCCCCGCCTCCACCGCATCCAAGAGCTGAGAAAGGTGCGTTTTTGCCTCAAACGCACCGACGCTTTTCATTTCCTTAATCATGATCGATTCAGACTGGTTGAACTAGTTTGCAATGTCAACACTGACCCGAAAATTCCCAGGGCACCCATGGGTTTTTGCAGTCTTTATAGATTTTCAAAACTTTAGTAATCAAAAAATAATTAAAGGACACCCATCGAAGAAATCGATCCGATGGAGGGCCAAATTTCCGGTTATCCAAGCAGGAACCGTAACCGGGAATTCGGTGGGTGTCCTGAAACTCTTACCAATTGTTCTCTTTCCCAATTGTTCTCCAACTGTTCCTCGACGCATACACCACGATCACGCGCCGAATGAAGTCCCGTTGAGGCATAAATGCTTGCGTTATGGCTCAAAAATGTGAGATTATTGAGCTATAAATGGCAAGGGTATAGCGCATGAACTGGAACTGGCAACAAACGGATTGGCCCGACTTCACCTTCAAAGACACCGCTTTGCAGGCGTCCGAAGCTGCTTTTTTACAGCAGTCCGGGGTCATCATCGGCGCCTTTCGCCATTTGGATGAAGAGGATAAAGATCGCCTCAAAGTCGATCTCATCAGCACAGAAGCTTTGAAAACCTCAGAAATCGAAGGCGAGATACTCGACCGCGACAGCCTGCAATCATCAATACGCCGCCATTTTGGACTGCAAACCGATAGGGGGCGCATCCGACCGGGGGAAGAAGGCATCGCGGAAATGATGGTCTCTCTCTACAAGACATTTGATGCGCCCCTATCCCATGAGACCCTTTTTGCCTGGCATCGCATGCTGACCAATGGATGCCGCGACCTGAAAGACATCGGATACTACCGGACACATCCTGAGCCTATGCAGGTTGTCTCCGGCTCGATTCATGAGCCAAAAGTTCATTTCGAGGCCCCGCCATCTGACCAAATGCAAGAGCAGATGGAGGCCTTTCTTACATGGTTCAACGGCTCCAAAGATCTGCCCGCTTTAGCTCGCGCCGGGATCGCGCATCTCTATTTCGTCTCAATCCACCCCTTCGAGGACGGGAACGGGCGCATTGGTCGGGCTATCGCTGAAAAAGCCATCGCCCAAAATGTCGGGCAACCCTCGCTGACCGCGCTTGCTTACCAAATCGAAAAGCAACGCAATGCCTACTACGATGCCCTGGAGGCGGCGAACAAACGCAACGAAATTACCGAGTGGTTGCGCTATTTCGCAAATGTCATTCTGAAAGCTCAAAAAACAACTGAGAGCCGTATTCAGTTTCTGATCGAAAAGGCAAAACTCTACGACCGCCTGCGCGGCGGATTAAACGAGCGCCAGGAGAAAGTCCTGGGGTGCGTTTTCCGGGAAGGTCCTGAAGGCTTCGAAGGCGGCCTTAGCGCGGAAAACTACATTGCGATTGCGAAAACATCACGGGCAACCGCCACACGCGATTTGGCGGAATTAGTCCAATGTGGCGCACTCATTAAAACCGGACAGCTCAAAAGCACGCGCTATTGGCTGAGCCTGCCTCCCGGCTAAATGAATCTATAATTTGAAAAACCGAATAATATGAAAGCGGTAGACCTTCGGACACCCCCGCCGGGCGATCATTCTGCTGCATTGAGTGGCCCATGCGTTCAGGCTTGGGCATCGGCTTCCGCAAGACCAGGATGCGCTTGCCCGGACGGGGCAAAAGCGGCGGTACCAGGGCGATCTACTATTATCTCGGCGATGACGGTGTGGTTTATCTCGTCTCGCTTTACGCCAAGAACGTCCAAGAAAACCTGACCGCCCAACAGACCAAGCAACTCAAGAAATTAAGCAACATCATCAAAACGAAAATACAGGAGAGCAAAGACCATGAATAAGAATGATTTTGAAGAACTCATCGGAGGCGTGAAGGAAGTGATCGCACACATCGAAGGAAAGCAGACGCTTCGAAAAACCGTGATCGCCGTTCCCGGCGAACCACCCGCCTATACGGCGGAGGAAGTGCGCAAGCTACGCGAGACCCTGCGACTGAGCCAAGGACTCTTCGCCAAGGTCCTGAACGTCAGCGTCAACACCGTACGCAAATGGGAACAGGACGAGCGGCACCCGTCCGGCCCCTCGGCAAGACTACTCCAAATCGCGCAGACGCACCCCGAATATCTTCTGAACGACTTGAAGACACGAAAAGTGGCCTAACCGAAAAGCAGTGACACAGCGGCCAAGGCCGCATAGCCTTGCTATCAGCCGTTAAAAAATGAATCCAGCGTCCCCAGAGGGAATGTTCTGGACACCCATCGAATTCGGACTGTGGGCCGAGCTAATATTCCGGCATATTCCCGCCCGTGTGGCTTAGCGAAAGCGAGTCCTTGCTTTATTTGTGGTGCAAAAGACAATGGTTTTCCGGGATCTTATGGGTGTCCCGAAATTTCTTGTTGATAAACCAACTGCTGGCTTAGAACGAAGACGTCGATTTTGCCATCTCCTTGCGTGAGCCTTGGCGATTGAATGTCTCCTGTGGAGTGCAGTGCCTTGGCAATAGTCGCGAACCAGCTCTCGAAGTCGTTGGTGAACTTCGTTCGGAACTCATTGAGGTAATTACTCCTCTGATATGTGAACAACGATTGGGACATGGTCGGCGACCGCTTTCAAGGTATATGGTAACCAAACTAGGAGAAATAAAACAAGTCGGGCTCTCCGAGCAACCCTTTCTGATGGCAAAAATCGCCTATTCCCCAGAAGCCGCTCCCAGCAACTCCCCAGTTTTCCCGTTGCGGAGAATGTCGTAGAGGATGACCTCGAAGGCCTTGCGGGTCTGCTCGTCAGAGAGCAGGCGGCCTGCGATGGTCTCGTGGGAGCTGAGGGCCTCCACGATGGCGTCGGATGCGGCCTTGGGCAGGTCGGCCCGCAGGGCTTGTTCGCGGCTGTTGTTGCGCACCTGATCCATGACCACGGTGTTGTCCTTCAGCTTTTCGCTGATGTGGACGGCAAAGACGAGCTTGTCCTTTTCGGCGATGCCCTCTCCGAAGAGTTCGTTGAGCTTCTCGATGAGCTCGGAAAGGAAGGCTCGCTGGCGATCCTGCACCTTTTTCTCGGCGTTGCCGCCGTAGGGCTGCACGGGCTTGGGCTCGCCCACGGCAATGGGTTCGGCATCCTGTCCGCCTTTGATGGCGTAATGGGTCATTCGCAATCCACCCAGGTCAACCTCCTCCTGCGCCATACCCTTGAGGCGGTTCTTGAGCAGACGGGCAAAGCCAGCGAAGGCCTCCAGATCTGGGTCAGAAAAGTCGATGAGCTGGGCCACGAATTCGTAGGTGCGAACAAACTTGCCGAGGCGTTCCTTGAACTGCTTGAGCACGTCCGCCTTCTTGGCGGCTTCAGAGCGGTGAATCTCGGCGGATTCCGCGCCTTTGTCATCCCCGAGCGCTTCGGCCTTCTGGACTTCCTTCTCCCAGCGGTGGATCTCTTCGGTGATGGCCTCGAAACGCTTGTTGAAGCGGTCGGTCGCGGGCTGGGTGATGCCGTGCAGCTTCTTATGGGCGGGCTTGAGCTTGATGATCTCCTTGCCGAAGGCTTCGATTTCCTCGGGCTCGTAAATCATGGCCTCATCCAGCTTTTGCTTGATGTCATAAACCACGTCGGGATTCTGCACCTCATTGACGTGGGCGAGACGGTAATACTGGCGGAAGGCCGCGACGATTTCCTCGGGCTGGTTGACGAAGTCGATGATGTAAGTGCGGTCTTTGCCTGGATAGGTGCGGTTGAGGCGGGAGAGGGTCTGCACGGCCTCGACCCCTGAAATCTTCTTATCTACATACATGGCCACCAGCTTGGGCTGGTCGAAGCCCGTCTGGAATTTGTTGGCCACCAGCATGACGCGGTATTCCCCGCCGTCGAAGACCATGCGCAGGTCACGCCCCTTGGCTCCAGGGTTCATGTTCTTCTCGGTGAACTCCTCGCCGTCCAAAGTCTTATCGACGGATTTGCCGTCCACCTTGCCCGAGAAGGCGATCAGGGCGCGGATGCCGTGGTAGTCGTGGTCCTTCACATACTTGTCGAAGGCCAGCTTGTATTTGACGGCGGAGGCGCGGGAGCTGGTCACCACCATTGCCTTGGCCTGCCCGTCGAGCAGGTGGGCAATATTGCTGCGGAAATGTTCGACGATGAACTCAACCTTCTGGCCAACATTGGTCGGATGCAGGGCAAGCCAGCGGGCCAGGGCACGGCGAGCGGTCTTGGAATCAACCCGCTTATCGTCTTTAATGGCCTCACCCAGGCGGAAGGCGACGTTGTAAGAAGTGTAGTTCTGGAGCACGTCGAGGATGAAACCCTCTTCGATGGCCTGCCGCATGGAGTAGGTGTGGAAGGCAACAGGCGGATTCTTGTCGCTGACGGGCTGCTTTGGATTGCGCGGACGCCCGAAGAGCGAGTAGGTGGCGTGCTTGGGCGTGGCGGTGAAAGCAAAGTGGCTGACGTTCTTTGGCATCTTGCGAGCCTCCTGAATCTTCTGGAGCAGCTCATCCACGGTCATTTCCGCCATGTCCTCGTCCTTGTCGAGGGTGAGCAGTGCCCGCAGCTTGGTGGCGGTCGAGCCTGTCTGGGAAGTGTGGGCCTCGTCAATGATGACGGCAAAGCGGCGATCCTTCAGGCTGCGCTCGGTCAAGATCGCCTCCATGGCGTGCGGGAAGGTCTGGATGGTGACCACGATGATGGGCACCCCTGCGAGCAGGGCTTCGGCAAGCTGCTGGGACTTGGGCTTGCTTGAGGACTCGCAGTCGATGGCTTTGACTACGCCTGTGCGGTGCTCAATATGCTGGATTGCCTCCTGAAGCTGGGCGTCGAGCACGGTGCGGTCGGTCACCACGATGACGGAGTGGAAATACGGGTCGCCGCCTTCTTCACGCAGGCGGATCAGCTCATGCGACGTCCATGCGATGGTATTGGTTTTGCCCGAGCCTGCGCTGTGCTCGAAAAGGTATTGGTGGCCGACCTTTTCCTCGGTCACGGTGTCGATCAGCTCCGTCACGCCCTCCCACTGGTGGAAGCGTGGAAAGATGGTGGTTTCCTTGATTTTGATGCGTCCCTGAGCGTCCTCGGTTTCCTTCTTCGCCGTATAAACGAAGCGGTGAAAGATGCGCAGCCAGTTGTCGGGCTGGAGCACCCGTTCCCAGAAGTAGGCGATTGGGTAGCCGTCCTTGACGCTGGGGTTGCCCGCGCCCCCGTCCTCGCTACCACGGTTGAAGGGCAGGAAGAAGGTATCCTTCCCCTCCAGCTTGGTGGTCATCTGGATTTCGGAGTCGGATACGGCAAAGTGAACCACCGCGCCGCGCTTCCAGGTCAGCAAGGGTTCCCAGGTGCCCGAGGCTTTGTTCTTCGGGTTGCGGTCATTGCGGTATTGGTTGACGGCGTGTTCGATGGACTGGGTGAAGTCGGTCTTCAGCTCGCAAGTGGCCACGGGAATGCCGTTGATGAAAAACACCAGATCAATCGACCACTCGCGGGTCGGGTTGTAACGCAGCTGGCGAACGACGCGCAGGCGGTTGGCCTGGTAGCGGGCTGACACCGTGGCATTGCGGGCATCCTCGGGCTTGGCCTGCGATAGGGCGATGGAGCCTGCACCCGCCATCTTGATGCCCTGGCGCAGCACCTCGACCGTGCCTTTGGTCTGCAATTCCTTGACCAGCCGATCCAGCACCCGCTTGGGTGTTTCGCCGTTGCCCAGCTTTTCAAGCTTGGCCCAGGCCTCGGGTTGGCTCTCCTTAACCCAGCCAATCACGTCCTCGGGAAACAAGGCGCGGTCGATGTCGTAGTCCTTGTAGCTGCCAGAGAGCCAACCCGCTTTGATGAGCTGGGCTTCGATGTAGTCTTCAAGGTGTTTTTCGTGATGGGCGTCGGATATGGGCATGACGGGCGGCTTTGGTAGTGGGGCGGTTAGAATAGATCGCTATGGCTTCCCGTGCGCTCCAGGTGGAGGGCATCGCCTGTCTTGCGGTAGATGAGCAGCCAGTCCGGCTCAATGTGACAATCACGCCCCCCCACCCAATTGCCGATCAGGGGGTGATCTTTAGCGGATGGTGGAAGCGGGTCACCGTCGATCAGGCATTGGACGATGCGCATCAGCTTGTCCGGGTCTTTGCCCCGTTTGATCTGTTTCTTGATGTCCCGCTTGAACTGGCTGGATTGAGAGAGCCTCATGCTTCATCCCAGCTCGCCCGCATCGCCGCTAAAGAGTCGAAATGCTCGACGCCCTCCCCACGGTCGGTGGCATCCAGCGTTGCTGCGGTGAGAGCATTCGGCACCCGTAGCTCGACCGGAAATTCTCCGCGCAAGGCAATCTGGTGGTAGAGCAAGCGAATCGCCTCGGTGGGCGTGATCCCCAGCTCCTTTAAAATGGTTTCCGACCGCTGTTTTGTGGCACGGTCAAGACGGGCGTGGACAGTGGCGGTTTGATTCATAACTTCAAAATGTAGCACATTTGCATCATTGGCAAGTTTATTCAGGCGGATTGCAAAACATCTATTTGCCCCGTCACGGCGGCAGTGATGAGCGCCGTCTTGCGCTCTTTCAAGAGGTCAATGCTTTCGATGGTCTTGGCGATCAGGCGGTCGATGCGGGTGGTATGTTGTGAAAGAAAAGTGCTGATGGCTTGGATCTCATTGTCTGGTGGTATGGCTACCTTAAATTTTGTAAGCTGGGAGGCATTGATTGCAGGATAGCTTATTCCCTCTGAATGACTGACAACAGCGCCAATAAAACCATCTGACAGCACCATCCAGTTAAGGATGGGTTGGTGCACTGATTGCAGGGGATGAAGGACTGCAAAGCCCGTAGAGAAAAAACAGTTGGAGTATTCTTCAGTTACAACAGCAATTGCTCTCAGATAGGTTCTAACGGTAGATATCACGATGTCTCCTACTTTTGCCAGTCTGCGTGCTCGCGAAGGAGCACTGCCAAACTCCATTTCTTCTGTGCGTGAAATTCCTGCATCGTAACTTACTGACGAAATATCTACATAGCGGATAAGCTGCTCATTTGGGGTGTTGTCAGGAAGCACGGAATCATTACATGAAACCAGCGACCATAAAGGCTTGACATCCCAATGCTTCGGCACCTCGCCGAGCCACTCGACGCCTGAGTCCTTCATTTCGGCCTTGGGGTCGAGCCCCTTGGTGACGGCGTGGGTGATGAGGGCCTGCCGCTTTTCCTTCAGCAGCGAGATGAACTCTTGCTTCTTTTCAACCAGCTTGTCCATCCGCCCACACTCGCGCTCGATGAAGTCGGCAATGGCTTTGCGCTCTTTCGGATTAGGCAAAGCGACAGGTGTGTCAGCTATAGTATCTTGATTAAGCCCGTAGCGCGTGATGCCTGGAGACTCTACGTAGAAATGTGCGCGGGTATGCATCGATTGTATTGATCGGTGCAAATATCTCCCAGTGTCGTAATCCTCTGGGAAAATAACTGTGAGATGATATCCACAAATTACTTCTTCCATATCCTCAGTGACGAGGGAGGGTATTCCAATATCAGTGGGATCCTCTGAATCTTTAGTGATGATGATTTGGCCTTTGCGGAGCTGGAACCTTTCAATTTCGGCATCACTTGCGGTGGCCTCCATAAACTCCATCCCGTCTCTGATAAACTCGTTATAATAGACATCCGTATAGTTGCAGAGACGCACGGGCTTTTGTCCCTCGTAGGATTTCTTGTCCACATTGCTGTTGCTGAATGGAGCAACGTGCCGCAAACGCTTTACCTTCCAATGCTCAGGCACGCGCCCCAGCCACTCCACACCCGAATCCTTATACTTCGGGTATGGCTTGTATTTCCGCTTGGCCGCGCTCACTCCGTGACCTCCTCCAGCAGGGCTTTGATCTCGGCTTCCACGGTCTCCAGTTTGTCGTCGATGACCTCCAGCGGGCGTGGCGGCTCATAGCGGTAGAAGTAGCGGTTGAAATTGATTTCATAGCCGACCACGCCGATTTCACCATCCTTCTCGTCGCGCTTGTCACCGATCCAAGCATCAGGCAGGTGCGGCTTCACCTCACGCTCGAAGTATTCCTCCACGTCCTGACCCAGCGGGACGTTTTCGAAGTCGCGCAGGTTTGAATCGGGCTGTGGCTGACCCTTCTGCTTACCCTTGGTGCCAACAACCACCTTGCCGTGCTCATCCTTGAGCGGACGTTCGATGGTGACACGGCGGTAACCGAAGGCGGTGGTCGGGAAAATCTTGCAGGTCTCGGACTCCTTGAAGTCCGCCACCTCGCGGGCGATCTGGGCAATCTGCTCGTCGTTGATGAACTTGCGCTTGCTGCCGAGGCTCTTGCGCATCCCCTCGGACAGGTGACTGGCCTGCACCAGCTGCACCTTCCCCTTGCGCTCCTCGGGCTTCTTGTTGCTCAGTATCCAAATGTAAGTCTGGATGCCCGTGTTGTAGAACATATCGGTTGGCAGGGCGACAATTGTCTCAAGCCAGTCGTTTTCCAATATCCAGCGGCGGATCTCCGACTCGCCCGAGCCCGCGCCACCCGTGAAGAGCGGCGAGCCATTGAGAATGATGCCAATGCGGGTGCCGCCGTCCTTCTGCGGCATGCGCTTTGAGAGCAGGTGCATGAGGAAGAGCAACGCTCCATCCGACACGCGGGGCAGGCCTGGGCCGAAGCGCCCGTCGAAGCCCTTGAACTTGTGCTCGTCCTTGACCTTCTTCTGCACCTTCTTCCACTCCACACCGAAGGGCGGATTGGCCAGCAGGTAGTTGAAACGCTCGGCGGGAAGCTGGTCGTCGGACAGGGTGTTGCCGCGCTTGATGTTGTTCGTGTCGTAGCCCTTGATGAGCATGTCGGCCACGCAGATGGCGTAGGACTCGGGGTTGAGCTCCTGCCCATAAGGAATGATACGGGCATCCCCGCTCCACTCGCCGATCAACTCAATGGCAGACGAAAGAAAGCCACCCGTGCCGCAGGTCGGGTCATAGACGGCACGCACCACGCCTTTTCCCGTCATCACCTCGTAGTCGGACTCGAAGACCAAGGTTGTGGTCAGGCGCACGACATCACGCGGGGTGTAGTGGTCGCCCGCGTCCTCATTGGCGGTCTCGGCAAACTTGTAGATAAGGTGCTCGAAGGCCAGCCCCATCTCGTAGTTCGATATTTCGTCGGGGTGCAGGTCGAACTCGGCGAACTTCTGCACCACGAGGTAGAGCAGGTTTTCTTCATCCAGCTTGTCGATCCACTTTGAGAAATCGAACTGCTCGAAAACGATGCGGGCATTGGCTGAAAACTGGCTCAGGTAGTCCTCCAGATTGGCGCGGGTGCTGGTGCCGCCCAGGGTGGAGAGGGAATACTTCGAAGTGTTGTAGAAAGTGACGCCCGAAACCTTGGGCAGAATCAAATCCAGATCCATCTTGGAGTCCTTTATCTTTTCGTAGCGCTTGAGCACGGCCTCGCGGGTCGGCTCCAGCACACATTCCAAGCGGCGGAGCAGCGCGAAGGGCAGGATGACGCGCCCGTATTCGGATGGTTTGAACTCGCCGCGCAGGGTGTCGGCGACGCTCCAGATTTCATTGGCCAGATTGGTGTTTGCCATAGCAGTTTCAGATAAGATGGGATGAGAAAGTCAAAGTATACAGAACAAGGGAAAGATCGGGTGCTGCCAATTTTATTCACCCTCGGACTCCAATGAATCCTCATCGGAAGCCACATTGCCCAGAATCCCCCGTAGGTAGGCCTTGAGCGCATGATGCTCAAGCAGTTCGATTTCCGAAGGCATCCCCTTGGGGCAGCTCACATTGGCGGTGAAGGGCGTGACGATCAGCACCTTGCTGGGAATGTTCTGGACACCCATCGAATTCGGACTGTGGGCCGAGCTAATATTCCGGCATATTCCCGCCCGTGTGACTTAGCAAAAGCGAGTCCTTGCTTTATTTTTGGTGCAAAAGACAATGGTTTTCCGGGATCTTATGGGTGTCCCGAAATTTCTTGCTCTGGTTGAAATTTGCGAGGGACAATACGCTTTTACGGCGGAGGACGGGGGCGGCAGCCAGTTTGATCAGAGAAGTGAGATCCCCGCTCCGAATCCCTCTGGATTGATGGCTGCTGATTCCGCTTAGGGCCTGGGTTTCATGGTGATCAGCGTTTAAGCCAAATATGTCGTAGCATGATATTTGGTGCGCGGCATCCGTTTTCGCAATAGGTAAAGTTTCTTTTGTGAGTGGAGATGAGGGTGCGCGTAGCAAGGTAATCTTCGGGGGATTTGGGGCAACGATCCAGCTTTTCGGTCGCGGCATATTGCCCCGTGCTCTGGGGTGCAAGATGCGGTAGTAGCTTTTTCAATATATCGTAGCCGCTAGCTGCGTAAGCGAGCATGATACCGTCCTGCATCGCCCAGGCGTAATCGCCCTGGATGAAGCGTATGATGCCTTTGCCACAGTAGTGCTTGCCGACGGGATGCAATGGCACTCTGTTAAGGCCTAAATCGAAATCGCTATCGGGTTCGCTATCGGGTTTCGATTATTATTACCTATTGTTAAGAAGCTGCTTAGAAAATTTCGATTTGTTGATGTCGCTCCGCTCGGTACGATCCCGCTTAATTGCTTAACCGAGTGCCATTGGCCCCTGCGCTGCATTCCATGTGATACCTGTCATCCATGGTTTTATATTTTGTCCAAAGTGTGAGGTTGAGATTGTGGGTGTTTCGATCAGATGCAACCCTTTCAGGGTAGGGCTGTTTTGGCCGGGATAACCCAGGGTGGCTCGTGCCTCGCTACCCTGGGCTGTAGGATGCAATGCCTACGGCGTAGAGTGTCGGCAACGGGGTGTAACCACAAGTGCGGGGAGTGGGAGGGGCTTTATGCCCCGATTTCCGG
>CAZWFJ010000029.1:0-28063 GCA_964633135.1 uncultured Puniceicoccaceae bacterium | reverse complement strand
TAGAGATTACGATTACGAGTATGATTAAGAGTAAGAGGTCGATCTCTACTTAACCTGCCATTCGGACCGGTGGGTGCTGCGGACGGTGGCGGCGTCTATCGACCTGAACGCGGTGCGTTCGGGGCTGGTTGCGGACCCCTAAGGCCTTAACCGAGTGCCATTGGGCCGTGGGGGGCGGTCTCACAGTCGGGAAGCGGCTTGGAAAGAATCTGTTCAGCTGAGAGCCAGTCCGATTGCTCCCGTTATTTTCTGGCAGGTCCTTAGCTAAAAGGATGCCGAACACTTCTTGCAAGCTGCCGCTTCTACCTTGCCGAATCCTCGCACGACCTTGATCTCAATGCCATGTTCAAAGACTTGACCAAAGGAAGCTTATTGCGCACTGTTATTAATTAAAATTTACCGACTTCCCTTCCGGTCGACTCTCCCCAAAAATCCTCCAATGCCCCAGAAAGCGTTCTCGATCTTTTCGCTCTTGTTTTTGCCCCTCGCCGCCCTGGGTGGTTTGTCCGCACCTTTGCCGGAGGACGAGATGGGCCTGAACGTTACCCTCCCCGTCGAGGTGACCGTGGACGAGTCTCCAGAAGCCATCACCCTCCATTTCTTGAAACCGTCCACCAACCGCGCGTTCACGATTTGGCGCAAAGCACCCCATGACGTCGGCCATGGTGCCTGGGGCGAGGCCCTGGTGACCACTGCGGAGGGGGCAAGCAGTTGGACGGACACTGCGGTCAAGGCGGGCGTCGAATACGAATACCGGGTTCGGGAGGTTCTTGACGGTGCGGAAACGGACACCAACAGCTACCTACTGGCTGGCATCGCAGTGGACAAGACAGACTGGCGCGGGCGCGTCGTGGTGGTCGTGGAGGAGTCGATTCCCGCAGACCTGCCGGAGCTTTTTAAACAATACAAGCAGGACATCACCGGGGATGGGTGGACGGTTCATGTTGTCGAGACTCCTACCGGCCCCCGTAACGGAACGGGCAACCTGCATCAGCCCGTGAAGGAGGCCATCCAGGCGGTCTACAACGCTCATCCCGGCGAGCTGAAGCAGGTCGTGCTCCTCGGGAGCGTGCCGCAACCGCGGAGCGGTATTTTCAGTTTTCCCTACCCGGACGGCCATGGGAACCGGGCTGCGGCCGGTTCCGACGCTTACTACGCGGAAATGGATGACGATGGCTTTTGGACCGACACCGAAGACAACAGTAACATAAACAACATAAGGAGTGACCAGGTCAATGTGCCTGGCGACGGCAAATTTGACCCCGAGGGGATCCCCAACAACGGGGATAACGAGTTTATCGAGCTGGGTTTCGGACGGGTCGATTTCGCCGCTGTCGACGGCAGTCTGGCCGCGACCCGAAACTACCTTGAGAAGCTGCACGACTATCGGCATGCGCAGGGGCGCTTCGCCAACATGGGTCGGGGCGCACTGTTGCGCGGCGGCGGCTTCGCCAGTGTGGCGGAACCCTTTTGGAATGATATGCCCGGCATCGTCGGACTCGATAATCTTGAATATTTTCCCGATGCGGGTTCGAGCGGCTTGTTCGACTACGACTCTTTTCTCAGTCGGCAAACCGGCCCCCACTTGTTTCATTTCCGGGGGAATGGTGCGCCAGGCGGAGCGGGAGAGGGGGCCAAAGCCGTTTTCTGGACCGGTTTCCAAAGCAACTGGGGTTACTGGTATCAGAGTTCCGCAATGTGGGAACGCATGGCCGAGGACAGTATGGTGCTGAGTTTCACCTGGTCCACCTGGTCGTGGCGTTATCACTACCACCGCATGGGGATGGGCAACCCCATTGGAGACATGATGAAGTCTAGCATCAACGTTCTGGGGTTTGACACGGGCGTGAATCAATTCCTCGACGATCTCTACCCACTGGACAGCAACAGGAAAGCCAACGGCGACTATACGGGCTTTTTTATTATGAACCACATGGGCGATCCGCTGCTTCGGGCCTTTATGCTGGAGACGCCGGAAGCTTTGACTGCCGAACGGATCGGCACCGGCGTTCGTTTGCAATGGGAACCGAGCCCCGCCGCCAATCTCGCAGGCTATCATGTTTACCGGGCACCCGATTTGGATACGCCCTTTGTGCGTTTGACCGGAACTCCTGTGTCCGGCACTGCGTTCGCCGATGGAGGGGTGGATTCGGGCAGTCATGTTTATATGGTTCGGGCCGTCCGCTTGGAGACAACAGGCGGCGGAAGCTTCTTGAATGGCAGCACGGGGATTTTTGTGGAAATCGACCTCGATGCCACTGGCGCAACCCCCCTGGCGGTGGCCAGCACCGAATTACCAAATGCCAACTGGAACAGCCCCTATGCCCATGCGCTGACAGCGGAGGGCGGTGTTGCACCTTATCACTGGAGTCTTGCTCCGGGGAGCACGGGCTTGCCTGCAGGGCTGCGGCTGACGACCACCGGGCTTTTGCAGGGCACCCCGCAAGAGATCTATGACGATAGCCCCACTTTCCGGGTAACCGACGCCGGGGGGAACACCGCAGAGCGATCACTCGGCCTGTTTGTGGATCCAGCCGAGCACCTGAGCTTGGTTTCCAGTGCCGATGCCGCCCTCAACCCGGACTCTCCCGACAGTAACGATGGCTTTGCGACCCGAATCGGTTCTGGCGAAAGCTTGATCAAGTTCGACCTTGGCGGGATCGCGGACGCCTCTGTCGCCAGTGCCCGCCTCATTCTCAGCCAAACTCAAGACAACCGTGCGCCGGTTGCCGGCGACGAGATTCCCGTCACGCTGACCGCCGACACAGACGACGACTGGAAGGAAGTGGACGTGACGTATGCAAGCCGACCTGCGAATCACCCTTCTTTGGCGACCCTGACGCATACCTTCGCCGGAGATCTCAGTGAAGGCGACACGATCGAGATCGATGTTACCGCCTTCGTCAATGAAACGCTCGCGAACGATCCACAACGAATCCTTTCCCTGCATTTTGGCGATGTCACGGCTTGGAGACTGCTCACCTATGGGACGCGGGAGAACTTCGTCGCCTCAAGCCGTCCGAGACTGATCTTGGAAAGCACGGAAAGCCCGTCCGTTATTGAACTGGTGGAACCGGCAAGACAACCGGTCCGCCTGGCTGCCCCGGGAAACGGCTCTGTCCTGGCTCTCAAGGCACGAGCTTACACAAGGAGCGGTTCGGCCTCCGCAGCCTGGTCGGTCCTGCGCGAACCTGTTCAGGGAAGCGTCTCCTTCGCCGATTCCGCTTCTCTGGCTAGTTCCGCCACCTTCGCGGAGCCGGGAAGCTATTTGCTTGAGCTGGCGGTCAGTGACCCATTGTCCGGATCCGTCACCCGCAAGTCCGTTGAAGTGCAAGTCGGCGCGGGAAGCTTTCCCGGCGGCCCGCTGCCGGATCTGGCCTGGTTTCGCTTTGATGAACGCGACGGCACTGCCATCGTGAACCACGCGGGCGACGCGGACGCGCAAATCGTCGATGGCAGCGGGAGCCTCGACCTGGCTCCCGGAAAGTTCGGGCAGGCACTTGATTTCTCGGGAGGAGGTGGCGATTCCTACTTGCTGGCGGGCACCCATGGGGACTATCCCCTGGCTGCCGACCAGAGTTATACCATTTCCTTTTGGATCAAAGACGGCGCATTTTCGGAAGCTTCCGTCGAGCACGTTCCTCTCACGGGCAAGGCGACCGCCAATGGCGGTGCCGGGGAGGACTTCGCCCTGCTGGTTGACCGCGACAATGGCAAACTGCGCGGGCGCATCGGTGGGGAATGGCTCAATGCCGGGATCGATAAGGGTCCCGATGGTGACGCCGATACCGATGATGATTTTCCGGTCGAAAAGGATTCTTCCGGCAACATCGGAAACGCTTCTGTCTTAAACACGGATTGGCGCCACGTCGCCCTCGTTTACGACGCCAAACGCAGAAGCTACGGAATCTATCAGGATGGCGGGTTCACCCAGATGGACGTGGCCGCGATTACCGAAACCGACGCTCGATTCCCGGTGGCCGACGGCGTGCTGGATGACTCATCCATCGCCGATTGGTTGTTCGGTGGCATCCGCCAAGACGGCAATAGTGGATTCAACGGCGGATTTACCGGCATGGTCGACGACCTCCGCCTCTACGGACGCGCCCTGTCCGCCGACGAAGTCTTTGCCATCGGTTCGCCGCAACCCCTTAATCAGGCACCATCGGCCTCGATCACCACTCCGATTTCCGGTTCACTCTACGAGCCGATCACCCTCTCCGCATCCTTTTCCGACGGCGAAACAGCAACGCACCACTTAGCCGTCGAGTGGACTTGCGACGCCACTCCCGGCACCTTCGCCCTGGACACGACCACGCTTGCGGCACCGGTCTTCACCGGCTACCAACCCGGCGATTACACGCTTCGTTTGACGATTTCCGACGGCCAGGCGACCACGGTCGCCACCGCCACGGTGTCGGTCGGTTCGAAAGGCCCGCTGGTAAGCTCCCGCGAGCTATCGATGAACGAGAATGGCGACACGGCAAACTTCGACGTCACGCTGGCTTCCGCACCGGCCACCGACGTGGTGCTTCAACTCTCCGTTGACGACCCGAACATTGCCGGTATTTCGCCCGCCACCCTGACCTTTGCCCCGTCAAATTGGGATCAGCCGCAGACCGTCACCGTCACGGGAGGAACCGCGAGTGCGCCGACCTCGACTACAACGCTTCGTATCGCCGTCGATCCCGACCAATCGGATGCGACCTTCGTCGGTTCGCCCGAAGTCGGTGTGGCCGTCGAAGTGGCCAACTTGGACTCGGGATTTACCCTTTCCGAGACAGCCGTAGCGATGCTTGAGTCCGGGGAAGTGCGCAAGGTGAGGGTCACTCTCGACAGCCGGCCCAGTTCCGCTGTAGTCTTCGACCTGACCAGTTCGGATGTCGGGCAGGTATCCGTTTTCCCCGCACAGCTCACGCTCGAACCGGAAGACTTCCCGGGCGGCAAGGTCTTTGAGATCGTCACCATCGACAATGCCGTGCGAATGGATAACCCACCCGCCGAAATCAGCATAGCGGTCAACCCCGCCCTCAGTGACGCCGCTTTCGACACCTTGGCCGATCAATCCATTGCCGTTTTGATGGAGGATGACGATCAGCCCGGCGTGTCGGTCACCCCGTTCAGCCTGAGAATCGAAGAGGGAGCCACCTCTACCTTCCTTGTCCGCCTGGATGCCGCCCCGGTCGGAGCCGTGGTCCTCAATATCACTTCCAGCGACAGCGACGAAGCCACCGTTTCCCCCGCCACACTTGATTTTACCTCCTCGAACTGGAACAGAAATCAAATGGTCACCGTGACAGCGATCGAAGACAGTATCGTCCAGATCGACCACAGCGCGACGATTACCGTCTCGGTCGATACAGTGCTCTCCGATGAATATTTCGACTCCATCCCAGATGTCCCTATCCCGGTTTCGTTGATCAATAATGACTTCGAGGGCTTTGTGCAGTTTACCTCCTTCGGGACCTACGGAAGGGACGAAGCCGAACTCGGCACGCTTGCGGTAGGGATTGAACGGACGGAAGGTGCTTCCGGAGATGTCCAAGTCGACGTTCGGATCAAGGAGGGATCGGACTCGGCGGTCGAAGGCGAGGATTACCTTTTCACTCCTCAAACCGTAACCTGGGCAGACGGAGACGACGAGGTGAAGTATGTAACCGTCGAAATCATTGATGACGACATTCCCGAGCGAAAGTGGGAGAATTTCAGGCTTCAATTGGTGAACCTGACGGGTGCGGCGATCGGAAACAGGAGCGAGCATTACATTGAGATTCTAAACGACGACTTCCAGGATGCTCCGGGCGAGAGTTTCGAGGGGAGCGACGATCCGTTCGACCTCGAGGGCAAGATGATTGTCTGGCAGCCCGATGGGATGGGTTCCTACACCGGTGGCATCATCGACATCAACGCCTTTCCCAACGACCCGTCAGACGGCATCCTCGTGCCGGATAGTTCGACCAACACCCCCATAAACCTACCGAACGATTTGACCCTGCCCTACTACGGCACGGACTATGACAGCGTCACCATCAGCCCCTACGGCTTCGCTTTCTTCGGCCCCGGTGATTTCTCAACCCGGTGGGATGATTGGGATTACCTTTTCGGGACGTGGATCGCCCCGCCTCTTATCGCCCTCTATTGGGACAATCTGGATCCCTCGCTCGGCGGCGAAATTCGCTACCAAATCATTGAGACCGAAGGAGAGGAACGTCTGGTCGTGAGCTACATCGGAGTCCCCGAGCGCTCCGGCGACCCCGCCATCCTCACCGGGCAGATGGAGATATGGAAAGATGGTCGCATCACCCTGAGCTGGCTCGGTATGGATCTGGGGTCCAACAACGCCCGGGTGACCATCGGACTCGGAACCGGCTCCGATGATCCCCTGCATGGCGCGTCGGAAATCGACCTGAGCAATCTGCCGCCTCCCGGACTGACGATTCTCAACACCGGCCTCGCCATTGCCGAAGTCGATGCGCCATACTCCCACCTTTTTAATGCGGGCGGCGGGCTCGCCCCTTTCGCCTGGACCCTCGCGAGTGGAACCTCGCTGCCCGGCGGCCTCGCCCTCGACCCCACCACCGGCGAACTCGCGGGAACGCCCGCAACCGCCGGAACCTACGCTTTCACCCTCCAGGTGACAGACGCCGAAAGTGAGACAACTTCAACCGAAATCATCCTGAACATCATCTCCGCCACCTCCGATATCGATGGCAACGCCCTGCTCGATCAATGGGAACTCGAACACTTCGGCTCCCTCGGGCAAGATCCAACTGGCGACCCCGACGACGATGGGGCGGACAACCTCGCCGAGCAGAACGCGGGCAGCGACCCCAATCAGGCCCACAGCGACGGCGACGGCGTGAGTGACGGCATTGAAATCGTCCTCGGACGCAACCCGTCCGGCCTCGACCGGATCGCCTACGACTTCCTCGACGACTTCGAGCGCGGTCCTGGCGTCCTGCCCGACTTCCCCAGCCTCTGGTCTGTCGGCAGCGGCGCAACTGCCGAGATCAAGGCTGCCATCGGCGCAGGCGGCTCCCACGGGCTGGAAATCCTCGCCGCCGGCGAGGACCCCGCCGAACTCACCCTCCACCTACCCGGTCATTGGCGGGCCGTTTCCTGGAAACAGTTCGACGCCATCCTGGTGCCCTTCAATGACGACGCCGATACCCCGTCTGTCGATGCCGACGCCGCCGTTGCCTTCTACCTCACCGAAGGCGGCGACCTCCGCATCCGTGACGGCGCGGACTGGTATGCCCTCGGCCTGACCCTGGACACTGCCGCGATGCACCGCTACACCGTGCGGCAGGATTACATCGCCCAAACCTGGAAGCTCTGGGTGGACGGCGGCCTCGTGGTCGACCCACCCGCTGCCTTCGCAAATCCGCGCTCTGCGCCTGCCTTCGTGCGCCTTTCCCATCCCCGGGGCGACGAACCCGCCGTCTTCGACAACTTCACCGTCACTGGCACCCCGCAAGACGCCAGCGGACTCGCCGGCCTGGGCACCTTCGACGCCTGGAGCGGCGGCCATGCCTGGGGCGGGGCAGACGGCACCGCCACCGCCGATCCCAACGCCAACGGCCTTCCGAATCTGCTCGAATACGCCTTCGGCTTTGCCGATCCGATGAACGGCACCCACGCTTACTCGACCGCCATGAGCCTCGAAGAAAGTGGCCTCTTCCTCACCCTGACCTACCGCCGCAACCGCGACGCCGAAGACCTCGCCTTCACCGTGCAGACCTCGCCCGACCTGGTCACCTGGACCGACCTCGAACCCGGCACCGCCGACGTCACCATCACCCCCTCTCCCGACACCGGCGTGGATCATATCGCTGTCAAAGTCCCCATGACCGCCGACCACCTCTTCGTTCGCCTGCGGGTCAGCGGGGAATAAAGTAGCGTGAAGCTTTAGAGTAGAAGATTCGGAGACACCCATAAGTTCGCGAAAAAGCCTTGCCTTCTGCGTCAAAAAGAAGCAAAAAACCCTTTTTGGTATGTCACATAGACTGGAATAGCCTGGAATTTTAGCTCGACTCACAAAAAGAATACGATGGGTCGATGGGGGGGCGAATTCTTATGTGGGGTAAGTAGAAGTGGCTTCCAGCCGCTTTCGCTCCTTAGAAAGCGGCAAGATGCCGCTTCTACCTTGCAGAAACCCCGCACAAAAAATTGCGCCCGTCGATGGGCTGTCCCGAACCTCCAATGGTTGACAAAGACGGGTTGAGATACTAGCGTATTCTGTCAGTTTCCCTTTATTTACTATTTTTTCGTCGTGTACAAACCCCGCAAGAAACCTCCGAACAAGGTCCTCTGGAGCATCATGCTCGGGATCCTCGCCATTCACCTCCTCGCTCTGGCCGCTTTTGGGGGCTGGACGGTTTATCAGGCGGTGATGCCGAAAGATCCCACTTTCGATGAACCCCCGCCAATGGAGAGAATCGAACGAGTGCAACTGGAATACAAGGTGCGACTACAAGAACAGCAGAAAAAGTCGCAACGCCCGACGCAGAAGCTACAGGTTCAGCAGATCGCAAATATCGAGATGCCCAATTTTGATGCACAAGTGCCCACTCTTACCGGAAGCGGTGGCCTCGGGCGTTTTGGAGAAGGCGGTTTCGGGAGCCTTGGTGATGGCGAGGGGTTGTCTTTGGGTGAGATTTCCGTGGATCTTTTCGATATCAAAGCCAAGGGGGAAAAGTTTCTCTTCGTCATTGATGTGCGCAAGGACCTTCTCCAGGACAAAAAAGGAGGCATTCCGACCTATAACGTTATTAAGGAAGACATTACCCGGCTTGTGAATGAGCTGCCGTCCGGCGTATTGATCAATATGATTTTGTTCGAGGGGTCAAGAATGGAAATCTGGCGCCCGGAGCTGGCTCCGGCCACCGCCAGCAACAAGCAGGCCTTCGCGGAGTGGCTGGCTCCCGTAAACACCGGGCCGGATAGTACGGGGATTCGGGACCGAAACTACACGCCCGATGCCTTTCAGCAGCCGATGGCCGAGAGGCTTCTGTCACGGGGCGGGTCAGGGAACCGGGTTCTTCTGGCCACTGTCGGAGCACTGGAGCAAAAGCCCGATGCCATTTTTTTCCTGGTCGACGATATCCCGGCTCTGGACAGTTTGAGGGAGCGACTAATTGTCGACGAAAAGGAGATGGAGAAACGTCGCAAAGAGTACCTGGATCGAATCAAAGCCGCTACCTCTTTCAATTCCATTGAGGAGTATGAGGAGGCGAGGAAGAAGACGGCGGCACAGGTTCGGCGCGAGGTGGAGGCTTTCAAGAAGCGCGAAAACGAAGCGCGCAAGGCGAAGGGACTCCCACCACGGGTTTACACGTGGGGGGAAAATCATCAGCTGCGACAGAGGATGGAGGAGGTCGTCGAGAAAAAATCGGATGATTACGTGCCGTGGGTGAGGGGCCTGGATAGGGACGATCAGCCTCTGATCCCGGAGCGCGAGGTTCTGGCCTGGCTTGAGCAGCAGATGCGGCTCAACTTCGATCAACATGCGGACGAACGCCCCCAGCTAAACGCCATCATTTTCCGGGGAAAGGACGAAGGGTTCTCGGAGGCGCAGGAAGAAGCAGTCGATGACTTTGTCGATCTGTTTGGCGGAGATTACCGGATTCTCGAGGGCCTCGGGCAGATTGATTCTGAGGCGGCGAGAAACTAGCCGCTAACGATATTGCGGAAGGTAATCTCGTAGCTGCGGGCCGCTTGCGCGGGCGGGCGATCCACCGTGCGGACGGAGCGGAAGACTGCTAGAATGGAGTCGTCGAAGAGGGAATTCCCGGAGGACCGCACGATACGGGCATTCGTGAGAGTGCCGTCGCGGTTGACCCGAAAGCTGACATCGGCTCGTAGATCGCGTCCGGCAAGACTCGGGGGGCGGATCCATGCGGCGTTCAGGCGCGCGACCAAGGCCTCGCCGTAGGATACAATCACCCGCTGCTCGGCGGCACTGAGGCCAGCGGCCAGATTGCGGTCCGAGGCGGCGAGTAGATTGTCGAGACTGCTTGTGTCGACCCGGATCTCGGGCACTTCCACTGGGTTTGCTTGCGGCGCGGGCGGCGGTGTTCTCCGAGTTGGTTCCGGACGCCCGTGTTTCCGGACGAAATCCTCGAAGGAGATTCGTTGTGCCTCGGGCTTGGGCTCCGGCTTGGGCTCCGGGGGAGGTGGTTTCGGTTCCGGTTTCGGTTCCGGTTTCGGTTTCGGTTCGGGGTTTGGTTTGGGACGCGAGGCGCGCAAAGCCTCCTCGGGCATGAGGATCAGGGTAGTCAGGTCGATGTCCAGCGAGGACCGGTCTCTTTCGGCCTCTCGTTGCGGATTTTCGCTGGCGGGAGGGGGAGGAGGTGGGGGAACGACCGCCATTTGCACGGCTTTGATCTCTTCTTCGCAGGAGACCAGCGATATCGTCAGCCCAAGAAGAAGGAGTCCGGCGTGGGTCCCGGAAACCCATTTCAGCATCTTTTTGTAAAGCGGACTCATCGGAAAAAGATTGTGCTATTTACGCGCCCAAACTCAACCGTCGGAGTAGGAAACGACGACTCGGGTCAGTCCTTGGTTGCGCAGGATGTCGAGAACCTCGGCCACGCTGCCATAGCGCACGTCCCGATCGCCGCGAACGACGAATACCCGGTCATTCGTGTAACCGCTGAGGATCTGCGCGAGGGCTTCCCGGTCAACGGGTTCATTGCCGAAAAAGAGGGATCCGTCGCTGTCGATGGAGATTTGCACCGGATCCTCGGGTGCCTCCCGCACAATTCCTTCGGATTGAACCAGATTTGGCAATTGAACGGCGACGGGCTGCTCCAGCAGGGGTGTGGTGATGATGAAAATGATCAAGAGGGCGAAGGCCAGATCAAGCAGAGGCGTGATGTTGATCTCCGCCATCGCGCCGAGTTCTCGTTTGCTCTGGAATCTTCTTGCCATAGCCCGGATTCCTAGCGGTTTTCGAGTTCCAGCCGATCGGCGACCGAACTGGCAAAGTTTTCCAGCTCCATGGTCATGCGGCGGAGGCGGGTGAGCAAGTAGTTGTATCCGAACACCGAAGGGATGGCGACCCCCAGCCCGGCGACGGTGGTCAGCAAGGCACCCGAAACCCCGGGGGCGAGGCTTTTGAGGGTGGCCGAACCGGCGAGAGCGACGCTTCCAAACGCGTCCATGACCCCCCATACCGTTCCCAGCAGGCCCAGGAAAGGCGCTCCGGTAACAATGCTGGCCAGCATTACCATTTTCGATTCGTAGCTCACTGTTTCGCGGGCGATCACACGCTGGAGTGAGTGTTCCACCTGATACATGCGCTTTTTATGCTCCCTCTCACTTGCGCCGTCCCAGCGGTAGAAAGCCTGAATCGCCGCAACCACCAGGATCGCATACGGGTTCTTGCGGGTTTGCAACGTCGTGAGATCGAGGTCAAGGAGCGGCTGGCCGCGATTGATCGATTGCTCAAAGCGCAGATTTCCGGCCCGGACACGGTTCAATTCATAGCCCTTGGCCAGCATTACGGTCCAGGCGACGATGCTCCCGATGATCAGGAGGACAATGATTGCCTGCCCGGCCAGGTTGGAGAGAAAGAAATAAGTAAAAACCGACGGCTCGGCGGCGGCGAGAATGTGCGTGGTAAACATAGTGAAGCGGCTCTTCGACTGCATAGAGCAATGCCCTCCCGGTGCTCAACCGAAAACTGCCGAGGCGGTCGATTTTTGCCGAAGCAGAGTAAAATGAGTTGCCGCTGGCGACGGGTTCTATTTGCTTCATTGGTCATGGATACCAGAAAAGCCGCAGCGGAGGAACTTTCATCGAAAAGCAGTGAGGCGTCGAATCGGACGGCCCTCGTCGGCCTGGATGGATTTGTCGACATGATCATCAACCCCGTTGACCAGCGCTTTGGCCCTGGGGACAACTATCAGCCGATCCGGGACATGACCACCTTCGGCAAGCGGATTTTGGCTGCGGCCGGCAAGAGCACCAACATCGAGATGGGCAAGAAAATGGAAAAGCTCGGGGGCAATGGCCCGATCCTGGCCAATGCGATCCAGCACGCCGGGCTGGGCACCCGCTACATCGGTGCCCTCGGGGATCCCCAGATTCATCCGGTCTTCGAGGAGTTCGCCAAGCGGACGGAGGCCGTCTCCCTCGCCGAACCCGGCGTCACCCATGCCCTCGAGTTTCGTGACGGCAAGATCATGCTGGGACTGATGGATTCCCTCGAAAACGTGACCTATGCCAACGTAATCGAGAAAATGGGGGAAGGGGCTTTCATGGATCTGCTTTCCCGCACGGATCTTTTCGCCATTGTCAACTGGACGATGCTTCCCTACCTGACCCAGTTCCTTCAATCTCTCGTCGACCTCGCCTATCCAAACCTTGGCCCCCGGGATCATCGCAGCTTTTTCTTCGACCTGGCCGACCCGGAAAAACGCTCCGACGATGACCTGCTCGGCCTGCTTCGGCTGTTGCACCGCTTCTGTGCTTTTGGTGGCACAACCCTGGGCCTGAATCTCAAGGAAGCCCAGCACGTGGCGCGGGTTCTCGACCTCCATGTTGGGGAGGGGACGGAGGAAGACATTTCGACCATGGCCCGGGACATCCGCTCCGAGCTGCGCCTGGATTGTGTCGTCGTCCACCCCACCGATTGCGCTGCCTGCGCCACGAAGGACGAAACGTTTTACTCTCGCGGCTTTTTCACCCCGGACCCCATGATCACGACGGGGGCGGGTGACCACTTTAACGCCGGGTTTGCCACTTCGCGCCTTCTCGGGCTTTCCCCCCTGTCGTCCCTGGTCGTCGGCTGCGCCTTTTCGGGCTTCTATGTCCGCACGGCCGAAAGTCCTTCCCTGAGTGCCATCGGCTCTTTCCTGCGAAGCACCGATTTCGCGGTCATCTCCGATTGAGGCGGGAGAAATCTGGCCCGGAGAGAAGGGCCAGTCATCCTGGGGATCAAAATTTCGCTGTCGGCTGCTTTTGGCACTCGTCAACGCCCGCTGGAGTTTGCTAAAACTGCTTTATGTCAAAAGAAGTACCCGAACGCAACGGCTTGCTGATCTCCTTCGAAGGCTCGGAGGGGAGCGGCAAGACCACCCAAATCAGCCTCCTCTCCGATAAGCTGGGGGACGCGGGTTACGATGTGTTGGTCACGAGAGAGCCGGGGGGAACGGACCTTGGCGAGGAGATTCGCCACCTGCTCAAGCACTCGAAGAATGGAAGCGGTATGGTTCCAGAGGCCGAGTTGCTGCTCTTCGCCGCAGCGCGGGCGCAGCTCGTTCGCGAGAAGATTTTACCGGCCCTGGACGAGGGGAAAATTATCATTTGCGACCGTTTCCTCGATTCGACGACGGTCTATCAAGGGGTCGCCCGGGAGTTGTCGAAAGAACCCGTCACGGTGATCAACCGCTTTGCGGTGGGCAACTTCATGCCGGACTGGACCATTATTCTTGATGTGCCCGCAGAGGTTGGCTTGGAGCGAATCCGTCACCGGGCATCGGACATCCCGGACCGGATGGAGTCCGAGAACATCGAGTTCTACCGTGCAGTGCGCGAGGGCTACCTGATTCTCGCCAAGTCGCTGCCGGATCGCTACTCCGTTTACGACGGCACCCAGCCCAAGGAATTGATCGAGGACGAGATATGGGAGGAGACGCAGGAGCGTTTCTTCCGGAACGCGTGAGGTGTCGGAGAGCCGCAAAGATCCGGGTGGGATGCTGAGCGAGGCCTGGCGGAACGGGAGGCTGGGTCACGCCATGCTGCTCCACGGTCCGGCCTCCAGTTCGCTCGAGAGGGTGGCCCTCTCACTGGCGGGCGAGATTTTGGAGTGCGGAGACTCCCCCACCAAGCACTCCGATTGCTCAGTGATCCGCCCCGTGAACAAGATGCGGCAGATCGGCGTCGACGCCATCCGGCGACTGGTGCGCACGGTCAGCCATTCGGCAAGTCAGGGGAGCCGCAAGGTGGGGATCATTCTCGATGCCGATCGCATGAATCCCCAAGCCTCGAATGCTTTCCTGAAGACGCTGGAAGAACCGCCTTCGGATACGACTCTTCTGCTTGTCAGCACCCGGCCAAACGACCTCCTGGACACCATACGGAGCCGCTGCATGGCGTTCAAGATCCCCGGAGATTTGGTGCGGATCGAGGGGGAAGAGTGGGCAGCCTGGAGCCGGGATTTTGAAATATGGCTCTCGCGAATCGAGACCCCTCCGGCAAACCAGAAAGAGGTTGCCGAATCCGTGCTGCGCCTCTACGGCCTGGTCCAGCGGTTTCAGGACTGCCTGGGACTTCTGGCAAGTCGCAGGCTCGAAGCCGCCGTGGCCGACCTCCCGGAGGAGGTCGAGGACGAAGAGCGCATCGCGATTGAGGCGGGAATCGAGCGGGGCGCGAGGCAGGATCTGCTCGCTGGCATCGAACTCTGCCTGCGAAACTGGGTCATCCAGCGCCTCGCGGATGATTCCGGAAAAGCCGATCGGGCACGGAAATTGGTTCTCGCGGTCGAAGAAACCGAGGCGACCATAGGCCTCCTGAATCTCAATTTCAACGGGGTTGCAGCGATTGAGCAGCTGCTAATCCGGGTACTTCGGATTTGGAGTCGCCAGTAGCAAAATTTCCTCTGGCCAGAGAGCGGTCTTCAGCGGTAGAAAAGAAGAATGGCTACCAAATTTCTCCACACCCGCATCCGTGTCAGCGATCTGGAAAAATCCATCGACTTCTACAGCAAGACCTGTGGTTTCGAGGTTTTCAAGCGCAACGACAAGTCTCCCTCCGGCAACCAGATTGTACACCTGCAGCTGCCCGGCAACGATCACATGCTCGAGCTGACCTACTCGCCCGATTTTAAGGTCGAGTTTCCCGAGGACTTGATGCATACCTGTATCGGTGTCGATGATATCATCGAGCACTGCGCAAAGTTGGAGGAAATCGGAGTAGAGGTCTGGCCCGGCGACTGGAAAGACAAATTCACCGCCGACGAGAAAAAGATGGCCTTCATCACCGATCCCGACGGCTACGAAGTTGAGATTCTTGAAAATTGAACGTGGACGCCGATTCGGAGCCGACGGAGATCCTTCCGCCCTCCCTCAGACTTCTCTATCCCTTCACCCCGAAGCGGATCTCCACAGAGACCGGAACGATCTCGGTCGTTGACGAGGGACAAGGTCCGGCGATCGTGATGGTGCATGGCAATCCATCCTGGTCGTTTCTGTTTCGCGATGTGATTCTCGCCCTGCGGGGGCACTGCCGCTGCGTGGCGCCAGACCATCAGGGCTGCGGGTTTTCCACGCCCCAGCCGCATCGCATGAGGATGATTGAGCACTCGCAAAATCTGGGGAAAGTGCTCGAAGACCTCGGGGTCGGCAAATACATCCTCATCGCCCACGATTGGGGCGGGGCGATCGGTGCCCACCAGGCCGGTTTGAACCCGGAACGGATCGCCGGGATGGTCTTCCTGAACACAGCAGCCTTCCCCCTGAAAAGAATGCCGTGGCAAATCCGCCTCGCCCGGACTCCCCTCCTCGGGCGAATCCTCATGGAGCGCTGGAATGCCTTCGCGGTCGGAGCTGCAAAGCAAGGAGTGGTGACGCCGCTCAGCCCGGCGGTATCCGATGGCCTCCTCTTCCCGTGGATGGCGAAGGACTCCTGCAAAGCCGTTTCCGCCTTCGTGGAGGACATCCCATGGAGAAAAAACCATCCGAGCCGCAAAACCCTCGACGAAACCGCGAAGAACCTGGAGAGATTGAAGGACCTGCCCTGCCTCCTGGCCTGGGGAATGCGGGACTTCTGCTTCGATGAAGCATTCCTGAACGAGTGGATTCGCCGCCTGCCAGAGGCCAGGGTCGAGCGATACCCCGAAGCCGGCCACTTCGTCCTCGAAGATGCCGGCCCCACTCTGGTCGATCAGATCGCGTCCTTCGTGGACTCGGTCTTTGCCGATTCGTCACGGCTGACGTAAAGTGTCCGGGTCGGATAGGCAAACTCGATCCCACGCTCGGCAAAGGCGCGAACGAGGGCCAGATTGATCGACTGCTGGAGATCCATGTATAAAGTGTAGTCAGGTCCCAGGACATAGTAGACCACCTCGAAATCGTAGGAACTTTCCCCAAATCCCTTGAAATGGGCGCGGTCGAACCGGGTCTCGGGGCGGGCCTCTATAAACGATTTTATCAGCTTAGGAATCTCCTCCAACTGGTCCGGCGTCGTCTGATAAAGCACCCCGAATCCGAAGACCACCCGCCGTTCATACATCCGCTTGAAATTGCGAATTCGGCTGGAGGTCAGGTCATTATTGGGAAAAACCAATTGCTCGCCGGAAAGACTGCGGACCCGCGTGGTCTTGATCCCGACCTTTTCCACAGTGCCCAGCAGATCCCCGACAATGATAAAATCACCCACCTCAAATGGCTTGTCGAGCACGATGGAAAGAGAGGCAAACAGATCGCCGAGGATGTTCTGCAACGCCAGACCGATGGCGATCCCCCCAATCCCCAGGCCCGCGATCAGAGCCGTGACATCGTACCCGAGATTGGAAATGATCAGCAAAAATGCCGTCGACCAGATCACCACCTGGATGAGGTAGGAAAACCACAGAATTCCCGCGCTCCTTCGTCCCTCGCTGGCGGCACGCTTCTCGCCATAGTGCAGGACGAATCCGCCCAGAAATGCACTCGCCCAAATTCCCGCCTGGACGACGACCACAAAGAACCCGATCCGGTCCAGCCAGCTCTCCGCCTTCCCCAGTTCCAGCCACTCCAAACCCATCCAGATCGCGAAGATGGCCAGCAAGGCCGGCTTCGTCTGCTGCAACGCTCTCAGCAAAGTGGCGGCAAGAAGTGTGTTTTTCTTGCCGAACTTTTCAAGGTGCTGGCAGCCAAGCCTGACCAGCAACTTCCCGGCCAGAAAAACGCCGCCCGCAATCCCGAATACGATCAAACCGTCGATGAGGAGGTTCCTTGCGCTTTCCATCCTCACATTCGAATACCCCTCACGCGAAATCGCAAGAAAAAGACCGCCCCGAAAACTGCGGGTGGAAAACCGCAAACGGGTTCGCTCGAAACGAGTATCCCTTTCCACAGCCGTGTTCGAAAATCTTGGCAAGCGGCAAGTCAAATTCCTCAAGGCCTATCGCGGGTTGCATCCCGTCCTTTAACGTTGACGAAATGTAATTTTTTAAAAACTATTTAGAGGCTATGAAAACGATTACCGTCAAAGAAATGAAGGCGCATTGGGCTACGGTGGAGGCTCAGGTGCGTGACGGCGAGACCTTTGCGGTCGTCAACCGTGGCAAGCCGACGGTGCGGATTCTGCCAGCGAAGCCGCGCCCTGTGTCAAAGTGGGACGATCATTTGGCAACCGCTGCGGAGGGACGTGGGCGTCAGGCTGAAGAGGCGGTTCGGGCGGATCGCGACGGGCGTTGGTAGGCATGATTTACCTGGATACGTGGCCGGATGTTTTTGTCAGCTTCGACAAGAGGCAGAGGGAGCTGGCCCTCCAAATGGGGTTCCACGCACCGGACTTGAGCGGGCAGTGTTGAGTTGTTGCGATTCGGATTTACCCGGACAAACGGGAGTTCAGAATTCCGGGAATATGGGAATCATGCATCTCACTAACGTTCCGGTTTCTCTCTCGATTGAGAGGGGCGCTTGAGGATGTGCTGATTCGTCTCCCAAACACGTAATTCAAGGAAATTTCTTCTCCCGAATGGCAATTAATCTCTCGAATAAAAACTATTTTCTAATAAAACCCAATGCTCGTGTGTCTCATCCGGCGTAAGACCCACTATTTGTGAGCATGATCCCCGAAATTTGCCCCCCTTGCGGTCGAGGAATCGATCGGGAATCCGCATGAATCCTTCCGCCGATGTTGACGAATTCACGCACGAAGCGAAGAGTCCGCCTGCTCTTCCCCCGGACTGGCGTAAACGCCTTCATCGGTATGTGTGTCGTTATCTTGACGACGCGGGGGCCGAGGACGTCGTCCAGGAATCATCCCTCCGCCTCGAACGGGAAAAAGATTCCGTTCGCCAGCCCCTCGCCTGGCTTCATCGCACTGCGCGCAATCTGGCCCTCAATGAAATTCGCAAGCACCGGAAAACCGTGCCATTCGACGACACAATCCCCGGGAATTCCGACGATCCCTCCGCCCGCCCGGACCAGCGACTGGAGCATCTGGAGCGACTGGAACGGCTGGAATCCCTTCTCTCGGGACTCGGTGAACGGGAACGGGAGCTCCTCCGGCTCAAATTCGAGGAGGGTGCTTCCTACAAGGAGATGGGGGAACGGATGAAACTCTCCGTCTCCAATGTCGGCTTCCTCCTCTGCAAAACTCTCCAGCAGCTGAATGCCGAGGCCCAGAACGAAGGAGGCCTGTCATGAAAGATCCGGAAGCCATCGACGACCTGATCCTTCGTTCCATCCTCGGCGAGACAAGCCGCAAAGAGGAAAAGGAACTGCGGGACGCTTTTTCACAGGATCCCACCCTCCTCGCGCGGCGACGAAAGCTCGCCGAAACGGCCCGCCTCCTCGCCGAGGTTCACGGCGCGCCCTCCGGTGCGGAGCGAACGAAGGCCGAGGCGATCCCGTTCTGGCGACAGGCCCTGCGCTCGTTCACCCCCGTCGGAAGCGGAATGGCCGCCGGACTCCTCATCCTTTTCCTCCTCCTCCCCGCCCTCGACCGCACAAGCGAAAGCCAGCTAATCAAACCCCAGACACCCTTTTTCACGGCCACCGAACAGGATGCATCCAGTGACCTCGCCCCCCGTGGGGGGGTTGCTTCAGCGCCCCCCGCTGCCTCTCCGCCCGCCCCCCGTGGGGGGGTTGCTTCAGCACCCCCCTCTGCCTCTCCGCCCGTCGAAATCAAATTCCTGGAACTCGAAGACAAACGCGAAAACCCTCAACCAAGAGACCCCCTAGCCGATTTATTCGGCTTCTCGTCTTCCAGCGAACGGAGCGTCGCCGCAACGGATACTGACTCGCTGTCCAGCGAATTCCACCAACGGGCCGACGAACGGAGCGAGTTAGATCGGGGGAAGGTCACCCCCATGGCTTTCGGCCTCGCTGCGGAAGAAATTGAGCGCGCCCCAAGGCCCACCAACCTCCCGGCGGGTCAGCACCTGGACGACCCCTTCGCCGCAACGCCGCCCCCCCCAGAGGCCGCTGCCGTGCTCGGCGAGTCCTACGCTAGCAGCGGCCCGCAAGTTGCGACCGACCCACGACAGAACATTCCTCTCCGAGGCGATTCGCTCCTGGTCGGAACACTTTTTGCAGACGAATCACAGGTCGAGGAGCAGATCGGCAGTAAAGAGAGGTCGATGGCCAAACTCGAAAAAACCAAAGATTCTCGGCGCACGCAAAAGCCCCCCTCTGCCCCACCGCCACCTCCGCCACCTCCGCCGCCGCCGGCGGCACCGGCGGCGAAGTTCACCGACACCGAGCAGGACAACTTCTCCACGTTCTCGCTCAACGTGACCGACGTCTCCTTCCAGCTAGCCGCACGCCAACTCGAGCAGGGACTCGCTCCCGATCCGGCTTCGATCCGGCAGGAGGAATTCTACAACGCCTTCGACTACCGCGATCCCGCACCCGCCGCAGGCGAACCCATCCGCTTCGAGGTCGAGTCCGCCACGCTTCCGGCCAGCCACAATCTCAAAGTGGTCCGCCTTGCGGTCAAAACAGCCGCCCAGGGCCGTGAAGCCGGGAAGCCGGCCCAGATCACCCTCGCCGTCGACAATTCCGGCTCCATGCAGCGGGCCGACCGCAAGAACACGATTCAGGCGGCACTCGCCAAGCTCCCCAAAGTGCTCGGTCAGCAGGACCGGGTCAACGTGGTCACCTTTGCCACGAATTCCCGGGTCGAACTGCTGCAAGCTGCTCCTTCCGAGACCGCCCGGGTGCGGGCCGCCCTGAACACCGCTCCCGAAGGGGGAACTAACCTTGAAGAAGGACTCGCCACCGCCTACGAGATAGCCGCCCGCTTCTACAACCCCGCCTACGAGAACCGGGTCATTCTCCTCTCCGACGGGATTGCCAACCTGGGCCAGACCGAAGCCGATCAGCTCGTCCACTTGATCGAAACAAACCGGAACCGGGGGATCGCCTTCGACGGGTTCGGGATCGGTTGGGAAAATCTCAACGACCCACTCCTCGCCGAGCTCTCCCGCAACGGCGACGGCCAATACGCTTTTCTCAACTCCCCGGAAGACGCCGGCGACACCTTCTCGAAGGCCCTCACCGGCGCTCTCCAGTCGGTCGCCCGCGATGTCAAGGTACAGGTGGAGTGGAATCCCGACCGCGTCCAGCGCTTCCGCCTCGTCGGCTACGAAACCCACCTCCTCAAGAAGGAGGACTTCCGCAACGATGCCATCGATGCCGCCGAAATGTCCGCCGAGGAAACCGGCAATGCAATCTACCTGGTCGAGCTGAAGCCGAGCGGAAAAGGCCCCCTCGGGACCGCCCGCGTCCGGTTTAAGATGCAGGAAAAGTCCGCCGAAGAACGCTCCTGGATCATCCCGAATCCACCGGTCTGGCCGGAGATCGAATCCGCCTCGCCTCGTCTCCAGCTGGCGACTGCCGCCGCGATTTTTGCCGACAAGCTGCAGGAACCCAACCGCTTCTCCGGAGTCGACCGCCCCCAGCTCCTCGGCTGGACCCAGAATGCTCAAGCCTTTTTCAACAACCCTGCCGAGATCGAAACTCTCGCCAACATGATCCGCAACGCGACCTTCCTCCAATGAAACGACACAAAGCCCTCCTCCTTCCCCTCCTGATCCTCTTGGTGCTGTCCCCGGTCGCCCAATCGGCGGAGGAGTCGCCGCCGCCCAACGAGCGCGCCGGCAGCTTTGTCATTCACGGCGAGTTCGATCCGGCCCAGAGTCCTCATCAGGGGGAGATTGCCAGCCGTATTGAGGGAACCATTACAGTCACCCCCACCCGGACCACGGGCCACTGGACCGTCACCCTTGAACCGATCGCAGCCCCTCTGACCCTGATTTATCTCGACGTCCTGAACGCCGATTCCATTCAAGAGGTGCGCGGCACCGATCTCCGGGGCTGGGGGATTCGCCAGACCGAAGAAGGAACCCGTCTCGGTCTCGCCTTTTCCCCTACGGCTTCTCCCGCAGGAAGGAGCGTCCAGATTTCGACAACGCTCGAGTCGCCGCTGCCTTGGAGCTCGCAAGATTTCCTCCAGATCCGTCCGCCGGTCGAAGGTCTCGCCCGATCGACCTTGACCTTTCGCGCCGATCCAGGGATCGGTCTGCGTTTCGAGTCTGGAGAAAACGTGAAGCCGCTCGGGGATCCCACCGCAAGGAGCGGCACCTTCTCTGCAGAAGGATTTCCCTACGCCCTAACCGTCTCCGCCGAACGCGCCCCCATCAACGACTTTACCATTGAGGACTACACGATTCGCACGGTGTTTTCCGATGCGGGTCCCCGCCTGGTCTGGAGCGGAAAGGTGACGGTCCACGCCGAGAACGGGGTCGACCTGCCGATCCTCCGCGGGCCGGTTGCCCTGGGCGGGATTCCATCCACCGATGACTACACCATCCAGGCCTCTCCCGGGACCCTCCACCTCCGGTTCCCAGGGGCGGGCGAATACTCCGTCGAGCTGCCCTTCACCGTGAAGGTGAGCGAGCGCGTTGACGGCGGTTCTCTCGAGTTTACCCCCACCGCCGGAACAGTCCGCCATTTCGAGGCCCGCAACGAGCTGGACCAACCGATCCAGGTCACGGTCGAGGGAATCACCCGCCGGCTCGCGATCTCCGGCACCCCGAAGAAGTTTCCCTTGAGCCGCGACGGGCCGATCCGGATGCAGTGGAGAAACGCTTCCGGTGCCACCGGCTTCAAGGAATTTTTCACCGTCGACGGCGCGACCACCATCACCGTCGCCAAAGGCGCTCTCGAACAGGAAACCCGTTTCGCCTACGCCCTGACTCAGGGCTCGGTGAGTGAGGTCCGGCTCGCGGTGGAAGGCCCGGCCAAAATCCTCGACCTGACCGGGCCATCCATCCGCGACTGGACAGTCCGGGATACGGGCGAGGGCAAGCGCGAGATCGTCGTCCAGTTCTCCCAGTCCCGCAGTGGACAGTTTCTTCTCAAGGTGAAGATGATGGAGATTCTGGGATCGTTCCCCGTAGAGGTGCAGCCCACCCGCTTGACCCCCGAGGGCGCGCAGCGGTTCAGCGGATTCGTTCGCGTCGACTTCGACGCCGACACCAAGATCGACATCACCGGAACATCCGGGCTTCTCCAAGTGGCCCCCAACCTGTTCCCCGCCAGCCGTTTCGATCTTACGGAATCCCCCGGCAACCGCCCGGCCATCGCGTTCCGGCACGGGTCCGCCGACTACAGCCTTTCCCTCCGGGCGGAACCCGTCACCCCGGAGATCTTTCAATCCGTCGTGATTCTCTACGAGACCGACTTTTCCGGGATTCATCTCTCGACCGATTTCGACGTGGAGATCCGGGAGGCCGCCGTCTCCACGATTCCGGTCGAGATCCCCGAGGATTTCATGGTGCTCTCCGTTACGGGCGGCGACGTGAGGGACTATCAGCTTGTCGAGGAGAAGGGAAAGAACCTGATCCAGGTCTACCTGAACCGCGAGACCAAGGGTCGCACCGCCTTCGCGATCGAATTGGAAAAGCCGGGATCTTTCGCGCCGCAAGCCCTGGCAGTCCAGCCGGTGCGAATCCCCGGGGCCAATCTCGTGCGCGGATTCGTCGGGCTGGGCACCGTCGAGGGCATCCGCGTACAGGTCGAGGCAACCGAGAACCTCACCGAGATCGCTTCCGCTTTTCTCCCCCGGTTTCAGGACCGCGCCTCCTTTGCCTGGCGCATGCAGCAGGAGGACTGGAAACTCTCCGTCGGCCTCTCAGCCGTCGAGCAATCCATCCGACTCGACACCTTCCGCCTCCTGACCCTCGCCGAGGAGACCCTCTATGGCAGCGCTATCTTTACCTTTTCGGTGACCGGGGCACCCCTGACCGAACTCCAGTTCGAACTGCCGCCCGGCTACGACAATCCCGATTTCCAGGGCGAGGGACTCCGCAGCTGGACCTTGAAAGACCGCACGGCGACCCTCCGGTTCCAGTCCCCGCTCTCCGGGGCCTTCACCCTTCTCGCCACCTACGAATCCCCCATCTCCCGCGAGACGCTTTTCCCGAGCACCGGACCCACCCCTCTCCTCGAGGCCGACGAACAGGGCTTCCTCGCCTTCGTCTCCCACTTTCCCTTCGAGATCGCCAAGGAGCAAAAGTCCGATTCCCTGACCCGAATAGAGCCGCGCGACCTTCCCGAGGAATGGCGCCTCCTGTACTCCTCGCCGCTGATCGCCGCCTTTCGCTATGAAAACAGCAATCCGGAACTCGGCGTCGCCCTGCGCTCGCTTCCCGGCATCGAATCCATCCAGCAAAACATCGAGAGCCTCACCGCCCGGACCCGGATCAACCCGTCCGGCGAGCTCATCACCGAACTCGGACTCACCCTCCGCAGTATCCAACGGCCCTACCTCGCCCTGAAAATCGCCGAGGGTTCCCGAATCTGGGAAACCCGCGTCACCGGACAAGCCGTTACCCCGGTCACGGACGGCGACCGCACGTTGATTCCGCTTCCCGCCGCCACCGGACCCGATGGAACGATCGCGGTCTCCCTCACCACCGCCAGTCTCGGCGATTCTTCCGCAACGAAACAGCTTTCTCTCCCCGTCTTTCCCGCCCCGGTTCAGGACTTTTCCTGGACGGTCAGCGCCGACGGCTCGGACGTCCCCGTCTTTCGCAGCGGCTCGCTCGCACCCGTCAACCTCCCCCAACCGCCCCCGATGCGGTCGACTGTATTCGCTTTTGGACTACTGGCGTTCGGCGCGGGGTTAATGGGTCTGGTGTACTGCGCCCGCCTCGCGATAAGGATCCCATTCTGGGGGAGGCGTTTCCTCCTCGGCATCGCGATTTGCGCCTGTGGCCTCGTCGCCTTGCTGGGAGCAGTGGCGGCTCTCCAGACCCCCCTCGTCCAGGGAAACCCGGAGCCACTCCCGAGATCCATCGAATTCGCCGGAAAGGTTCTCCCGGCCTCGGAATCCGTTTCCGCCACCGTAGTGCTCTCCGACCCCGAAGGTTTGCGCGGCTTCCGTCCGAACCTCCCTTGGCTCGGGGCGGGCGTCCTCCTCCTGATCGGAGCCTTCGTTCTGCGGGAGAACCGCTGCCCGGCGCTCGCCTTTTCCTCCGCCGGTTTTGCCCTGATCTTTTTCGCCTCGGCGGCCTCCTTCCCCGCGGGCTGGCCCCTCTTCTTGATCGCTGTGGTCGCCGTTGGAGTCCAGATCCTCTTCGCGCGGCGCTTCCGTTTCCCCAGTGGCACCAAGACATCCGTCTTGCTGGCCCTGATCGCCCTGGGGGCCGCCACTCCGCCGGACCTCTCGGCGGCCCAGGCCGAGAAGATCTCCCATAACCTGACCATGCAGGGGCATCGCCTCGCAGGAGAGACGGTTATCGAATGGAACGCTTCGGCCGGTGACACCCTCCAACTGGCCCCGGCCGGGACCCGGGTCACCGCCATCGACTACGACGCGGAGGCCATCGAACTTGTCCGCGAGGAGAATGATTCGCTTGTCGCCCGGGCCAAGAAGGCCGGTTTGCAAAACATTCGCCTCGATGCACTCTGGGAGCCTACGACCAATGCCGACACCCGCACGGTCGCCCTGTCCGTAGGGCCGGCCCTGATACAGGAGGCCACGATCACCGGCCGGACCCTCGATCGCTATACCTTCCAGTCGCCCCAGGCCGTGAAGACCCGGGTCGGCAAGGATGGCTCCAGTCTTCAGGTGAGTTTCCGGATCGGCACCCTGCCGGAACTGTCGTGGTCGCCTGCCAAACGCGATCCGGCGAAGGAACCCCTGCGATTTTTCAGCGAATCAAAGCACGTCTTCGTCCCGATCAGCGGCGTGGTGATCGGAGAACACCGCTTCCACCTCTCCTTTGCCCAGGGGCAATCCTCCGGCTTTTCCCTCCTGATTCCCGACGGTCAGATTGTAACCGGAGTCGACTCGAGCCTGCCCCACACCTGGAAGTTCAACCCAGAGACCCGGACGCTCGATTTCCTCGCCTCGCAACCTGTCTCCCAGCCGTTTTCGATCCGGGTCGTGACCGAGATGGTGAAGTCCAATCTCCCCTACGAAACAACCCTCGCCGTGCCCCGGATCGAGATGGTCGAATCCTCCCTCGGGTCCGTCCTCCTCGCCACCCCCTCCGAGGTGGAGGTTACCGGCGTGACTACGACTGCCATGTCACAGGGAGCCAGCGATGCGTCCCTCGACGGGTCACTGGTCCAAATCGTCGGTGAGAACATCAGCATCCGAGAACGCTTCCGCTTCGGGCAGAACGAGCCTTCGCTCACCTTTACCGCTCGCGGCGTCGCGCCGGAGATCCATCTCGAGGCCCGCCAGAACCTTTCCCTTGGCGACGACCGCACCCTCCTCAGTTTCCAGGGCACGGCCACCGTCGAGCAGGCCGGTCTCTTCTCCCTGCGCTTGTCCGTCCCGGCTTCCTTCGACGTGGAGAACATCTCCGCCACGAATCTCGCCTATTGGACCAAGGACGCGAAGGACGACGGCCTCGCGATCATTCTCCACTTCCAAAAGAAGGTGCTCGGCCCCATCAATCTTGCCCTGACCTTCAGCGGCCCCGGCGCCGATCGGCTGACCAGCGGACCCCTGCCTGCCATTCGATTTGAGAAGGTTACCCGCGAATCCGGCTTCTACCAGATCGCTCCCGAACTCGGCCTGAAGGTGACCGTCGATCCACAAAGCGCCGCGATTCAGGTCGACCCACAGAGCCAGGGCATCCGCAAGCGCGGGGGACACCTGGTCCGTTTGCTCGCGAAGGATTGGCAGGCCGACTATTCGATCGAGAAACTCAACCCGTGGATCGAAACCCAAAGCCTCGCCCGGGTCACGGTCGGCTCCAGCCGCGTCGAGTATCGGGTCGCCTTCGCCCTCGACATCGAAAACGCCGGAGTCAAGGAGCTGCTCCTCACCATGCCGCAAGGATACAGCTCCCTGGTCGTCGAGCATCCGAACCTCTCCCACTACCGGCAGGACGACCCCGACGGCGGAACGGTGTGGAAGCTCGTTTTCGACCGCCGCATTATCGGTTCCTCCGCTCTCGTGGTGAACTACTTCGCCGAGGCGGTCCCGGACGATTCCGACTGGACCCTCGCCCTCCCCACGATCCACGAGGTGGACCGGGCTACGGCCTACGTCTCCGTATTCACCAATCCACAACTGGATCTGACTCCGCACGAAAGGACGGAGAGCAACCGCGCACTCTGGACCAACATCCCCGAGCGGCTCCGGGGTCGCACCGATGCCCCGGCCTCCGGCCTTGTCTTCAGCCTCACCGACCCGAATCAGCCGATCGACTTCGTTGTCCGCAACCTCGCCGAATCGGAATCGCTCCTCAAGGCCCGCGTCCTCTCGGTGAAAGCCCGCACCCTCCTCGCCGAGGCGGGTATCGCCCTTACCGAGACCGCCGTCCGCCTCCAGACCCAGAACCAGCGCTACCTCCCTCTGAAGGTGAAGGCCGACACCACCCTCTGGTCCGCCTTCGTGAACGGGCAGAACGTGCGTCTCTGGAAGGACGGCGACCGGATCCTCGTTCCACTGACCAAGAGTTCGGTCCCCGGCGCGCAAACAGAAGTCCGATTGATCACCGCCACCACGAACGAACCGTTGCTGCGGAAAACCACCGCCAGCCAGAACCTTTCCCTGCCCGACCTCGGCCTGCCCCTCGAAAACATCGAGTGGCTGATCCATACCCCGGAGGAATGGACCGTTCCCGAGGATTCGATTGTGTCGACCCTGAACGTGGCGGGAATCGTTTATCAGGCTCCCGGACGTACCGATCCATCCCGAAAGAACCAGCCCGCAGCCGATAACAACATTGACTCCGCCAAACAGCTCTACGGCCTCGGAAATTCCCTCCTCCAACAGGGCCGGACCGAGGATGCCAACCGCGCCTTCGAATCCGCCTTCAACCTTTCGCGCAACGACGCCAGCTTCAACGCCGACGCCCTTGTCCAGTGGAACGAGGTGCGCAAGCAGCAGGCTCTTTCCGGCCTCAACCAGCGCCGATCCAAAATGGTCAACCAGTCGGAAAACCAGTCCCAAACGGTCCCGTTCGAGAGCCAGTCCGGCGCCATCCAGATCGATTCCCCCGAGTCTGCGGAAGGCCTCGCCTCCGTCGTCCAGCAGCTCATCGAACAACAGAACGCCGCCCTGCCCTCCCCCGCCCAGTTCGATCTTACCGTCCCCGCCGCCACCCAGTTCATCCGCCTGAACCGCGTCGTCGCCGTCGACCCCTGGGCCGAGTTGACCGTCCATTTCGAAACTACCCCGACCCAACAGGCACCAACCGAAGGCCAATGGTGGATCGCGCCAGTAGCCTTCCTCCTCCTGACCGTCCTAGGGTTCAGTTTTTCCCGACGGAAAGCATAGGAACATTCCCGCAGCAGACACAGGGCGCCTCGCCCGCTCAGATCTGTGGTAGCCAAAACTCAGATCTTCCGCAGAAATAACGCCCGAAATAACTCCCCTCCTGTTGCGAAACAATAGCAGGGGGGACCACCACCAGCCGGTGGGGTGGTCTCTTCCCTTCTGCGTAGAGGAAGCGGGAACCGCTTTCGACCTCCCTTGCGATTCAACGTTCAACGTTCAACGTTGGACGTTCAATGTTCAACGTTCGCCATCTCGATCCCGATTCCGATCCCGATTACGATTACGATTACGATTACGATTACGACATCCCCTCCCCCGTAGCGGAACGGGGAACCCGTTTCGACCTCCCCCCCTCCAAAAATTCCCCTCCTGTCGCGAAGCAATAGGAGGGGGGGACCGGCGGCAGCCGGCGGGGTGGTCTCTTCCCTTCTGCGTAGCGGAAGCGGGAACCGCTTTCGACCTCCCCCTGTCCAAAAATTTGTTCGATGTTCAACGTTGGACGTTCAATGTTCAACGTTCGCCATCCAAATTCCGATTACGATTACGATTACGATTACGATTACGATCACGACAGCCCTCCGCTCTCCGCCCGCCCCCC
>CAZWFJ010000028.1:0-28521 GCA_964633135.1 uncultured Puniceicoccaceae bacterium | reverse complement strand
TGGATGTGAGCGGGGTGTACGGGTTTTACTCGGGGACCCCGGTTCGTCGGCCGAAAGCTTGCTTGCGGAAAAGGTGAATTTCGAACAAATCGATCAGTTTTTTCAATGACATTGACCGTGGAGCAGTTACCGATCTCGGTGAGGGTTCGGAGCTGCTCCGATTGGAATGTTTATTTTTCGTTTACCCTGCTGGGGCGAAGTCGATCTGGCGCTTAAAGCGGTCGACGCGTTCCGTGACGACTTGAATGGTTTCGCCCAGGCGATAGACGCGTCCCTTCCTCTTTCCTCGCAATTGGGTACCGTCGGGGGAGAGAATATAGTGGTCGTCGCGAAGGGTCGAGATGTGGACGAGACCGAAAGCGAGCGACTGGGAGAGTTCGATGAACATTCCGTGATTCTTGATATCGGTGATCACAGCGTCGAACACAGTCTTGTTTCCGGGCTTGCGGATTTCGCGTTCGAAGAACTCGAGGAGTTTCACCTTCACAGACTCCCGCTCAGCGTCAGTGCTATTGCGCTCGGTGATGGAGAGATGCTCCCCGAGCGATTCAAGTTTCGCCTGGGTGTAGACAATCCCGAGGTTGGCAGGCGCGCTGGCAATTCCGCGTTTGAGGAGGAGGTTTTCAAAGACGCGATGCACGATCAAATCCGAGTAGCGACGGATAGGCGAAGTGAAGTGGGTATAGTCTCCCTTGCACAAGCCGTAATGGCCATCGGGCGAGGCGCGGTAGCAGGCTTGCTTGAGGCTCCGGAGGAATTGGATACGCAGGGTATAGGCTTGAGGATGGCTGTTGATCGCATTGAGCATCCGGGTGATCTCGCGTCGGCGGGTAAGGTCGCCCACGGTGATGCCGACGGTGGCGAGGTACTCCCGGAAGTCTTCAAGCTTCTCGGTATCGGGATCATCGTGAACGCGGTAGATACAGGGGATATTCAGGCGGCGAATCTCCTTTGCCACGGCTTCATTGGCAGCGAGCATGAATTCCTCAACAAGTTGATGGCTTTCATCGTTGTGGATGCTTTCGATGCGGTCTGCGGCACCAGATTCGTCGACGAAAATCTTCACCTCGGGCATGTCGAGGTCGAGGCTGCCGTCTTTCATACGGCCCTTTCTCATGCGCTCGGCGAAGAACCAGAGCTTGCGGATGGTTTTGCGCAAACTGTGGAGTTCGGAATCCTTCAGGTCCTTCAGATCGCGGCCAATGGAACCGGTCTGGTGCTTTGGGGGGAGGGGCGCGTTGCGTATTTCTTGCAAATCATTCTCGGTCATCATCGCGTAGGCCTGCCGGTAGGTGAGGCGCTTGTTGCTGCGGATGACGGTGTTGCCAAATTGCCAGGCGACGAGACGTCCGTGGGGTGAAAAGTCGAGGAAGACGGCCTTGGTCAGGCGGTCCTCATCCTCGACCAAGCTGCAAATCCCGTTTGAGAGTTTGTGGGGCAGCATGGGGATTACGGTTCCGGTCAGGTAGGTTGAGTTGCCTCGTTTCGAGGCCTCGATGTCGAGCGGGGAACCTGGTTTCACGTAGCTGTTGACGTCGGCGATGTGAACGCCGACCCGCCAGTTTCCATCGTCGAGCTTTTCGAGTGAGAGGGCGTCGTCAAAGTCCTTGGCGTCGTCGGGGTCGATGGTGAGGGTAAGGATATCGCGGCAGTCGAGACGTCCATCAATCTGGTTTGTGGCGACCTTGTCTGGAACGTTCTCCACTTGGCGCATAACCTCATCGGGAAAATCTGGATCGAGATTGAACTTGTGGAGGATGGCCTTGTATTCGGCCATTGGCTCATGGGTGCGACCGAGGACCTCGGTGATCTCGCCTTCGGGATTCATGTGGCGTTGGGTCCACTCGAAGAGTCGAACGATTACTTTATCGCCGACCTTGGCGGAAGGGGAGCCTTCTGTGCCGGGTCTGGGGACTAGAATATCCTGAATGATGCGTGGATCGTCCGGGATGACGTAAAAAGCGTGGCGAGCCTTTTTGAGGGTGCCTGGCAGGCTTGTGCGCGCCCTTTCAAGGATGCGGATCACCCGGCCTGTCTTGTTGGTTGGTGCGCCAGTGGCAGTTGATTTACTGCCACGGCCCCGTTGTCCACGACGGGGACGGTCGGAATCGAGCCGAGCGACAACTCGGTCACCATGCATGGCGAGGCCTGTGTCATCGGAGCGGATTGCGACCGGATCTGCAGTGGCCTGGTAGGTTTTGGTGTCGGGTCGAACCGTGGCCTTGCCGGTTTGCCGGAAAAAGATAATCCCGGTCACCAGGTCGGCCTCTCGCGGGAGGCAAAGCCGGTCGCGTTTAAGGCGGACGATGAGTCCTGTTCTCTGCATTTCCTCCAGTTCTTCCCGGAAGGACTCCTGTTCGCCTTTGGCGATCTTGAGATCTTTGGCGAGATCCTCGGCTGTGGTGGGGGTAAATTCGCCACCCAGCATGTGGGTGATGACCGTTTCCTGAAACTTCATAGGGAACAAGGGTGGAGAGAGAACACGAACCCCGCAATCCGGGATTCTGGTTTTTCCCGGTCGAGGCACGGTATTTTTATTTACTGGCTGCCTAGCCTTTGAAGACTGATTTCAATGAAAAGTTTGCCCGAACATTCGATTTTTGTCTTTGTCATGGCACTGCTGGCCGGACGCAGCTCTTTGGCGGCTATCCACCGCAGCCGCCAGTTTCTCACCACCACGCACCGACGCGCTGGGGACTCGCCGCGCCATACTCTCCGGCATAAGAAGCTCCCAGCCACCGTCCTGCTTCGCTGATGACAAAAAGTAAAATTGTTCGACAGATAACGAAACATAGTTGTCCCTTATATGTCCAATTCTGAGAAATTCATCATTCGCATTCCAAAATTTTAGAACTGTCCTATAAAATCCGATCGCCAGCATGCGGATAGGCGTATTAAATTTCTGCATCGGCGAGACGCATTCCCTCCTTGGAGTGTGGGATTTACGGGATCTCCCGACGGATCGGAGGCATGGGTTGGCTGGATCGGCTCAAGGCATACCTTCGAACAATGAGTCCTAATAAAAACACCGTGCCGGTCGGGTGCAATTTATTGAGTGAAGGGGGGCATCCAACTGGTAAAGTTCCTTTGCAAGCGACCAGAATAAGGTCTACCTACGCCCAGAGATCTCTGCATGCAAAATAACCCCTGTGGCGGCGGCATAATCCGCTGCGCGCCGTAATTCCGGGATATCTTATGACCGGGAGAAATTGGTGCCTCCATCGGCCTTGGTTTGGTTCCAGCCCTCACCAAATCCTTCGAGTGCTGCATCTCCGGGGATAAGGATCTCGATCCGTCGGGCGGCGATCTCGCCGGAGCGAAGCTCCAGCCGGGAGTTATCCGCACTGCGGTGCAGGGTGCCGTAGGCACCGGGTAACAGGAAGCACCAGCGACCCTTGGGTAGTTCGCGGGCGGGGGCGATGCGCAGGGTTTCTCCGTCGTAGCTCAGCCCGAGGAAAGCGTTGGGAATGCCGAGTGCGGACATGGGGCGGAAATAGTGTCCGCCAAATTCCTGGTGGTCGAAGTAGAGTCCCCAGCGGCTATAACGCTCGTCTACATTCCGAATGATCACCTCAGCCTCGGCATGCATCCCGATATGGTAGAGGTGGGCGGCGAAATTCAATTCAACGCCGGTCCAGCATGTGTTCGCCTGATCGATCCAGGTATTGGGTCCGATGTCGCGCAGAAACTCGTCGCTCGGCCATTGGCAATTGCGCAAGCCTTGGTCCGCCTTGTAGTTCAGGCGTAGAATCGTTCGGGCGGCCGTTTCGGTCTTTGCGGGGTCGATGACATGCGGAAGCCCGAGTTGCCGGGCGCATCCCTCCCCGATGATCTGGTCGATCATGCAGCCGTCCTCCCCGTGGGGGTCGTCTTTCTGATGGTCGCTGTAGAGCTTAAAGTATTCGCCGTTCCAGGTGGTAGCCTCGAAGGTTTTCTTCCCGCTCTCGAAGTAAGGTTCGTATTCAGCGAGAAAGGCATCGTCGCCGAGCTGCCGGGCGACTTTCAGTGCTGCGGCAACTGCGGCCAGCCATTGACTGACTACGAAGGGCGCGACTCCGAACATGGGAAAGTTGTCGTAGGAGCACATGATGCCCTCCATGTCCGGCAGCTTGTCCCCATTTTTGTCGCGTTCCCGCAAGACATAGGCGAGGGCCTTTTTGGCATGGTGCCAGACCGCCTGCAGATACTCTTTATCGCCGCTCCAGAGGGCGCATCGCAGTGCCTGAAACACAAACTGGGCTGGCATGTCGAGGCGATGCCCATTGAGTTCGCCGGAGGGGTTATTTGCCGAATTGCAGGTGACGGAGTGAATCACTATGCCGTTCTCGCGTTGCAAGCGCCGCCAGAGATCGATCGTCATACGGTCGAGTTCCGGGAACAAGAGGCTGGAAGCGATCTGCCCGTACATGGCGACATCGGTCGTGGCGATTCCGGCGAAAGGCTTGTGTGGGCTGAGGCCTTCCAACACACCGAACATCCCGGTTTGTGTCAGCCAAGTGGAGGTGCGGAAGGTATTGAGCTGGCTATTGACCTGGTCGAGGACGTAATCCGGCAGGTCGCTGTCGAAGAATACCCGGTGAAAGTGTTCGCTGCCTTCCAGTAGGCGGCTTCGCTCGGCAACTGCGTGACGGGCCACCGCTTCGGCAGATTCAAAGTGCTTGGCATACCACTGCCCCTCGAAGGTGTCGATGCCCTGTGGGATTTTGGCATTGAAGTTGGGATCATCGCGGTTGGGTCGTCCGTAGAGGTTTGGGAAATGCCAGCTCAGCGAAAATCCGTGGGTAAGGGATCCTCCGTGTGGGGCCAGGCTCGCCGCGCGACCGATGGTCACATAACAGGCGGCATCGGCCTTATTGCGCCCGAGAGTTTCATCTTTTGTGCTGTTGCGTCCGTCGGTGTCGTCGTGCTCGGGGAGTGGATACTCGCGGAGCATTCGTTCATAGTAGGGGTGCTGGTGTGCCCAGCCCATGTATGCAGTGGAATCGGTATAATGGCTGGTCAGGCACATCTCGCCAGTATCGGGGGCCTTGGGGTCAAGATACTCGCCACCCATGACAATGGCCGAAAAATTCCCATCATGTACACGGATATTCTTATATTGGCGGTCGGGCTGGTTATAGCCTGCAAGATTTTTGCAACTGGCGAGGATCTGAACCTCCACGGGGCGGTCGCCATTATTGGCGATGTCAAAATCAAAGAAAGCCGTCGGCAAGGCCGAATCCTTTGCACTGCCTGGAATAAAGGGCGACCACGCGCGGAGATGGATCGACAGCGGAAGCCCGTCCTGCTCGAAATCCAGATCTGCAAAGGGCACACTGGCGCGGTAGTGAATCGTATCGACCCCTTTGACCCACGGGAACATATAGATCAGCTCGTGGTCTTCGATGCCTGCCGCGCCGTAGCCCTCTTCGATTTGTAGGAGGACCACGCGCTGCGGCTCATTCTCGGGCTTTACCCAGAGCAGAAAGAAAAGGGACTGCTTATCGTCGAACGGATAATGCGCGCGCTTTGGGAGCTGGGGTCCCGTGAACAGGGGCCAGTTATTAAAAATGGTCCAGTTGGCGAACCCGCCATCCTGCCGGATTTCGAACGATCCGGTGCCGATGCCTCCGAGTGCAATTCCGGAGCGCGGCAGCTGTGAGCGATGCATAGTGATTTCTTTCATAAATATGATGAGGGGAACCGTGAATCGGTCCGATCCACTCGTTGATGAAGGACGCAGCTTGGGCAAAGGGGGGTGCGTGCGATCTGGATTGTTAGCATGAAGGCAACAGTACGAAAGTAGCAGAAGGAAGCTGTCAAGCATTCGGTTGCGGATGTCAATCGGTGTTGATTTATATTCGGTGAAAGTGCAAGAGGCTTCTCAAGGGGGCAGTGATTCCTCCACTGATCAGGCAGTGGTCAGGGAGAGCAGGGTCCATCCAATCATGGCGAGGATTGCGGCGATTGAGCAGGGCACGATCTGGGTGCGCACATGGTCCATGAGATCGCAGCCAGTGGAAAGACTGGAGAGGACGGTCGTATCGGAGATCGGCGAACATTGATCGCCGTAAACACTGCCGTTCAGAATGGCGGCAAAGCAGATCTGCAGGTAAAGAAGGGGGGAGGAAAGGTCAGCCGTCCCGGCCGTCGCCCAAGCCAGGGGCATGGCGAGGGGGAAGGTGACAGCGAAAGTGCCCCAGCTCGTGCCCGTGGCGAACGCGATGACGACGGTCAGGAGAAAAAGCAGGGCGGGAAGTGCCAGATAGGGCACAAAGCCGCCCAGCAATTCGACCAGGAACAATCCTCCGCCAGTTTCGCGGCTCAGCCCGCCGATGACGACGGCGAGAAGGAGGATCACCGCGCCATAGACCACGCTTTGCATCCCTGCGGTAAATCCTCCTACGCAGTCGTGCAGGGACATCCCTCGCAGCCGGCTGGAAAAGAAGGCCACAGCCAACGCGATGCCAAAGGCCCAGAGAACCTTGGGGGTGTCGAGGAAAATGTAGGTTCCCACCGCGATTCCGATAATCAGGCAAAGGGGCAAGAAGAATTCCCAGGCCACCGGGCGATAGCCCTCGGGTACCGAGACCGTGCTGGCTCCCCCTGATTGCAGTGGGGTCGCGCCGGGACGGTCCAGCTCCCCCGTCTCCCGGGCCCGGCGAATGGCCGTGCGAAAAGTCCGGCTTAGGAAGGGGAGCTTGTCGATACTGAGCAAAAAGGTGAAGAAAACCGCGAGGATTGCGTAAAACGAGAGGGGGACGGCACTGAAAAAGAAGGCCACTCGTTCGGCCTCGGTGGCCAGGGCCGCAACCCCGCCGACAAAAATCAGCCCTTGCACGTAAAACGGCCAGGCGTTAAAAGGTACAAGGATCGCGATGGGAGACGCGGTCGAATCGACGACGTAAGACAGTTCCTCGTGGCTGACTTTCTCGGCGTCGGCGACTGGTTTTACCGTCGTGCCAACGAGCAGGGTGCTGATCGTCCCCCCCTGGAAGAAGAAGATTCCGAGGAACCAAGCCGTGAGCTTAGCGGTTCGGGGCCCCCGCACCACTCGATGGGTTATCCACTCGGCGAAGGCGAGAGCACCTCCATTTCGGGACCAAATTCCGAGAAGGCCCCCCAGAAAAATCAAGTAAAGGACGATCACCAGGGAGGCACTGGGCGTGGCGATCCCCGGGACAATGACCGCACCCGTTATATCATAGGAACCCAACACCAAGGCACCAGAGACGACACCACCAATCAGGGCCGTGACTGGCTCCCGGGTCAGGAAGCAGAGGACGATCGTCACAAAGGCGGGAAAGAGCGACCACCAGCCCCGGTGGAAAAGCAGGTTTACCTCAAAAAATCTCTCCACGCCCTCATCCAGCACGACGACCCTCTCGGTTTCGATCTCCGGCCTGGAGGTGAGAGTCGTTTCCCGCAAGGGCCAGAGTGCGGAAGTCCCGGTCGAGCGAAAGACATCCTCCCCCTCAGTCTCGATCACCTCCCCGGCTTCGGTCGCATCGATCTCACGCGCTTCGACGACGTACGTAGTCTCTGCGTAATTTCCGGCCCAAAAGGAAAGGGCCAGAGCCACCGCAAAAACCCAAAAAGGAATCGATCGCAATAAACTCACAAAGTGGAGATTTGCGGAGGCCGGATCGGAGGTCGAGAGGAATTTTCTCTTCGGGCCGGATTAGGCGGGTGCGGTGTTCTGTACGGCAAATGTGCAGGCACTGTGGGCCGCTTATGGTCTCCGAGCAAGCGACGGGATAACTTTGTGCGGCATCCCGAGGCCAAATAAAAAGACGGTGCCCCCTGGCGGCGGGTGTAACCACAAGTGCGGGGAGTGGGAGGGGCTTTCTTTGTCCTGAGCTTGTCGAAGGAATGCCCCGATTTCCGGCGGTGATGCCCCATTCGGGCCTCTGATATCGCGGGATAAACCCGCTCCCACGAGAAGGATTTCCAAGTAAAGCTCAAAAATTCATTTTTCTGTTTTCATTCAGGTTGTTTTGGCGAACAAGGGAATGAGGCTTCCATACGCAGTCTTCGGTGGGTTCTTTTCGATCCCGCTTCCACGAATTCTCGAGAGGTCCCCGCACTTCTGGTTACACCCCCTGGCGGCAGGGTCCGCCACCAGACCTTTACTTTTTCGTCCAATGCTGCATAACCGGACGAGTGTATCTTTCGTTGTGGTCCATTTTTTCGGGGTAATTTCCATGAGCGAATCATTTGAGAATGCGGAAAGGCTGTTGCGCGGGTTGCTGTCGACCCGGGACGAGCGGGCTTGGGCGGAGCAATTGGCACCTCGGGTAGATCCTCCGGTCGAGAAGATTTCTGCCGGACTCCACCAGGGCGAATCCGATGTTCGCTCCTTGCTGGAGTCCGTCGCCGCCAGCGGAACGGACCGGGTGCATTTGGCCGATCCGCACACGGTGGAACATTTGGGCGATTACCGGAACCACATTGAGAACATGATCGGGACGGTGAAGGTTCCGGTCGGAGTGGCCGGACCCTTGCGGCTTCGCGGGATGCACGCCCAGGGCGATTTCAAGATCCCCCTGGCGACCCACGAGGCGGCTCTGGTGGCCTCCTACCACCGCGGGATGCAGGCGATCAATCGGGTGGGCGGCTGTACGGCGGTCTTGCTCAATAACGGGGTTCCCCGGGTGCCCTGTTTTACGTTTTCCACGGTTTGTGAGGCCGCTTCGTTCCTGGCTTGGCTGATCCCGCGCGAGGACGAGCTGCGGACGGTGGCCGAGGCGACTACCCGGCACGGGAGGGTGACCGAGTTTCGCCTGACCGTGGAGGGCTGCCACGTCTACCTGCACTGCCTCTACCAAACCGGAGACGCGGCCGGGCAGAACATGGTGACGGTCGCGACCCAGGCACTCTGCGACCACATCGCGAAAACCAGCCCGGTTCCGCCAAAGGCATGCTATGTGGAGTCCAACCTCTCCGGGGACAAAAAGGCCAGCGCGATTTCCTTCGGCGGGGTGCGGGGGAAGAAGGTGACCTGCGAGGTGCTCCTTTCCCCGGAGGTGCTGGGTAAGGTGCTCGGTGTGACGGCGGAGCAGATGGAGGATTACTGGCGCGTTTCGGCGATCGGCGGCGTGCTTTCCGGTTCGTTGGGGATTCAAGGCCATTATGCAAACGGTCTGGCCGCCCTCTTCATCGCTTGCGGGCAGGACGCCGCTTGCGTGGCCGAGGCGGCGGTCGGTGTGACGCGCTTCGAACGGCGCGAGGCGGGTTCCCTCTACGCCGCCGTTACCCTGCCGAATCTGATCGTTGGCACGGTGGGCGGCGGGACCGGACTGCCCAGCCAGCAGGCGTGCCTCAATATTCTCGGGCTGGCCGGATCAAACCAGGCCGCCGCCTTCGGCGAAGTTTGCGCGGGGGTGGCTCTCGCGGGCGAGCTTTCCATCATCGCGGCCATCGCCGCCAACCGGTTTACCAGGGCGCACGAGATTCTCGCGCGTTTACGGGGACGGAAACGTCCATGAAGCGCTGGTGGATCTACCAGCGGGAGCGTTTCCCGCTTGCCAGCTATGGTCCGATGGTCCTCGCCTTCAGTCTCTCCGCCCTCGTCTTTTCCCGCCTCCTGCGCGGCGAAACAAGTTTTCCCGGTCCTCTGGCAATCACCGTCGCCTTCGCCACCTCCCTTCTCTTTTTCCTGCAACTGCGCATCGCCGATGAGTTCAAGGATTTCGAGGAGGACAGCCGGTACCGTCCCTATCGGCCCGTCCCCCGCGGTCTCGTGAGCCTCCGCGCACTGGGCCTGGTCTTTGCTGGCTGCGCCCTCATCCAACTCCTGCTCGCCCTCTGGTTCCATCCGCCGCTCCTTCTCCTTTTGCTCATCACCTGGATTTATCTGGCCGCCATGAGCAAAGAGTTTTTCGTGCGCGAGTGGTTGCAGGGCCGACCCCTGATCTACCTCTGGTCGCACATGCTGATCATGCCGCTGATCGATCTCTATGCCACTTCCTGCGATTGGTTGGTGGCGGGGTGGACGGCTCCGCCACCGGGGATCTTCTGGTTTCTGGTGGTGAGCTTCTTCAACGGGGTGTTGATCGAGTTTGGACGCAAGACCCGGGCACCGGAGGACGAGGAGACGGGCGTCAACACCTACACCGCTCTCTGGGGCATCCGCCGCGCGGCCCTGGCCTGGTCCCTCGCCCTGACCGGCAACCTGGGGGCCGCCCTTTTGGCCGCCGCGCGACGCAATTCGCTGGCACCCGCAGCGCTGATTCTTTTGCCGGCCTACGCCTTAGCGCTCAGCGTGCCCCTGCGTTTTCTCCGCCGACCCGAGTCCCGCACGGCGAGAGCGTTCGAGCGCACCTCCGGGATTTGGACTCTCCTCCTGTACCTGACCCTCGGCCCGCTGGCCCTGGCCTATCACCTTTGGTGGAACGGACCCGCCCATCCATGAATACTTCCTTCGCTCGCCCGTACGACGATCCTCCGCATCCGCACCTCGGTGGCAAAGGTCGTGCCCTCGCCGCACTCAGCCGGGCCGGTTTCGCCGTTCCCGCATGGTTCGCGGTCACGCCCGATTCGGTGGGTATACCGGGGTGCTCCAGGGAGGCAGTCGATGCCCACCGGTTCGATTCGGCATGGCAGGATCGTCTCGACGAGGCCCTGCGCCAGCTCGATCCGTCGGGGGACGCCCGCTTCGCAGTTCGCTCCTCGGCATCCGACGAGGACGGGGCGGCGGCTTCCTTTGCCGGGCAGCTGGACAGTTTTCTGAATGTGCCCGCCGCCGGGATTCCCGGTCGCATCGCCGATGTCTGGCGGTCCCTGTTTTCGGAACGCCTCGCAGCCTACCGTCGGGAACAAGGCCTCCCCGCGCCGGGCGAGTTGCCCACCGTCCTGGTGCAGCGCATGGTCCCGGCCGATCGGGCGGGCGTTGCCTTCAGCGCCGATGCGGTCAGCGGACGGCGTGGAGTCGCGGTGGTCGCGGCCGTCCGGGGGCTGGGCGAACGCCTCGTCTCGGGCGAAGCCGATGCCGATACGTGGAGAGTGCTTCGAGATGGTGAGATCGAGTCGAGCCATCCGGCCCAGGAATCGGGCGATCCCTGCCTTACCGGGGACCAGGTCCGGGAAGTCGCGGAACTCGCCCGCCGCTGTGAGCGTTTCTTCGGGTGCCCCCAGGACATCGAATGGGCGATCGCGGGGGACCGTCTTCACCTTTTGCAATCCCGGCCCGTCACCACGCTGCGAGGCCGGGCCGACCCGGACGGGGCGCGCAATCTCTGGGACAACAGCAATATAGCCGAGAGCTACGGTGGGGTCACTACGCCCCTGACCTTCTCTTTCGCGCACATGATTTACCGGGAGGTGTATGAACAGTTTTGCCGGGTTCTGCATGTCTCCGAGAGCGCCATCGCCGACAACCGCCGCATCTTTGACTCCATGCTCGGACTCATTCGTGGGCGCGTCTACTACAACCTGATGAGTTGGTATCGCATGCTCGCCCTCCTGCCCGGCTTTCATCTCAACCGGAGATTCATGGAGCAGATGATGGGGGTGAGCGAGTCGCTACCGTCGGATATCCTTGCCGAGATCGACGCCCGCCCCAAAGCGGGCAAGATTCGGGAAGCTGCTCACCTCTCCTGGTCGCTGCTCGGCCTCCTTCGTGCCCATCTCGGACTCGGGCGTAGCATCCGCCGGTTTTACCACCATTTCTCGGCCGCCCTCGATTCTCTTCCCGTGCCGCTCGAGACCATGCGCCCGGATGAGTTGGTCGATCATTTCCATACTCTTGAGGAGCAATTGTTGCGCCGGTGGGACGCTCCGCTCGTCAACGACTTCTTCGCGATGATCTATTTTGGGTTCCTCCGCAAGCTCACCCAAAAATGGTGCGACGACGAAGACGGCACTTTGCAAAACGGCCTTCTCTGCGGGACCGGAAACATCGTTAGTGCCGAACCCGCCCGCCGCATCAGGGAGATGGCAGAGATCGCGGCGCAGCGTAAGGAATTTGTGGAGACATTGACATCGTCGGATCGCAGGACGATCGAGGCTGATCTCCAAACCTTCCCGGAATTCGCCCGGACCTACCAGGCATACCTCGACCGTTTCGCCGATCGTTGCCTCAACGAGTTGAAGCTGGAAAGTGCCACCCTGCGCGACGATCCACTGCCGCTTCTGCGCTCCGTTGGCGGCATGGCCCGGCGTTTGCTCGCAGGGAGCAGTCACGATGCGGGCATGGAGGCCCGACTCGCACGGGAGGCGGAGGCGACCGTCCGCGCCAGGCTTCGGAGCCGTCCGCATCGCCGCGTGCTATTCGGCTTGGTCGTGCGCCAGGCGAGACGCCGTGTGCAGACTCGCGAAAACCTCCGGTTCGAACGGACCCGGCTCTTCGGGCGGATTCGCCACATTTTCGTCGAACTGGGCCGTAGGCTGGCCGCCGAGGGTTCGCTCGAAGACGCGAGGGATGTATTCTACCTGCGCACCGACGAGGTCATCGGCTTTGTCGAAGGCACCACTACGACCACCGACTTGCGGGGACTTGTGCGGCTGCGGCGCGAGGAGTTCGATGCTTTCGCCAGGATGCCCCCGCCTGCCGACCGGTTTGAAACACGCGGGACCGTTCATCTCGGCAACCTCTTCGAGCCAACAGGCGGCGGTACCCCGAAGGAAACGGGATCTCCCGATACGCTCCAGGGCATCGGCTGCTGCCCCGGGCGGGTGCGGGGACCGGTCCGTGTGGTGCGCGATCCCGCTGCCGGCGAGCTTCGGGAGGGCGAGATCCTCGTCGCCGAGCAGACGGATCCCGGCTGGATCACCCTTTTCCCCTCGGCGGCCGCTGTCCTCGTCCAGCGCGGCAGCCTCCTCTCGCACTCGGCGATTGTCGCCCGCGAGATGGGTATTCCCGCCATCGTCTCCGTGCCCGGGCTTCTCGATCACTTGCAAACCGGCGATGTTGTCGAGATGGACGGTGCTGCCGGGAGCATCCGCCGCCTCCCGTCCGATCATGACTGATACCGTCTCCAATCTCCCTACCGAGGCGGCCACTCGCGCCGCATTCGACCGTATCCGTTATGGGCAGACTTGGGAGGACGCCGATATCCTCCTCGAAGGTCTGCGCGTGCCCGAAGGCGGGGTTTGCCTCTCCATCGCCTCCGCCGGTGACAACGCCCTGGCCATGCTCACCCGCTCGCCCAAGCGCGTCGACGCCATCGACCTCAACCCCGCCCAGCTTCATTGTCTCGCCCTGCGCGTGGCCGCATTCCGGGCATTGGAACATGAGGAGATTCTGGGACTCGTCGGCTCGCGCCCCCACCCGGCACGGGACGGTCTCTACCGGCGGTGCCGGCCCCGGCTCGACGAGGAGGCGACTCGGTTCTGGGACCATCATCCGCAACTCATTGCCAACGGAATCGGTCATGCGGGAAAATTCGAACGCTATTTCGCCCTCTTTCGATCGCGGTTGCTCCCGCTGGTTCACGGACGTCGCCGAATCGATTCCCTCCTCGAATCCCGCGACCGTCCCGCCCGCGAGGAGTTCTACGAAAAACACTGGAACAGCTGGCGGTGGCGATGGCTCTTCCGCTGTTTCTTTTCGCGCTTCGTGATGGGGCGACTCGGGCGGGATCCCGCTTTTTTCCGCTACGTGGAAGGCTCGGTCGCCGACCGTATCCTCGAACGAACCCGCCATGCCCTCACCGCGCTCGAACCCGCCGTCAACCCATACCTCCAGTGGATACTCAAGGGCACCCACTCCTCCGCTCTGCCGCTCTACCTCCGTCCGGAACATTTTGAGACGATCCGCGGCAACATTGATCGTATCCACTGGCACCGGATGACCCTCGAAGAATTTGCATCCTCACGGAAGGAACGTGACCTCGATGCCCTCAACCTCAGCGATATTTTCGAATACATGTCCGAGAACAACACGGCAACCCTGCTCGGACGGCTCTGTCGAATCGCCAGACCGGGTGCCCGACTCGCTTATTGGAATATGCTCGCCCCGCGCAGCCGCCCCGGGAATCTGGCGGATCGGCTCCGCCCGTTGGATGCGGAGGCGCATGCCTTGTTCCGGCGCGACAAAGCCTTTTTCTACAGCCGTTTCGTCCTTGAAGAGGTGACTGCCTGACCCCGTCCAGTGAACCCGCTCGCCCTCATCTCGCTCATCGCTCTCGGACTCCTCCTGCTCATGGCCGGCCTCGTCCGCCTCCGGCGTTCCAGGCGTATCGGCCCCGAGTTGAGCCGCAAGATCATGCACGTCGCCCTCGGCCTGGCTTGCCTCGGGCTGCCGTGGTGGGTCGGGAGCGCATGGCCTGTGTTGTTGCTGTGCGCCTTGGTCATCGGAGTCCTGCTCTGGGTGCGCTTCCGCAACCGGCGCGAGGGAGGACTCGCTTCCTCGCTTCACGATGTGGGCCGGGCTTCCCTGGGCGATGTATGCTTCCCACTCGCCGTCGGGGTCCTCTTTGTCCTCCAGCGCGAACCCGTCACCGACTACCTGATCCCGCTGCTCATCCTTACCGTGGCCGACGCCGTCGGCGCGCTCGTCGGCCTGCGTTACGGCACGGCCCGGTTCACCACCGGCGAAGGCTTCAAGAGCGTCGAGGGATCGGTCGCGTTCTTCTTCGCCGCTTTTCTCAGCACCCATGTTCCCCTGCTCCTGTTCACCGACATCGGTCGTCCGGAGTCTCTCCTCATCGCAACCCTGATCGGTCTGCTCATCATGCTGGTGGAGGCAATATCCTGGCGCGGGCTGGACAATCTCTTCATTCCGCTGGGGGCATTTGTTCTGCTCAACGTTTATCTCAGCGAGAGTCCGTCCGAGCTTCTCCTGCGGATCGCTGTCCTCGCCTCGGTCGGGGTGATTTTCCTGCTTTTGTCCCGCCGCAGTTTTGCGCGCGGGGATACCCTTCTCGCCGCCATGCTCATCCTCTACCTGATCTGGGCCTTGGGCGGGTGGGGCTGGATCTTCGCGCCGCTGTCCTTCGCCCTGGGCTATGCCGTCCTCTGCCCGAAGAGTGGGCCGGAGTTTCAAAACCGTCACGGCCTCGCCGATGTCGGCAGCGTCAGCGGAGGAGGGGTCTTCTGGCTTTTCCTGGCCGTCGGCGGCGAGTGGCCGGAACTGATCGTTGCCTTCACCTTTTCGTGGGCCGCCCAACTAGCCATGGTCTTCGCCGCCTTTGTCGCCTGGCAGCGTCCGGGCACCCCGCAGGTGGTCGTGGTTCTGGCTGCGGGGTTGTTCGCCCTCCTTCTCTTCGCTCCCGCACTCTGGCTCTCCCCGGCCCGTGTGGTTTGGCTGCCCGCCGTGCCGCTCCTTTTCGCGATGGCCTCGATCGCCGCCCTTTGCCTGTGGAAGCTCGAGTGGAAGGCCCGCAGCACCACTCTGGCCCCCCTGCGTCCCTGGCGGCAGTTTGCCTACGGGATGGCCTGCTCGTCGACCGGAGTGTTGTTTTTGCTATCATGATTACCGTCACCCGTCACCGGTCCCCGGAATCCTGGCTTTCCCTCGATCCTGCAGAGGAGTTTACCCTTCTTTCGTCCGGGGAATGGGCGCGGTTGGGCCCGCCTTACCACCTGACTGCCCTCCGGGAGGGACGCGTTTGCGCTCGGTGCTCCGTCTGGACAAACTCTCTGCCGGAATACGAAGGAAGCCGCCCGGGTGCCATCGGCCACTTTCGGGCAACGGACGCTGAGGCCGGTGCGGCGGTTCTGCGTGCCGCCCTTGACACGCTTGCCGACGTGCGCGTACGCCGTGCGGTCGGTCCCCTCGACGGGAATACGTGGAACCACTACCGATCGGTCGTTGATCGGGGAACCCGGCCTCCGTTTTTTTTGGAACCGTGGGATAGCCCCGGAGAATCCGAATCCTGGAGAAAAGCGGGGTTTCGCCCCCTCGGTGATTTTCACTCGACCGCTCTGCCACCCCAGATCGAGGACGATCCACGCCTCGTCCGCGCCAAGAGGAGACTGGAAAAAGGGGGCGTGCGAATTCGGAATTTGAACCGGAATTCTTTCGAAGAGGATCTGCGGGCCATCCATGCGGTCTCCGCCGTTGCCTTCGCGCCCAACCTCCTCTACACGCCGTCTGCGCCTGCGGATCTCCTGCGTAGCTACGAGCCGATGCGTGCGCGCATCGATCCGGCTTTTGTCTGGCTGGCCGAGGTCGAGGCGCGTCCGGTCGGGTTTGTCTTCGCCATCCCCGATCTCGCTCAGGCTGGGCGCGGAGAACCGGTTGATACGCTTATCATCAAGACTCTTGCCATCCTTCCCGACCGTGCCTTCGCCGGACTCGGACAATGGCTCACCCGCCTGGCCCATCGCCGCGCCCATGAGTCCGGCTACCGCTCCGTTGTTCACGCTCTCATGCACGGGGGGAGCCGGATTAAACATTTCGGCAAAGATGCCGCCACCGTCATCCGCCGCTACACCCTCTTTGAACGTGAGCCATGAACCTTGCCACTCTCCTCACCAAAGCAGCCCGCACCGCCCCCGACAGGCCCGCCATAATCGACGGTAGGGCGGGGCGTGAGCGCATCACCTCTTTTGGCGAGCTGGAGGAGCGGATCCAGAAGACTGCGGCCCGTTTTCGTGCGATCGGAATGCGGGAGGGCACGCGGGTGCTCGTTCTCGTGCCCATGGGGCTCGAGCTTTACCTCACCCTCGCCACTCTCTGGCACCTCGGAGCCGTGGCGGTATTTCTCGACCCTTCGGCGGGTCGAAAGGCCGTCCGCCGCTGCTGCGGACGCGCCAGGCCGGAGGCATTGGTCGGGATCGCCCGTGCCCGCTTTCTGGTCGGGTGGCACGCGCCGCTCCGACGCGTCGGAATCCGGTGGTACTGGCCCTGTTCGGACGTATCTGGGAGAGATTCCTCGCCGGCCTTGGATCTTGTCGATCTCCCGAACGATCATCCGGCCATCCTCACGTTTACCAGCGGCAGCACGGGCGAACCCAAGGGCGCCATTCGCAGCCACGGACTGTTGCACGCCCAGTATCAAGCGCTCCATGACAGCCTCGCCTTGCAGGCGGGAGAGGTCGACTTATCGACAATGTCGGTCTTCACCCTCATCAACCTTGCGGCAGGGATCACCTCGCTGATCCCGGACGCTCGCCTTAGCACGCCCGGGCGTAGTTGCCAGAAGCGCGTCCTCCGGCAAATCGCGCGTTTCCGGCCCCACCGCACCGTCGCCTCGCCCGCCTTCCTCCACCGCCTCGTCGAAGCGGACGAGGGAGGGGAGGGGTTCCCTTCCTTCCAGCATGTTTTCACCGGGGGCGCGCCCGTCTTTCCCCGGACGTTCGCCTCTTTCGCCGACCGCTTCCGCAACGCCCGCGTGAGTGTCCTCTACGGATCGACCGAAGCCGAACCCATCAGCCATGTCGCCTTTGACGAAGTCACCGTCGCCGACCGCACCGTGATGCGGGAGGGGGGCGGTCTTCTGGTGGGTCCCGTCGCCCCTCCCACGGAGCTTCTGATTCTCCCGGACCAAACCGGCACGCCGCTCCGATTCGAATCGAAGGCCGCCCTGATCGCGGCGGCTCTTCCGGCAAACCGGGTGGGCGAGATCATCGTGGCCGGGCCGCACGTGATCCCCGGATACCTGGAGGGCATCGGGGATGCCGAGAACAAGATTTCCGTGGGCGGGCGGGTTTGGCATCGCACAGGCGACGCCGGAATGCTCGACGAGCGAAGCCGCCTCTGGCTTCTCGGACGCTGCACCGCGCGGATCGACCTACCGCAAGGCACGGTTTACCCCTTCGCCGTGGAGACCGCCGCTGTGGAACAATTCGGCTGCACCATTGCCGCCTGCCTTGCCGTCGCAGGCCGCCCCGTTCTCTGCCTGCCCCGGGGTACCGCTTGCCCGCAACCCCTCCACATCCCCCGCGTTCCCGTCGCCATCAACGACATCCGCCTCCTCCGCCTCCCACTCGACAAACGCCACAACGCCAAGATCGATTACTCCCGTCTTTTTCTTCAATTACGCGGTAAGTGAGAGAAATTTTTGGACACCCAGTGCGCCGCGAAGCGGTCCACTGATTCAAACAGAAAAACAAGATACCAAAATTTCGTCTTCTTTGAGCAATCCGGATTGTGCGGTCCCGGCCGTCGGCATGATTCGGAATCCTTGCAAGGCATGATGAACATCGTCAGCGCATCGGGGATCCAGAAACGAAAGAAAAACTGTTACAAGATACTAGAGCCTGCCTCTTCTTGACCCGCAGAAAATATTCTACCCCAAAGCCAAAATCTTTTTTGGAATCTTATTGACGTAAGAAAATCTAATATCAAATTTGGCTGGTTTATTAGAAAAGCTAGATGACTGATATGGCACAGACTCCGACGAGCAACAAGCATGTCACCCGATGGGTGGACAGCATTGTTCGCTTGTGCGCTCCCGATCGGGTGGAGTGGTGCGACGGTTCGCGCGAAGAGTACGATCGGCTTATGGCAGGACTCGTTGACCGCGGGGTGGCCATCAAGCTCAACGAGGCAAAGCGTCCGAACAGCTATCTCTTTCGCTCCGATCCGCGCGATGTGGCCAGAGTTGAATCCCGGACCTTTATCTGCTCATTGAATCCGGACGGAGCCGGGCCGACCAACAATTGGATGCATCCGGATGAGATGGCAGAGAAGATGAATGCGCTCGCCGATGGGTGCATGAAGGGCCGCACCCTGTATGTCATTCCTTTCTCGATGGGTCCGATTGGATCACCGATTTCCCGAATTGGAATTCAGCTGACTGATTCGGCCTACGTGGTGTGTAATATGCATATCATGACCCGGGTGGGAACGAAGGCATTGGATGCGCTGGGACGGAGCCGGGATTTCGTGAAGTGCGTGCATTCCGTTGGTCTGCCCCTTGTGGATGGTCAGGAGGATGTTGCATGGCCCTGTAACCCGGAAAAGACCACGATCGCCCATTTTCCCCGTGAACGATTGATTTTGTCATTTGGATCCGGATACGGCGGCAACGCCCTCTTGGGCAAAAAGTGTTTTGCCCTGCGCATTGCATCGGTCATGGCCCGGGAGGAAGGGTGGATGGCTGAACACATGCTGATTCTCGGGGTGAAGGAGCCATCGGGCCGCAAGTCCCATGTGGCGGCAGCTTTCCCGAGTGCCTGCGGAAAGACGAACTTTGCCATGCTGATTCCGCCGGAATCCTTTCGAGAGGAGGGATGGGAGGTCACTACGATTGGGGACGACATCGCCTGGTTGAAGCCGGATGACGAGGGAGATCTCCGCGCGATCAACCCGGAGGCGGGCTTTTTTGGAGTGGCCCCCGGGACTTCGGACTCCACCAATCCAAACGCCATGCGCTCCTGTGACCGGGACTCGATTTTCACCAATTGTGCCCTAACGGACGATGGCGACGTTTGGTGGGAGGGGATGACGGAGGAAGTGCCGGATCATTTGATTGACTGGCGCGGAAACGACTGGACTCCCGACTCGGTGACTCCGGCGGCTCACCCAAATTCCCGCTTTACGGCTCCGGCGCGTAATTGCCCGATCATTGATTCCGACTGGGAGAACCCAGAGGGCGTAAAAATTGATGCCTTCCTTTTCGGGGGGCGGCGTATGAGCGATATTCCCCTTGTTTTCCAGTCCTTTAATTGGACTCACGGGGTCTACCTCGGAGCCACGATGGGTTCAGAGCTGACTGCGGCCGCCGAGGGAACCGTGGGCAAGCTGCGGCGTGATCCCTTTGCCATGTTGCCCTTTTGTGGATACAATATGGGCGACTATATGCGCCACTGGCTCAAGATGGGCAAGCGACTATCGCCGCCAGTGAGAATTTTTCATGTCAACTGGTTTCGCAAGGGCGCGGACGGTAAGTTCCTCTGGCCGGGTTTCGGCGAGAATATGCGGGTCCTGAAGTGGTGCATCGGCCGGGTGCATGGCAACTCCACCGGGTTCGAGTCGCCCATTGGCTGGATGCCCCGCTACCGGGATTTTGACTGGAAGGGACTCGATTTCAGAGAAAATGATTGGAATGAGCTAATGAGTGTTGACCGCCATCGTTTGAAGATGCAGAGTCTTCAGCACGAGGAGTTGTTCCTCTTGATCGGAGATTACCTTCCGCAGCAAATGATCTTTGAGCGGGAGCTTTCCATCAGCCGTATGTAGAAAAGAATTTTTGGGCCTGAGAAACCCAAAAGAGATAGAGTGAGTTAGTGGTAGTTAACTCCCGGTTCGCAAGGACCGGGAGTTTTCTATTTTTGGGTAGTCAAGAGGGGCGTGGAAGTTGTGCGGAATAGGGTTGCCGTATGAGGCAATAGGTTGCAATCTAGCCTCTGTGATGGAGCTTCGCAAAGAAGGAGGCAAAAGATTCTTGCTGTCGATTCTGATCGGTGCCTTTTGTCTGGGACTCTTTTGGGTTGGGATCTTTGCATACCTTCGCTGGTCGAAGGAGAGGTGGGAGAAGGACGAGCGGGTGCGTATCCTCGAGGTTTTAAACTTCCAGCGCTCGCTCCTGGAGAACGAACTCTATGCCCGGATCTACTATACCCGCAGCGTGGCTGCCTACGTTTCTTTGAACCCTGATATCGACAAGGACGAGTTTCAAAACCTGGCCGCAGAGTTGATCGGTGTCGACGAGGTGATCAATTCCATGGCCCTGTCGCCGAACGGAGTGCTCTCATTTGTTTACCCGAAGGAGGGCCATGAGGAAGCCATTGGACTGGACCTTTTCGCGCACCCGGAGAGGAGGGAGATCGTCGAACAAACGATTCGCTCGCGGAAGACGTTTGTTGCCGGACCCGTCGAGCTGGTCGAGGGCGGGATCGCTTTTATCAGCTACACGCCTATTTTCGATAAGACGACCCCGGAGCCATGGGAGTTTTGGGGGGTGGCGGATATCGTCATTCTGGAAGAGGGGCTTTTCGAGGCTGCGGTTCTGGAAACCGAGAAGGAGGGCGTGAAAATGGCACTACAGGGCACCGATGGACGCGGCAAGGACGGGGAGGTGTTCTTTGGCGATCCAGAGGTTTTTGAGAATCAGCCCGTTGAGATCGTCATTCGCCTTCCCGATGGCGAATGGATACTGGGTGGGCATCCGGTCGGTGGGTGGTCGGGATATTTGGATCAGGATCGAACGATGCTGCTGCTTATGGTTGGTGGATCAGCGGTCATCGCGGTGTTGATCGGCTTTTTGGTGAGTGCGGTTCTGAAGTTGAAGGCCTCCCGTCACCAGCTCCACGAATTGAACGAGGATAAAAGCCGGCTCATTTCGGTCATCGCCCATGATTTGCGCTCCCCCATTTCCGCCGTCTCCAGTTTGTCGAACGAGCTTCTTGAGCCGGGCGAGCTACAGGTGGAATCAGAGCAGAAGGAGATCGTAGAACTGATCCATCAGTGTGCGGATGAGGGACTCCTGCTGCTCGAGAATTTGCTGAACTGGGTGCGTTCCCGGGAAGCAGGGGGAATGATTCGTGCGGAGGATGTGGATCTGGCTTCTCTTTGCGACCAGGTTCTCGAACTCTTTCGGGTGGCGATCCGCGGGAAATCCCTTGAGGTGGTAATGGATATTCCGCCCGGAACGATGGTGAGTATTGATTCGAGAGTGCTGGAGACGGTTCTGCGGAATCTGATCTCGAACGCTATTAAGTATTCAGAATTCGGAGGTACTATCCGCATCGGAATGAAGGAGCTGGACGAGGGTCGACTTGAGGTATTTGTGGAGGACCACGGGCGGGGGATGAGTCCGGAGAAAGTGGAGCAAGTGCTGTCGGGAGTATACCATCGCTCGGCACACGGGACCGGGAGCGAAAAGGGTGCCGGCATCGGATTGAATTTGTGTCTGGAGCTGTTGCGATACTGTGGGCAGAAGGTCCGTATCGAGAGTCGCGAAGGTGCGGGAACGATGGTCTCGTTTTCGCTTTTGTCGACGAGACGGGAGGAACGGGAGAAGGAAAACCCAGGTTACGGCTGAGTGGGGTGCTTTTAGAAGCGCGAAACTTGATCGACTCTGCAGCTCGGCCCCGGTGACCCGCAGAGTTGCGCACCGATAGAAATTCGTTTGTTCATTGCGGTTGTCCCAAACTTTGTCATCTTCCCGCGATAACGGTTATGTCACTTTTTGTCTATCGCTCTCGGAAATTCAATCGGCTCTTCGGCCTGGTCTTGTTACTCTATACGATTTGGTTTGGAGTCGGACTCTTCGTATTGGGGTTCGGGATTGAGACCCCCATGGGGCCTTGGGCGGATTTCGCCTACATCGCACTGGCTTCGTTGGTGCTGCTTTTGCATCTCTGCGGGCTTTCGAATGGCGGATCGGCGTTATTTATCTTCCTGGTGTTTGCGGTTTTATCCGGGGTGGTCGAGTCCGTGGGGGCCATAAGCGGGGTTCCCTTTGGATCCTATGATTACACGGACCAATTCGGGCCGGTACTGTTCGGGGTTTTGCCGGCGGCAATCCCGCTCGCATGGTGGGTGATTGTCTGGCCGTTGCATTGCCTGGTGCATTCGGCTCTGGCGGGACGGGGAGCTGTGGCTATGGTTCCAGTCCTTACCGCCACCGGTGCGGTGGTTGCCGACTTGATCATTGAGCCCGCCGCTACCCTTGTGCGGGGCTACTGGATGTGGGAGGGGCCGGGGATTTACTACGGGGTGCCATGGACAAATTTTCTCGGCTGGTTCGGGACCGCTTTTGTGCTGTCGTTTCTTGCCCAGCTTTTCCTGCCTCACTCCCCGTTTAAGCAAGAGGAGTTGCGCGTGCCCGTGTGGGTCCTCGCTTCGACAATCCTTACCTTTGTGGTGGTCTCACTCGCAAACGGAAAATGGTGGGTGCTTGTGGTCGCGGTGATTTTCTTCTGGGGAATTCGAAAATTGTTCAAATCGGCCCGGTCGATGAGTCTCAGCCAGTGATGAAAGTAGGGTGGGGCGTGAATGCCTCGAGTGGTAGGCACTTGGTTGCGAACTTGCCGCTCGCGAACGCAGTCTTCCCGCTTTCGATCAGCCGGCGCGCCTGGCAGCGTCGGTTTCGATGGCTTCCCGGAGCGATTTTAACTCGGCTTTGAGGGATTCCTTTACTGCCGGCAAATCTTCGCGACTGGCGACTTCTTGGCGACCAAAGACGTAGAACTTAATCTTCGGCTCGGTGCCGCTGCCGCGAACGGCGTAGCTGTGTCCGTTGGCGAGACTGACGAAATAGAAATCCTGTCGGGGGATCTCGTCTCCGTCCGCATCCACGATGGCCTCCAGCCCGAAGTCGGTCACTTTCTCGACGGCGACTCCATTCATTTCCTGCGGTGGATCCTCCCGGTAGGATGCCAGAATCCTCGCGATCTTGGCCGCTCCGCTGGCTCCTTCGTAATAGACGTTTCCGAGCTGCTCCAGATGATAACCGTGGGCGAGATAGATGTCGTCGAGATAATCAATCACCGTCCTGCCCGTTTCTTTGAGCGAGGCCATGAGTTCGCAAAACATGAGGACCGCTGCATTGGCATCCTTGTCGCGAACCAGATCGTTGGCGAGATACCCATAGCTCTCTTCTCCCCCGAAGACATAGAACGTGCTGTGCTCAAGGAGGAGCCGGGCACGGGTGCGGTAGTCCGTCTCATCATAAGAAAGGACGATTCCCTCGGTCTCACGAAGCTTTCGGTCCAGGATTTCCTGATACTTCCGTAGCTTGGCCCCAATCCACTTGAAGCCGGTTAGGGTGTTGATGACCTTTAACCCGTGGCCGTGGCCGATTCGCTCCTGAAGTGGCGTGGTGACAAAGGTTTTGACGAGCGCGGCATTCTTTGTGCCCCGATCGGGGAGAAGTCCGATCTTTTTCATCTGGCCGATCCGGAACTCTGCCAGCAGAGATCCGATCATGTTCCCGGTGAGCAGGACCATCTCGCCTTCCCTGTCGCGAACCGCTACGGCCATCCGGTCGCCATCCGGGTCGGTGGCGGCGACGAGGTCCGCGTTCTCCTCATTCGCCTGGGCGATGGCCATGGAGAGAGCCTCGGCATTTTCCGGATTGGGCGATACCACCGTCGGAAACCGGGGGTCGGGTAACGACTGCTCGGCTACCTCGGAAACTTCGAGACCGAGCCGCTTAAGAAGCGGGATCGTAGCCACGCGTCCAGTACCGTGGATGGACGAGAAAACGACTTTCGGCTGGTTGCGGCGGAGGAGGTCGGGATCGAGCACGCTGCCCGCCAGAACATTCAGATAGGCGGAGTCCGCAGATTGCCCGAGAGTGACGACCCGGGTGAGGTCCTTGTCGAGAAAAGAACCCGTTTCGTCAAGCGAGACCTGGTTTACCTCTTTCACGATTCCCTCGGCGTGGGGCGAAACGATCTGGGCCCCGTCTTCAAAGTAGACTTTGTAACCGTTGTCGTGCGAGGGGTTGTGGCTGGCCGTGATGACGATCCCGGCATGGGCCTTTAGGAAACGAACCGAAAAGCTTAGCTGCGGCGTCGATCGAGGACCTTCGAAAACATAGGCCTGACCGCCCAATTGGCTCCATACGGAGGCCGCTAACTCGCAAAAATGGCGGGAGAAAAACCGCACGTCGTGGGCGATGACCAATCTGGGCACTTCGTAATCCCGCTCGTCGCCAACCAGGAAGCGACGGGTGTAGCGGAAAAGCCCAATCGTGGCGCGGGTAACATTGAAATCGTTGAGAACATTCGAGCCGATCGCGGCGTGGTCCGGGTTTTCCTGGCCACCTTCGCCGAGTTCAGCGGAAGTGGCGACCCGGCCGATCGTTCGTCCGCGCATGCCTCCCGTGCCAAAGGCAAGATTTTGGAAAAAGCGGTCATTCAGCTCTTCCCACTCCCCACACTCCAGAAGCTCCTGAAGGGAATTGATGGCCCAGAGGGGGAGGCTCGCACTCTTTGACCAGAGATTTAAATTGGCGGCAGACCCGGCGAGAAGTTTTCCGGCGTCGACGGCTTCCTGTATGGCTTCTTGGTTCAGCATAGTTTCAAGATGGGTTCGATCGAGGGGTGTGATTTGATACGCTGGAGATACGGGGTGCAACGCGGGAATCTTCAGAAAATAGGGTTTTGCAACAAAATAGTGGCCCGCAGCTGAAACCATCTGCCTTAAAAGAGACTCATCTGGCCGCTCGAAACCGGGTTCTTCTTCCTTCTGGAAGCCGAAGGAGTTCGAGAAGGTGGGGCACATGAGGCGGTGCTGCCAGATTCCAGGGTTTCGAGGATTTCTTTGGCGCGATCAATTACCGTCTGAGGAATGCCTGCCAAACGAGCTACCTGGATGCCGTAGGAACGGTCGGCCGCACCGGGAATGACCTGACGCATGAAAATGATCCGGTCGTTCCACTCCTTGACCGAGACCGAGAAATTGCGAAGGCGGGGAAGACTCTCCTCAAGCCGCGTGAGTTCATGATAGTGCGTGGCGAACAGCGTCCGTGGCCCCTGCGAACTTTCGCCGTGAAGATTCTCGATCACCGCCCAGGCAATGGAGAGGCCGTCGTAGGTGCTGGTGCCGCGGCCAATTTCGTCGAGGATGATCAACGAGCGCTCGCTGGCGTTGTTCAGGATGTTCGCGGTCTCGTTCATCTCAACCATGAAGGTGGAATGGCCACGGGCAAGCTCGTCGCTGGCACCGACCCTCGAGAAGATTCGGTCAATCCAGCCAATGCGGCACGAATCGGCCGGAACCCAGCATCCGGTGTGGGCGAGGAAGGCAATGAGGGCGACTTGGCGGATATAGGTGGATTTTCCGGCCATGTTCGGACCCGTAAGCACCGCGATCTGGTCGCGGCTCGCCGAGAGAGAACAACTGTTCGGCACGAAGCTGTCCGCTCCAGCGATTCCTTCCGGAGAGGCCCGCAGGGATTCCTCAATGACCGGATGCCGCCCGTTCTCAATCTCGATCTCGAGGCTGTTATCGATCTTCGGCCTCACATAGCCCCGCAAGCGGGCCAAGTCAGCCCAGGCAATCAGCAGGTCTGTCTCGGCGAGTGCCTCCGCTGCTCTGCGCAACCCGTCGGCTTCCTCCAGAACTTGCTCGACCACTCCCTGGAAAATTTCCTCCTCCAAGGCAACCGCTTTCTCCTCGGCGTTCAGGATTTCCTTCTCCTTCTCCTTCAAATCCTCCGTGTAATACCGCTCCGCGTTCGTCATCGTTTGCTTGCGGACGTAGTCGTCGGGCACGAGGTGGACGTTCGACTTGGTGATCTCAATAAAATAGCCGAAGCTGCCATTGTATTTGATGCGGAGATTCTTGATCCCTGTCCGCTGGCGCTCCTCTTGTTCGCGATCCGCGACCCACGTCCGGGCGTTGCGGGCCAGCGAGCGGGTTCGGTCCAATTCCTGATCATGGCCGTCACGGATGACTCCTCCTTCATTCAGGCTTCCGGGAAGCTCCTCCGCAAGAACCGCCTCCAAGATATTTTGGAGATCGGAGAATTCGCCAATTCGGTCAGCAAGCGATTGGGCCGTATCTTCCGCTAGGGATCGCAAGCCCGAGACGATCTCCGGCAGCTGGCGGAGCGTGTCACGAATCCCGCCGATCTCGCGAGGGTTGCGGATGCGGTTTTGCAGGCGGCTCAGGATGCGGCCAAGATCCCGGGTTTGGCGCAGCGCCGCACGGATGTCAGAGGATTCGATCGTCCGGTCGTGAAAGAGGCTGATTAGCGATTGGCGGCGACTGAGTTCAGCCATGTCCCGGATCGGGTTGGTGAACCAGCGTTCGAGGAGGCGGGAACCCGCTGAGGTCGCGCAAGCATCAAGGCAGTCGATTAATGATCCGGTGCGGTTGCCTTGCGATGTTTCGAAAATCTCCAAGTTTCGCTGGGTCGCCGAATCGACCCGAACGGTTTCGTCAAGACGACGCCAAGCCAAGTGGTTCAAATTGCCCGGAGTGCGGCGGAGCATGTCCGAGGAGTAGCGCAGGAGGGTTGCCGCCGCTGCCAGTGCCGGGTGGGCAGAGTCGATTCCAAAGCCCTCAAGGGACAGTACGCCCAGAACCCGACAAATCTCACCAGCCGGGTCGCGGCTCTCCGTTTCCTCCCGTTCCAGTGCGGTGACGATCGACCGCTTGAGAAGCCAGGCGACCTCCTCCGGCAAGTCCTCTTCGCGAAGCCGGGAAGGGATGAGGATCTCCGTCGGACCCAGCGCGTCGAGGCAGCTGACCAGATCCTCGGCATGCTTCTCTGAAGCGATCTCGAAAAGCCCCGCCGAGAGATCCAGCCAAGCCGCGTGTAGGCCGTTTTTGTCCCAGTCCAACGCCGCGAGCCAGGAACCGGATCGGGGATCAAGTCGGTTATCCTCCAAAATCGTCCCGGGAGTGAGAATTCGGGTGAGAGCACGCTCAACCAGCTTGCCAGGCTTGGGAACCTCGGTCTGTTCGCAAATCGCCACCTTGAGCCCGGCATCCAGAATCTTTTGGATGTAATTATCCGCCGCATGGTAGGGAATGCCCGCCATTTGCATGTCGTGCCGCTTTGTGAGCGTGATGCCAAGCACCGACGCTCCCCGAACCGCGTCGTCCTCAAACATTTCGTAAAAATCACCCAAGCGGAAGAGCAGCAGGCAGCCCGGCGGCAGGCTGGCCTGCACCTCGCGGTATTGCTGCATCATCGGTGTTTCCTTCTTGGCACTCATGTGGCTAATGTGTCTTCTTTCGGCTTTGTCCTATGGCGATCAATCACAAGCGTTTCACTTCCCTCAAAAATCGCAAAGGGAAAATCAATGCACGAATTCTCTCGGAAGAAAGTGGCAGCGGGAATCCTCCGCTGATTATCCTTCACGGGCTTCTCGGATCTTCGCGAAACTGGCTCACGGTCGGAAAGTCTCTCGGGCAGAACCGCCGTGTCTACGCCCTCGACCTTCCTGATCACGGAGAATCGGCTTGGAGTGAGGAACCGTCCTTTCCCGAAATGACGGCGCGGATTCTGCACTGGGTCCAGCAAGAGGGATTTACCAATGCGGATTGGCTCGGACACAGCCTCGGAGGCAAGGTCGCAATGCGAATCGCTTCGGAACACCCGAATCTCGTCCGCAAGCTTGTCCTGGCCGACATTTTTCCACGCATTTATCCGCCCCATCATCAAAAAGATTTCGAGGCCATGGCATCCCTAAAAGTAGACTCCTTGGCCGATCGCAAAGCTGCCGACCAAGCACTTGCCTCAACAATCAAAGACTGGGCTTTGCGCCAATTCCTGCTGACCAATCTGGTGCGGGCCGATGGAGAGGGCTTTTCCTGGCAGGTCAATTTAAAGGGTCTGCAACGCAACCTAACCAAACTGGCCGGCATGCCTTTCGGCGACGCCGGATTGCCCATCAAGTTGCCCGTCCTTCTCTTATACGGAGGCAAGTCAGACTTCGTCCGCACCGAGGACCTCGACGATGCCGGAGAGTTCTTTGCCGATTTACGTGCACGTTGCCTGCCCTCCGCCGGGCACAACATTCACATCGAAGCCAAAGAAGACTTCGTCCAGACCGTGCTCGGATTTCTCAAAGCATAGGATCCTCCTTAGCCGCCCCACAATTAACGAAAGTCCATTTAAAAATCTTTAGAACTGACCTATTATAGAGTTGACGGGTTCGAGAATACTGAGATGGAATGTGGGAATGGCTAGAAAACGAAAAAAGTTACCGGAAAACCTGAGTTACCACCACCTGATGAGTCGGACG
>CAZWFJ010000027.1:27500-28842 GCA_964633135.1 uncultured Puniceicoccaceae bacterium | reverse complement strand
ACCCGACAAGGAATTTCGCTACCTTAGGACCGTTATAGTTACGGCCGACATTCACGGGGGCTTAGACCAGAAGCTTGCACCTCCAGCGTTCACCTTTCCGCATTGGTCACGTGTCACTCCCTATACATCGTCTTGCGACTTAGCAGAGAGCTGTGTTTTTGCTAAACAGTCGGTTGGTCCTCTTTTCTGAGACCCTCCGAAGAGGGCGCCCCTTCTACCGAAGATACGGGGCCAATTTGCCGAGTTCCTTAGAGAGATTTCACCCACGCGCCTTAGAATACTCATCCCGGATACCTGTGTCGGTTTGCGGTACGGGTACCTTACATCCTCCTTACGAAGCTTTTCCTGGAAGCCTGGTATCAACCAATCCCCCTCGGCCGTAGCGTTGGGGTCCATTCGTATTTCAGCCGAACGTCCGGCGGATTTACCTACCGGACAGCCTACATACTTAGACACGGACAATCAAAACCGTGCTGGTTTAACCTTCTTCGTCACTCCGCAAGTAAAACGCATGCAAGGTAGTACAGAAATATTAATCTGTTGTGCATCGACTACTCCTTCCGGCCTCGTCTTAGCTCCCGACTAACCCTGGGCGGACGAACCTTGCCCAGGAAACCTTATCCTTTCGGCGACCCGGATTCTCACCGGGTTTATCGTTACTTAAGCCTGGATTCTCACTTCCTGCCGGTCCACCCGACCTCACGATCGAGCTTCAATCCTGCAGGAACGCTTTCCTACTGCTCTACAAAGTAGAGCCCACAATTTCGGTATATCGCTTAGTCCCGATCATTTTCGGCGCGAATTCACTCGATAGGTCAGCTATTACGCACTGTTTAAATGGTGGCTGCCTCTAAGCCAACATCCCTATTGTCTCTGTAAATTCACATCCTTCTCCACTTAGCGATATTTAGGGACCTTAATTGGTGGTCTGGGCTGTTTCCCTCTCGACTATGAAGCTTATCCCCCACAGTCTGACTGCCGCGCTACACCCCTGGGTATTCGGAGTTTGATAAGGTTTGGTACCCGGGTATGGGCCCTAGCCTTTTCAGTGCTCTACCCCCCAGAGTCAGCACGCGACGCTATACCTAAATATATTTCGGAAAGAACCAGCTATCGCGGGGTTTGATTAGCCTTTCACTCCGATCCACAGCTCATCCCCGCACTTCTCAAGGTACGTGGGTTCGGTCCTCCACTTAGTTTTACCTAAGCTTCAACCTGGCCATGGATAGATCACCTCCGCTTCGGGTCTATTACATGCAACTCGGCGCCCTATTCGGACTCGCTTTCGCTGCGCCTGCACCTCGTAGAGGTTTAAGCTTGCTACACATAATAACTCCCAGGC
>CAZWFJ010000027.1:0-22500 GCA_964633135.1 uncultured Puniceicoccaceae bacterium | reverse complement strand
GCGCAACCCGGAATATGCAGCGACGATGGGCGAGCTTTACCTGGAGGTAGGCAATCTCCCCCAGGCGGAAGTTCACTTCCAGACCGCCCTCGAGGAAGCTCCAGGAGATCGTCTCCGTGCCTTGATGGGACTTCTGGCTACGAACTATCGCCAAGAGAATTATCCGGAGGCCGAGGGGGTACTGGCCCAACTGAACGAAGAGTTTCCCGGCGCGGTCGAGTCGAGTGCCCTGGCGATTGCCCAGGAGCAGATTCGCATGTGGCGCTTGCAACAGGACATCCTGGCCGAGCAAATTGCTGCCTTGCAGGATCGCCCCGCACCCGAAGAAACGGTTGATCCGGAGAACGAGGCGGACGATACTACCGAAGATGTCGACGAAAGGCCTGCGATTGGAGTCGGCACCGTGCTCGCCGACAGCGGCGGAGCGGGCGGAAAATTTGCCGGTCTGGGGGAACCCTTTTCTCCTTTCGAGACCTCGGTTTTCGACCCGGATGCGATGGAGATTTCCGCGAACAAGCCGACTCCCGGGGCCGAGCCGACCGCAGCCCCCCCTCCCCCCCCGCCCCCACCACCTCCGCCACCCGCAGAGCCGACGACTTATGAGCGGGCGATGGCGGCCCGGGACGAAGGGGACTTTGACCGGGCCATCCCCCTCTTTTGGAAAGCCGTGCAGGAAGAACCTACCGATGCCGGGATATGGGCGGCTCTATCGGCCACCTATCTCATGGAGGGTGATCCCGAGAATGCGGAGATCGCGATCCTTGAGGCTCTCCGCCGGGAACCCAAAAGCCTGCAATACACCCTCACCTACCTAAAGGTGATCGAGCAGTCGCGCTCGCAGGCCCGATTCCGGGAGGAGCTGGAGAAAGCCTACTCGAGGATTCCGAACAGCCCGGACATTGTCCTGGCCATGGCAAGAGCCTATGCCCAACCGGGTGGGAACCCCTCCAACGCCGCATACTTTTACCGAGAATTTCTGGAAATGGCTCCCGGACATCCCGAAGTCGTCGCGGCCCGCCGCGAGTTAAACGCCCTGCCTTGACCGGACCGACCATGCCAGTGATTTCAAGACACACCATCGATGAAGTGCGTCGGCGGGCCAATATCGTGGAAATCGCCAGTCGCTACACCACCCTCAAACGCGCCGGGCGGGAGTATCGCGGGCTGAGTCCATTCACCGAGGAGAAAACGCCATCCTTCTTCGTAAACCCGGAGAAAAACGTCTACACCTGCTTCAGCACCCAGGAGGCGGGCGATGTCTTCGGGTTTGTTCAAAAGCTCGAAAACCTCGGCTTTCAGGAGGCGGTGGAGCACCTCGCCGATCGAGTCGGAGTGGAGATCGAATACGAGGCTGGCGGCCCCTCCCGTCAGGAAATCTCATTGCGCAAGCAGTTATTCGACGTCAACGCCCAGGCGGCTGCCTTTTTCGCTGAAATTTTCCAGGCCGACGACAAAGCGGGCCAGACGATTCGGGCCTACTGGGCGGACAGTCGCGGATTCAAGCCCGAGACGGCCAAGGAGATCGGCGTGGGGCTGGCACCGGTGGCTCCGGCCTTGCTCGCCGACTTCCTTCGCAAGAAAGGATTTCCCGACAAAGTGCTGGACGCATCCGGATTGTTCTATGAGCGACGCAGTGATCGTGATGGATTTTTCCCCCGTTTCCGCGGGCGGCTGATGATCCCCATTCGGGATGTGCAAGAGCGGGTCATTGCCTTTACGGCCCGGGTCACCCCCCTCACCCCGGACGACGACAGAACCAAGGACGCCAAATACGTAAACTCTCCAGAGACGCCCCTTTTCCAGAAGCGTCGGGTGGTCTTCGGGCTGGAGCGGGCGGGCACCGTCGTTCGTGGCGGGGGGCGATTCCTGCTCGTGGAGGGGCAGCTCGACGTCATCCGCTGCTGGGAGTCCGGCATCCCCGAGGCGATCGCCCTGCAAGGAACCGCTGCGGGCGAGGAACAGTTTTATCTGCTCAAGCGCTACTGCGGCGGGGTGGATGTCCTCCTCGACGGAGACCGCGCGGGCAAGGGTGCCGCCTTCAAGCTTCTCCCGATCGGATTCAAGACCGGGATCGACCTGCGTTTCGCACCCCTCCCGGAGGGGATTGATCCAGATGATCTCCTCCGCGAAAAAGGGGCGCAGGCACTTCAGGAGATTCGGCGGGCGGCGGGTTCGCCGATCCAGTTCGCCCTGAACTACCTCGCTCCCAAGCCTCACACCCTCGATCTGGCCGCCCGCAATGCCGTGCTGGAAGAACTCTACGGCCTCCTCCGGCAGCTCGACTCGGATGTCACCCGGAAAGATTTTTTCGACGAAACCGCGCGCTACTTTCGCAGCGACACGCAGGCGGTGATCAACGATTACGCCCGTTTCCTGCGCAAGGGGCGAACCCTTTCACCGCGAGGGGAGGAAACGCAGTCGCCCGCTTCGGATCTTCGGTTGACAGGGAATGAGGAAGTGCTACTGTTCTTAGCTTTGCAATTTCCCAATATCCGTGCATTGTTTTCGCAAACTTCTATCTGTGAATGGATTACAGAAGAGTCAATCGAGGCCCGACTGCTTCGTCGGCTGGGTTCTGCCCTCATTGAGGGTTCGTTCGCGACGGTGGAAGAGTTTCGGGACCAATGCGAGACTGATGAAGAGCGGGCCGCTTTGGCTCGACTCCTCGTCCGCGAAGTCGATCTGGAAGAACCCGAGAAAACTGCCGAGCGCACCTTTCACGATCTCGTCCGCAAATTTGCCTCGAAGGAAATTGCCCGTCTTGTAGAAACCATGAACTCCCTGCCACCCGGCGATCCTGAGTTGCAAACACTGCAGGCCCGCCGCAGGGATTTACGCAATCTGATCCACCAACCGCCCGTCCTAGCCACCATAGCCTAATGTCAGCGAAAGCTACTTCCAAAACCTCCACGAAAAAGTCTCCGTCCAAAAAGGCAGCCGTCCGCAAAAAGACAGCACCTGCCCGAAAGGTGCCGGCCAAAAAAGTCGTGTCCAAAGGCAAAGCCACCCCGACCGGGAAGGCCAAGACCGCCCAGAAGAAAACGCCGAAAATCGCTCGAAAGTCCGCGAAAAAACAGGCACCCCGGAAAATAACCGCCCAGGATGCGGTGCCCGCCTCGACCTCGGCTGCCGTGAGAGAGGCGAAGAAGGGAGCCACAAAAAGCGCGGCTAAGCCCCCTGAGAGCACGGAAGAGCGTGGCGATCTAAACGACCGGATTCGAGGACTGATCAGCAAGGGCCGCAACCAGGGCTTCCTGACCTACAAAAACCTCAACGAGGGACTTCCCGAGAGCCTGAACAACCCGGAGGAGATCGACAACGTCATCCAGATCCTGGCCAACCTGGAAATCGAGATTCTCGATAACGACGAGGTCGAGCGCTTCAAGGAGCGCGAGCAGAAAAACGAGACGACCCAGGCCCGCGAGACGCAATACGACATCTTGGACGATCCGGTTCGGATGTATCTCAAGCAGATGGGTCAGGTTCCGCTCCTCACGCGGGAGCAGGAGGTTTCGATCTCGAAACGGATTGAAAACGCCGAGCAGAAGGCCCAGGATCTCCTCTTCTCGACCGGACTCTCCAACGAATTTCAGATCCGCATCGCCGAACGACTCCTCTCCCGCGAGGAACGCTTCGACCAGGTGGTCCTCGACAAGCGGATCGACAGCCGGGAGAACTATTTTAAGGGTCTGCCGACTTGGATTGGAAAAGCCAAGGATCTGGAGAAAAAACTAGACCGTGCCTGGATTGATTCGTTCGATGGCACCTCGCCGGCTAACTGCAAGCGTGCCCGTACCCGTTTCAAGAAATACCTGGCCGAACTCAAGCCCATTCACCGCAAATTCTGCTTCAAACTCAAGGTCTTCGAAGAGTTCCTGAAGGATCTCGAACCCGCCGTCCGCGAGTCAGAGGAATTGATCGAAAGCCTGGAAGTGGCCGAAAAATCGACGATCCGGCGCAAGAAGCCGGTCAACGCGAAAAACGTGGAGGCCCGCCTCGGGGAGATCTCTCGCGAGCGCCGGATTGAAGCCCGCGATCTCGTCAGCGAGATCTCAGCCGTGCGCAAGGCAGTCCGCGAAGCCCACAAGGCCAAGACGGAGATGGTCGAGGCCAATTTGCGGCTAGTGATCAGCATCGCCAAGAAGTACACCAATCGCGGCCTCTCTTTCCTGGACCTTATCCAGGAGGGCAACATGGGCCTCATGAAGGCAGTGGAAAAGTTCGAGTACCGCCGGGGCTACAAATTCTCGACCTACGCCACCTGGTGGATTCGCCAGGCGATCACCCGGTCAATCGCGGACCAGGCCCGAACGATCCGGATTCCGGTTCACATGATTGAGACCCTGAACAAGGTTCTCCAGATCCAGAAACTTCTTCTCCAGGACCTCGGGCACGAACCGACCCCCGAGGAAGTAGCCTCCGAGATGAACCTGCCCGTCGACAAAGTGAGCCAGATTCTGAAAATGGCCCAACAGCCCGTCAGCCTGCAAAGTCCAGTAGGCGATTCGGACGATACAAACTTCGGGGACTTTATCGAGGACAAGACGGCGGAGAATCCCTACGACCAGACGGCTTACTCCCTCCTCCGCGAGAAAATTGTCGACGTACTCGACAGCCTCAGCGAGCGCGAAAAGAAGGTTCTCTCGTTGCGATTCGGCCTGGTCGACGGATACAGCCGCACCTTGGAGGAAGTCGGTCGCCAGTTCCAGGTGACCCGCGAGCGAATCCGCCAGATCGAGGCCAAGGCACTCCGCAAGATGCGCCACCCCACCCGAATCCGGCAGCTTCACGGCTTTTTCGACTCCGACCAGACCCAGGAAGGCGTGGGCACCAACGAGTTCATCGTAAACCCGGAGCGAGATATTCCCGGCAAGGAAGGATGATGCGAAGCCCGGAGTCCAGATGGGGGAAGCGATGGATGTGCCTGCCCGTGGCCGTCCTCCTTCTCTGGCTCACGGCCTGCGCGAGCACAGGTTCTAATCCCGGGGCAGAGACCTCGGGCGATCCACTCGGCGACGAAACCCGGGGAATCCGCTTCAATCCGAGTATTCGAATTGGTGAAATCGTCTGGATCAACGAGCGGGGAGATTTTGCGGTCGTGCGAATGGACTCTCCGAGGCCCGCCTTCCAGCCCGCATTCCTGCTCGCCTCCGATCCCCGCGGAAATCAGAGGCCCGGCGTTCTTGTTGGTGGAGGCCAGGTGGAAGGGCGTTCCTTCGGCGCGAGCGTCGTGGAAGGTCCCGTCCCCGAAGGAGCCGAAGTGCGCATCCCGGGTCCCGAGTGGACCGAGTATCTCTTCAACCGCTACAACCAGCCCGAACGCCTGCCCAGCCAGCCGCGCTGAGGCTACTGCTCTCACCACTTGACACCGGGCTTCGCTGTCTCAGGCTGGAAGTCCATGAGTTCTCCCAGTTTATCATCCGAACCCACCGGCAAGCATCAGACCTTTGAGGATGGCGAGCGCCGGTTCCTCTACCTCCTCTTCAAGCGAATTCGAAACGCCGGACGGCTCTTCTTTCTTCACTCAGACATCAAGGAACTGATTGCAGAGGTCTCCACCGAGGCGGGCAGTGACTTCTCTGGGGATGGCCGCCTGCTGAAGCAACTCGCAGGCACCATGAGTGCGGCCCATCAGGATCCGTGGCTGGTCGTGGAACTTCGTCCGTCGATCGGGAGGTGGTCCTACGGGCGTTTTCACCTGGATGACCTTTCCTTCGAGGAAATTTCGGTTGGAGAGTTCCTGGCCTTTCGTGAGAGCCTCGTTCGGGGCAGTGAACCCGGTGCCGACTGGCGGGTCGAATTCGACGCCCAGCCCTTCCTCTACGACATCCCGATCATGCGGGATAAACGCCAGATCGGGCGGGGGGTCGAGTACCTGAACCGCACCCTCTCCAACCGGCTTTTCTCCAGTGCTGCGGAGCGCGTTCGCACGCTGTTCGAATTCCTGCGAATCCATCACAACCGGGGCCAGCAACTGATGCTCTCCGACCGAATCAAATCTCCCAGCGAGCTAAAAGAGGTGATCGAGAAAGCGGGAGATTTCCTCGGCGGCCAGCCATCCGACAAAACCTGGGATGACGTTCGCCCGGAGCTGAACGCAATCGGCCTCGAGGTCGGCTGGGGCGCGACGGTGGCCCGGATACGAAAGACCCTGGACCTCCTCTCGGAAATCATCGATGCCCCGGACCCCTCAGACATTGAGGACTTTCTGGGACGGATTCCGATGATCTTCAACGTGGTCATTTTTAGTCCCCATGGCTTCTTCGGGCAGTCGAATGTGCTCGGCCTGCCCGATACCGGCGGCCAGGTCGTCTATATCCTCGACCAGGTGCGTGCGCTCGAAAAGGAGATGCGGACCCGCCTGCAAATCCAGGGACTGGATACAGAGCCAAACATATTGGTCGTCACCCGCCAAATTCCTGACGCGAGCGACGTCGGCTGCGATGTGGAGGAGGAAAGCATCAATGGCACCCGCAACTCGCGAATTATCCGCGTGCCGTTCACCCGGGAAAATGGCGAAATCGTTCCCCAGTGGATTTCCCGTTTCAAAATCTGGCCCTACCTGGAGAGATTTACCATCGATTCCGAGCGGGCCATCCTTGCCAAATTGGGAAACAAGCCTGACCTTGTCATCGGAAATTATTCCGACGGAAATCTGGTCGCCACCCTGCTCGCCGAGCGGCTCGGAGTCACTCAATGTAATATCGCCCACGCACTCGAGAAAACCAAATACCTCTTCTCCGACCTCTATTGGGAGGACAATGAGGAGGATTATCACTTCTCTGCCCACTTCACTGCCGACCTCCTTTCGATGAATGCAGCAGACTTCATCATCACATCCACCTATCAGGAAATCGCGGGCAACTCCACCACCGCCGGGCAGTACGAATCCTACGCCGCCTTCACCCTTCCCGGACTCTACCGAGTGCCGCGCGGAATCGATGTCTTTGACCCGAAATTCAATATCGTCTCCCCCGGCGCAGATGAGGAAGTTTACTTCCCTTACTCCGCAGGGGAAAAACGAATCACCGGACTCAGAGAAGAGATCGACACCCTCCTGTTCGGGGATTTCCCGGAGGCAGTTTCCGGCTTCGACAATCCGGAAAGACCCATCATTTTCCTGATGTCCCGTCTCGACAAGGTGAAGAATGTGACCGGATTTGTCCAATGGTACGGCGAGAACTCACGCCTGCGCGATTTAGCCAATGTCTTTATCATTGGTGGCAATACCGACTTCGAAAAATCCGACGACAGCGAGGAAAAGAATCAAATTCGCATCCTCTACGACCTCATCGAAAAACACAGCCTGCGAGGTCATCTCCGCTGGGTGCCAAAACAGTCCGACAAGGTCTTTAATGGAGAACTCTACCGCGTCCTGGCCGATCACCGCGGGATTTTCGTCCAGCCCGCGCTCTTCGAGGCCTTTGGCCTGACCGTGATCGAAGCCATGACCTCCGGCCTCCCCACTTTTGCCACGATTTTCGGCGGTCCCCTCGAAATTATTCAGGACGGCAAAAGCGGCTTTCACATCGATCCGAATCACGGAGAAAAAGCCGCTGACAAAATCGCCGATTTCTTTTCACGCTGCCTGGAAGATCCCGGTCACTGGTCCCGCATCTCCCAGGGGGGAATCGCCCGGGTCGAGGAAAGATACACGTGGCGGCTCTATGCCTCGCGGCTCATGTCCCTCTCCCGCATCTACGGCTTCTGGAAATTCGTCAGCAACCTCGACCGGGCCGGTGCCCGCGCTTATGAACAATTGTTCTATCGCAGTGTCTACCGCCCAATCGTGGAGAAGATGATTCCCTGACCCCTAAACTCAAACCTTACCAGGCGTCTCCTCCCGGCTCTCTGACTCGTGCTCAAGGGGCATTTGGTTGCTTGGGCGAGGAGCATTTGGACCGGTGGTTTCGCTTAAGGACTGGCGATCGCCCGGTTCCTTCATGTAATAGTAATCGTGGTAGCTGTAGTCGTAGTAATGCGAATAGTAGTAATTCGACATTTTCGCACTAATGGCATTCATCACAGCACCGAAGACCGGGGTTTCCGATTCAGTAAGCGTCCTGACAGCTGACTTGGCCGCCTTCTTTTTGACGTCGTTGAACTTCATCACGAAGACGATCCCATCAATCAACGGCAAGAGGCAAAGTGTATCGCTGACAGCACCCACGGGTGGGGAGTCAATGACGATCTTGTGATAGCGGTGCCGCAACTGGATGATCAGCTGCTCAAACTCGACGCTGTTAAGAACCTGGGTTGGGTTATCTGGCGACTTTTCCGTCGGGAGGATGTCACAGTTGGGGGCAACTTCATTGACAATGACATCATCCAGCGTCTTCTCCCCAAAGAAATAGCCGTACATCCCCATCTTTGGCTTCATGCCAAAGGATTTCGCTATGTTGGGAAGGCGCATGTCACAGTCCACAATCAAGGTGCGCTGCCCCTGCGCGGCAAAGGTCAGTGCCAGATTGGTAGCGACGAAGGATTTCCCCTCTGCCGGTAACGTACTCGTGACCGCAATGACCTGGGCCAACTTCCCTTCGTCACTCAACGAGATGGATGAGTGGATCGTCCGGAAGGACTCCGTAACCTTACTATCCAGATTGTTGACGACTGCCTTGGCGCGTTCCGCAGAGGAGAGTCGGCGATCGATCTTGGGGACGATTCCCAAAAGCGGGATTCCCACGAGTTCCTCAACATCGTAAGCACTTTTCACACGGTTATCGAGGAAGGCGAGCATCAGGGCGAATCCAACCCCGAGGCCGAGACCGCCGACGACCCCCAGAGCCAAGTTAAGGGGAATGTTTGGCGAGCTGGGCCTGGGTGGGATCGATGCCCGATCGATGATTTCGGCCTGAGCAGTCTTCCAACTGGTCTCCGCCTCTCGGGTGGCAAGCTGGCTGATCAGTTGCTGGTAATTCATCTGGGCCACTTCAAAGTCCCGAAGAATCGAATTGTATCCGGTTCGAATCTCGGCGAGGTTAAACATTTTCTCCTCGCTCCGCTCCACCGCCTCCTGAGCGGCAACCAGATTCTTTCTGGCCCGCTCGTAGTTGGCTCCTATGCTTGCAGTGGCGGTGGCAACTGCTCCCCGCAGCTCCTCATTGACCTGTTCGAGGTTCTGGGTCGCCTCGATCATAACCGGATGCTTCTCCCGGTATCGCTTGGAGAGCGTGGATAGGTTGATCAATGCGTTGGCCCTACGAGCCAAAAGATCCTGCACCAAAGGGCGGGAGGAAATAAAATCGAGATCCCAAAGCGGTTTTCCCTCGTCCTGATATTGCTGGACCAGCGACCACTGTGTCTCGATCCTGGAAAACTCCGCTTCGGCTTCGCTCAAGCGTGCGGTGACGGAGCCCAGCTCGCTGACCGCGACGTTTTCACTTTGCTCGATTGAGACCGCATTGTTGTCCCGGCGATACTGGGCGAGCTTTGCCTCCAGCTCATCTACCCGTTGTTTCTTGATCTCCGCTTCACGGCGCAGGTCTTCGACCGCCTGAATGGTCCGATCCAGGCCGCGATTCAGGCTGTAAGAGACATATTCCTCGGCAAACATGTTGGCAACATTGGCCGCAATTACCGGGTCCGGATGGGAATAGGTGATGTAAACATTGAGCGACATCCGGGCGGGCTTGATTTCCCGATTGCGACCCAGCACCTCAAGGGGAGTCAGAGGCCCCGAAAAGGTAATGGTATCTTCATAGGGTTCCATGAACGCCTTGCCCTCCGCGCCGGTCAGCCGCTTGCTGACCGCCTCAATCAATCGGTTGCTGTTGAGGAAGTTGATCTCGGTATTCAGATCCTCGGCCGAGCGGATTTGGCTCGTATCGAGATCGCCTGCCATCCCGGCCATTGGGCTGGGGTCATCGCGATAAATCTCAACCAATGCCGCAGCCGTATAAATCTCGGTCTTGCGGAAGGTGTAGAGGGTCGTCCCGGTGGCTACGACCAGAAAGATTATTACGATGTACCAGATCCGCTCGCGCAAGAGAATCAGATAATCCCCGAGGCTACGATGCGCTTGGTTGACCTCGTATCCATAGTCCGAACCGCCGTAATTTCCATACCCGCCGTAACTGTCTCCGTGGGAAGATCGTTTTTCCTGATTAGCCATGAGAATTTGAGTCGTGAGGTTTTTTAAATGAGGCGCTCGTCAACAAAGACAATGTCGCCGTCCTGAAGGATAAAGTCCTGCGAATCCGGATCGCTGATCAGGTCGGAAGCGTTGATTGCGAATACCTTCTTCTCGCCGTCTTCCAACTCCCGCCGGATCTTTACCGACCCCTTGCGAGCCAGGCGGGTGAAGCCCCCCGCGCGGGAGATTGCCTGCAGAAGAGTCAGATCCTGATCGGGCGGGATGACAATGGTCCCAGGCGTCCGCACTTGCCCGAGAACCTGAACCTCATCCAGGTTGAATTCGATGACCTGCAGGTCGACCTGTGGATTCACCAAAAAATCGCGATCATACAGTTCGGTAATCTTCTCTCTCGCCTCCGACACGCTGAGTCCATCGACATTGACCCGGCCAACCAGATGGAGAGTAATGGTTCCATCGGCCTCAACCCGGGTTTGCTTTTCGAGATCCGGCTGCTGAAAAATCGTGACTGCGAGAATGTCCGAGGGTTGAATGCGATAATTCGCCGGGGCCACCATCGATTCGCGATCGCTGATTTGCCCGTCGGAAGGACTCCCGGCGGAGTTTCCCCCGCCCGACTCGCCTGAGTCGGATTGCCCCGAAAGGGATACCCAGGAAAGGACCAGAGAAAGGATGCAGAGAGAGGTTAGTTTCATAGTTGGAAAGAAAGAGTCCAACCTTTTGGGGTTGGACTCAATCATAGAAACAAGATTACGGAAGAAAAATCAGTACCGGAAATTAGCTCCGACCTGAACGAGATTTTCGGTGTAGCTCGCTCCGTTAAGGTTCGAATCGTTATCCCGGAAGGTGTAGAAGGCGTTCATCGACCAGAGCGCGTTGAACTGGTAGCTGGCTCCCACTCGCGCGGCCCAGGTGTTGTCCTCGCGGGAGGAGTTCTGGTAGTCGTTGAAGTTGTAGGATCCGGTGATGTCCGTCGTAAGCCTGGGGCTGACCATATAGAAATAGGTGGCCAGGATGCCAGTGCGCTCAATGGAACTACCTTCACCACCGGTCACGAAGTCCCGATTGAAAACGAGCCGAAGATCTCCGCGCTCGGACGCATTGTAGTTGGTGATCGAATCAAAGGCCAGTGTCCCCTCGGAGGATCCCCCGGTCTGGTCGCGATCCTGAAAACCCACTTTGAAGGTCGTGGAGAGCTTCTCAGTCAGTTCCCCGGTTAAACCCACGTTGTAGAAGTAGTCGTCGAAATCCGCCCCGCCGGAAACATCGGTCTGCCGATAGCGGAAGCCGACGGTGGCATCGAGCTTGGGAGTCAACTCGTAAAAGAGGTCGACCGGCACGGCGTAAACGTCGCGATCGCGGTTGTTACCCCCTTCGTAGGTGATGTTGTCAAAACGACCTGCGACCCCCAGGGCGAACTTTTCCGAAATGGTGTATTTAACAGTCGCATTGGCAAATCCCCGTTTCTGGAGGACCAACTCCTTATTTGCGTTCACGTCGTTCTCGTTCTGCTGCTTTTCGACGTACCCGCCGGTGATACCGGCCGTGTAGCGCGGAGCCGAGAAGTTAAGGTTACCAACCACGTTCCAGAGTTCGGTATCGAAGACGGTGTTATCCGCATAGCGGACAATTCCGTAATTGACACTGAGGCTCCCGTTCAGGTTCGTCAGGCCGCGTCCGACTTCGAAAACGAGACCCGGGGTCACGATAAAACGAAAATCATCGAGTTCTCCCGTTTCATCCAAGGTCAAATTGTCAGTGTAAGCGACCGAACCGGAGACCTGCGCATACAGGTCAGCGTGGTCACCGACAGATAAAAGCGGAGAAGCGTGAAGAGCGCTACTCGCTGAGATGGCTAAGATAGAAGCTATGGCTACAGTTTTCATGGTTTTGTGTTTTTTGGTGAGAGATCGGTAATCATGCGGAACGAATTCAGAGCGTCAAGTATCTTATCGAGGCTTGAAATAAAAAAATTTTCCCCAATAGTGCTCTGAAGAATTTATAAAAAAGGCCCTATGAACCAACCCTCCCGTAACTCTAATTTCGAAGAATCCGCTCTTTTTGGCTTCGGTCGAATCTACCGGGAGCCGAATCGCCCTGTCCGGCTCAAAATTCTCTGGGCGCGGATCTTTCTGGCCGGAGTCGGCCTGCTCGTGGCCGCATGGTTTGCGGGTGCGGGGTTTCTCTACTATTTTTTCAAGCACCGCCACGGGTTTGAGGATGTCAGTTACGCAAAAATGTTGGTTCTGCCCATTCGACTGGACGAGCACCGGGTTGAAATGGGCGAGTTTCATGTCCAGAGGGGGCTGGAGGCCATCCAGAACCAGGAACTCCGGGCTGGACTGCACCTTCTCGGGACTGGAGTTGCCCGCTCAAAGGCCAATCTCGAGGGCAGGCTTATGCTGGCCCAATTGTACGAGGCCGCCGTCCAGAGACCGGACCTGGCCGCCAATATTCTCGCAGAAGGTCTCAACCACTCGGATACAAATCCGGAATTCCTGCAATCGGAATACATCCAGCCCCTTTTTCGCCTGCTGTTCCGCCACCAGTATGACGAGCGCATCATTGAGTTGTCGGAGAGGCTCCTCCCTCAGCTCCCTGCCGACAGTGACGAAGCGAAGCTGGTGGCGTTCTCGACGATACAGGCCAACGTTTACCGGGGCAATTACCAGGAAGCCGAACGGTTGCTCGATGAGTTCGACCTCATACAGAGTCCCCAGGGCCAAATTCTCCTCGCCCAGATTCGCTGGAACAGGGGGCTGCGCGAGCGCGCCATCTCCATCCTCCACCAGGCACTCAATCGCTTCCCGGGGCGCGACGACGTATTCAGTACCCTGATGCGCTTCTACCGCGATCAGGAGGATTGGGATTTGATCCGTCGCTACTCGATCATCCGGTCAATCCGGTTCCCGGACCGGGTCTCCCCGAAAATCGATCTCCTCTACGCCCTTGAGGCCACTGGTGACTCCGACCAGGTTATGCCGAGTGTAAACGATATTTTTGCCACTTATCCAGTAGAGGAGATCCTCCCTCCCCTCGCCCAGTTCGCCGCCGCGACCGGTCGAACCGATATCGCTCGGATCTGCTACGAGCGGGCACTGGAAAATGACATGGATATCGGGTCCTTTACCCTGCTCTTTCTCGAATCCCACATTCGCGGAGGGGAATACCAAGCGGCTCTGGACTTTTCGGACCAGCTCCGTGAGGAGCGCCCGGATTGGTTGGTCCGACTGCAGGCGCTTGAGAATGCATTTCGCGCCATAGCCCTATACGGTCTTGGCCAAAAACTCGATTCCGAAATCTTCGTGCGCGAATTCCTGAAGTCCAATCGGGTTCGTCCACAAACGAAAATCGCAGTCGCCCGATTATTTTCCGAGATCGGTGCCCCGGAAGTCGCACACCAGATCCTCTCCGATGGCTATCGCCGGAATTCGGGCAACCAACCCATGCTGTCCGCTCTCGTCCTGAACGACATTGCCCTCGGTCGCGACAGGGATTTTGTGACCCACCTGCGCGACCTGCTTCGCATGCGCATCCCCGACCAGACCGTCCTTTCCGAATCCTATCTGGAACTGGGCAGCGATCGGTTCCTGTTCCTGGCCGATCGGGAGATGCTCCTGTCCCGCATCGAGGAATTGATTGTTCGCCCCAGCTGATTCAGGGCCGCAGCCTGCAACTCACTCCTCCGCCAGATTCTCCAAAATAGAACCCGCCATCCGCGCCTGAACTTGCGACAGAGCCAAGGCAGCTTCTGCGTCGGTCAACTCCCCTACCTCGCGCTCCGCCTCAATTTGCAGGATCAGGGCCTCCGCCTGGGCATCCGACAGTTCGCCGCCCAAGCCCTGCAGCTCCTCGTAAACCAGCTCGACAGAAACTGGATTCGGATCCAGATCCCGGTAGACCCCCGACTCCCGGAGCGGCCCGAACATCACCGCCGGCTCGCCGCCTTCGGGCACAGAGGGATAGACCATAACCTGATCCGAGAGGAAGCCGACCTTGCGCAGCTCGACTTGGTGGGGGACCTGACGGTTCAGCCTCACCCCCAGAGGACTGTTGCCAACAAACTTTCCGTTGACATAGACAAAAGCTCCCTTTGGCTCGCTCTCAATCTTGAGCGTCTGTTTGGAGACAACCCCGCAGCCCCCCAACCAGAATGAGGTAAAAACAAGCAGCATCGCTGCGGCCCGCCGCCAGGAAAGAATCTTGCAAAAGCTGAAACGAATTGACATGGAACGAGCAACATTCAAAACAACTGATTGGGCGACAACATTTTTCCGCTCGATTCACAAAAATTTTCGTGCTTTGGGGCTTTTGCCCCGGGCAGCCGCCATTACTTTTTCAACATTCTCTCATACCTGTGTTCGGACTCCTCTCCAATGACATCGGCATCGACCTTGGCACTGCAAACTGTCTGGTTTTCGCCAAGGACAAGGGCATCGTTTTGCGGGAACCGAGCGTTGTCGCCATCTATTCCTCCTCCCGCAAAGTTTGCGCCGTAGGCGAAGAGGCCAAGCGGATGCTGGGGCGGACTCCGGGGACGATTACCGCCCTGCGCCCAATGAAAGACGGGGTTATCGCCGATTTTGAAATCACCGAGGCGATGCTCCGGCACTTTATCCGTAAGGTGCAGAAAAGTATGAAGTTCGTCCCTCCCCGGGTCGTCGTGGCCGTGCCCTCGGGAATTACCGAGGTGGAACGTCGGGCGGTGAAGGAGTCGGCAATCAATGCCGGTGCCCGTGATGTCATTCTCATCGAGGAACCCATGGCCGCCGCCATCGGGGTGGGTTTGCCAATTCAGGAGCCGACCGCCAACATGATCGTGGACATCGGGGGCGGCACCACCGAGGTCGCCCTTATCTCGCTTGCCGGCGTGGTCTATACCAAAAGTATCCGCGTCGGGGGCGACGAGCTCGACAGTTCGATCGTGAACTACATGAAACGGGCCTATAACCTCACGATCGGAGAGCGCACGGCCGAGGAAATCAAACTGAAGCTTGGCTCCGCATTCCCGCTCGAGAAGGAGCTGACGATGGAAGTGAAGGGCCGCGATTCGGTCGCGGGGCTGCCGAAGACGATCCACATCTCCTCGCAGGAAATCCGCGAGGCACTGGCCGATACCATCGGAGCTATCCTCGAACTCGTCCGCAATGCCCTCGAACGCTGCCCCCCAGAGCTTTCGGCGGACCTGGTCGATCGCGGCTTCGTCCTGGCGGGCGGGGGTGCCCTGATCCGAGGGCTGGACCGCATGCTCAGTGATGGCACCGGCCTCCCGGTATTCGTCGCCGAAGATCCCCTCAGTGCCGTGGCTCTCGGAACCGGAAAGGTGCTCGAGGAACTCGAGTGGCTGATTAAGGAAATCGCGATCCATCGCAAAGACTGACCCTCGGGGTCCACTCCCGGAGAATCCTGACTTGCTCCGCTTACGTTCCCAGGCCGGTAAACCCTTTCTCATCCTCGGCCTGCTGCTGCTCGCATGGCTGCTGGTGCCCCCCGCAATCAAACGATTCGGACGCAATGCTCTCTACGAGTTCCAGGCACCCTCGGCCGTCCTTGCCTCCTACACCGAAGATCTCGGGACGTATTGGTCGATCCGCACCCGCTCCAAGCGGGACCTGATCGAGACCGGACGCGAACTCTCCCGGTTAAACGCCCTTTATCGCGTTCAGGCGGGGGAAACGTCCGCCCTGCGCGACTACAATCTCCGCCTCCGCGAGCTGCTCGACATCCCCGCCCCGCCCGAGTTCCACCACGAGGTGGCGCAGGTCGTCCGGCGCGATTTGAGCAACTGGTGGCAGCGGCTCATTATCCGCAAGGGCAGGGATGCGGGAATCGTCCCCGGTGCCGGGGTCATCTTCGCCGGCGGAGTGGTCGGGCGAGTGCGCGAGGTGCATGCCCACACCTCAACCGTGGAGCTGATTAGCAGCCGGACGTTTCGAATGGCTGCGCATTTCTCCGGCGATACCCGCCCCGTCCGCTTCGAGGGAGGCATCATCCCCTCCCTCCGCAACCCAAAAGGGACGGTGCGCGACGTGCCATCCGATCTCCACGCCTCTCCCGAGGAACCCTTAACCCTGGTCTCCTCCCGCCTCGGCGGAGTCTTCCCCGATGGCCTGAGGGTCGGCGAGGTTCGTTTCCTCGAGACCGACTCCAGCGGACTTTTCCAGCAAGGAGTTGTCCAGCTCAACCCCGCCCTTCTCGACCTGAACGAGGTCGCCGTCCTCATCCCCGCCGAACCCGCCACGCGCGAAATATTCGGGCAGGCACCCTGAACGGAGAAATCCCGGATGAAACTCATTCGCCAGTCCCTGATCGCCTTTCTCGCCAACTGGATCGTACTTTTCTTCGTGCTCGAACTGAACTCCATGCTCTCCCCGCTGGCGATTTATCTCGTCATCGGCGGGATCTTCGTCGTTTACCCCGCCTTTCAAATGCCACCCGCAGCCGGGTTTCCCGTTGTCCTGCTCACCGGAGTGTTCTGGGATGCCCTGACACCGGTCCCCTTTGGACTCCACCTCTTCGCGCTCGGATTTTTGTACGCCGGACTCTACCGACTCCGCCACCGCTTCCGCAGCCGCCGCCCCTTTCATCGAGCCATCGTCGCCAGTGGAGCCAATCTCTTACTCCTCCTCTTCCTCGCCAGCTGGCACTTCCCTGCAGCAGGATGGACGCTATACGGAATCCGCCTCGCCCTCGAGATTGTTCTCTCCGAGGCTCTCGTCTTTGCCGCCTCTTTCTGGATATTTGACCTGCAGGAACGAGCCGCCGGGCTTCTCGGAGCGCAACCCACCCCCGATGAGCTGACCTAGCCATGTCCCCCAGGAACAATAGTCCCGCAGAGCCGCGCCCCCCCCCCGCAAAGGCCCGGCCATTCGACTTTCAGACCCGCCGCAACCAGCGCCTGATTCCCTTCGTGGTCCTCACCTTCGCCGGGTTTACGATCCTTCTCGCACAACTCGTCCGCGAACAAATCATAAACCGCGCCGATCACCTGGAGCGAGAGAAACAACAGACGATGCGCCGCATCCTGCTCCCGGGTCCCAGGGGCAATATCCTCGACCGCAACGGCGATCTTCTCGTCGGCAATCGGGCCCGATTTTCAGCCGGGGTTTTCCTCAACTCGCTCCGCAAAGAGTTTCGCAAGGAATATCTCTCTCAAACGGGGGAGATCAAGCGCCGGGAGGCCGAAACCGGTGAGACCATCGACATCTCCAACCACGACCTGATCTGGGGTGCCCGCCTCGCCGTAATCCAGCGGCATCTCGACGAGATCAGCCGAATTCTGGGCCGCGAGGTCACCCTCTCCCAGCGCCAGTTGGAGAGCCACTTTAATAACCGCATCCTGCTCCCCCTGAAACTGGTAGCGGACCTGAGCGAGGAGGAATACGCCCGGCTGGTCGACCAACTCCCGCCAAACTCCCCCATACACGTCCTGACCGAGAGCGCACGCTATTACCCCTACGGCGATCTGGCCTCCCACGTCCTCGGCTACGTCGTCAGTCGCGAAGAGACTCCCCCCGATGCCGGGGAGGACAACGCCAGCTTGATGACCTTCAGCTACTACGGCCAAGAGGGCAAGACCGGCGTCGAACGCTCCTTTGATGCCCTCCTCGGCGGGAAAAGTGGCCAGGAAATCTGGCGGGTCGACCCCCAGGGCTTCCAGTATGAACGCATTTCGCTCGTTCGCCCCCAGCAAGGCCAGGACCTCCACCTGAGTCTGGATGCCCCCATCCAGCGAGCAGCCCAGCGCAGTCTTGAGGGCAAAACAGGGGCCGCTGTGGCCCTCGACCCACGCACCGGAGAAGTGCTGGCCCTTGCCAGCAGCCCCGCCTACGACCTGAACGATCTGACACCATTCATCCCAAGCGATGTCTACCGCGAGATCGACCAGGCCGGCGGTTGGCTCAACCGGGCCATCCAGGGACTTTATCCCCCCGGATCCACCTTCAAGCCCATCACCGCCATTGCCGCTTTCCGAAAAGAAGTCCTCGACCCCGACGATGTCCTTTTCTGTGGTCCAAGCTACCGCGTGGGCAATCGCAACTTTCCCGAACACACCCCTCCCGGCTTTGGCGAGATCGCCCTCCCCGAAGCACTCGCCGTCAGCTCCAACGTCTTCTTCTACCAAATCGCCCTGCGCACCGGAATCGACTGGATCGCTGACACCGCACGCCTCTTCGCCCTGGATAGACCCACCGGTATCGAACTTCCCTTCGAGACCTCCCGCTCCATTGTACCCACCCGCGATTGGAAAAAAGAAACCCAGGGCGCGCCCTGGTTCCCCGGCGACACTGCCAACACCTCGATCGGGCAGGGATTTCTCCGGGTCACCCCCCTGCACATGGCTCTCGTGGCCGCCGGACTCGCCACCGGAGAGTCCGGTCTCCGTCCCACCATCGTCCGCCGCGATCCAGATTGGCGCCCAAACTACGACCTGACTCCCCTCCCCCTCACCGAAGAAGAATATGATAGCATCGTGCGGGGAATGGTTCGTGCCGTCGACGAAGGAACCGCCCGGCGAACCCGATCCCCCGACCTCACCGTAGCCGGAAAAACCGGCACCGCCCAAGTCTATCCCGGAGGCAAACCCCTCACCCTCGCCTGGTTTATCGGCTTCGCTCCAGCAGAAAACCCCCGTATCGCCGTCGCCGTCGTCGTAGAGGGGGTCACCATCGAGGATCAGTTCCACGGCGGAACAACCGCAGCCCCCATCGCCAGAGAGATTTTCGAAGCGTGGAGCCAATCCCTCCAAGAATAATTCTCTCCCCAACACAATAGTTTGGCCCGCTCCGAAAACCCTGCAAACCCTGTAGTATTATAGCACCGTTCTAATTTTTTAGATGGACTTCCTGTTTTCTGCCAAAATCTTTTTTAATAAAACCTAATAATCGAAGATCTCCTGGTAACATAACTTCCTACTATCCAGTAAGCCGAATGAGGAACTTTTCCCGGGAGCAATTGGCGGAGTTTCCACCTGGGAAGCGAGAGCCATCGCCACATGCAATGGTCTTGCAGAGGCTACACCTCCCACCGGAGAACCGCGCGTTTTGAATCGTAATCGCCCGAGTTTTCACCTAACTTCCTCCCATGAATTTTTCTCCGATCAGGGTCTCTCTTGAGCAACTTCTCTACCGACTGCAGGGGAAAAAGACGAAACAACCGCACCCGCTCACCCAGCAGCAAAAAGCTGGTGCGGCAGCCGAAAGTTATGCAGCGGATTGGCTCCGTCGGCACCGCAGATATCGGATTCTCGACAGAAATTGGTCCCACGGTCATGGGGAGATTGACCTGATTGCAAAAGATCAAGGAATTCTCGTGTTTATTGAAGTGCGCGCCCGAAGGAAGGGTGCGCTGGTCTCCGGCTATCATTCTGTGACGAAACAAAAACGAAAGACCCTCCGCCGCTGCGCCCTCGGCTACATCAGGCAGTGCCGCCCCAGCCCGAAGCATTTTCGCTTCGACATCACCGAAGTTGAACTCCATAACGGGACCATCGGCGAATTGCGCCATTACGAAAACGTGCCGATATTTCTCAAACACGACCGACCCACACAACCGTAACTCGCTCATGGACCATAAAAATCGCCATCCATTTCTCAAGGGGCTAAGCAAACACCGGGGTGCTCCCCCCACAGTGATCGTCATTTTCGGTGCTTCCGGAGATCTCACCGCCCGCAAGCTAATCCCCGCCCTTTACAATCTGGGGCTGGACAACCTTCTGCCCTCGGACTTCCACTTCGTCGGATTTGGCAGAAAACCCATACCCCATGAAAAGTTTCAGGAAATGGCAACGTCCGCCGTCAAGGATCATTCTCGCCGGGAATTGAACGACGAGGTTTGGGATCGGATTCGGCCCAATATCCATTACCATGCCGGGGGGTACGATAGTGCAGAGGATTTCAAGAGTCTCGCCGGGATCCTTTGCGAAATCGAAAAGAAGGTCGGTCGCGATATGCAGTTCCTCTTCTACATTTCGACCCCCCCAAATGTCTTCACCCCGATTCTCGAGAATCTGGGTTCCAGTGGTCTGGCCCGTCACAATAGTCGCTCCCGCTGCGAATCGAAGATTATTATTGAAAAACCCTTTGGGCATGACCTTGAGAGTGCGCAGGCACTCAACGAAACCCTCTCCCGCGATTTCACCGAGAATCAAGTCTTTCGCATCGACCATTACCTCGGGAAGGAAACCGTTCAGGATCTTCTCGTACAACGCTTCGGCAACAGCATTTTTGAACCCCTGTGGAACCGCCAGTTCGTCGAGTCCGTCCAAATTACCGTCGCCGAGGATCTCGGTGTCGGCACCCGCGCTGGCTACTACGATTCCAGTGGTGCCTTGCGAGATATGATTCAAAACCATGCGATGCAACTGGTTTCCCTGACAGCCATGGAACCACCCGTATCCCTCGACCCGGAATCCATCCGCGACGAGAAGGTCAAAGTTCTCAAGGCCATCCAGGTCCCCGACGCAAACCCCGAGGGTGGCGACGTGGTGCGCGCCCAGTATGACGAAGGACTGATCGAGGGGGAAAAGGTGAAGAGTTACCTCGCCGAGCAGGATGTGCCTCAAGACTCTACCACCGAGACCTATGTCGCCTTGCGGCTCTCAATTAACAACTGGCGGTGGAAAGGAGTGCCCTTTTACGTGCGATCCGGCAAACGACTCGCCCGGCGTGTGAGTGAGATCGCCATCCAGTTCAAGCGCCCGCCGGGAATCCTTTTCAGCGAGAGCAACCTCTACGACCTCGCCTCAAATACCATGGTCATCGGGATCCAGCCAGATGAGGGACTGACCCTGCTCCTTAATTCAAAAATCCCCGGACTGGAGACGCGAACACAGCCGGTCAAGATGCACTTTCGCTACGCCGCGACATTTGGCTCCAATACCCCGGAGGCCTATGAAAGGCTGATCATGGACGCCATGGTAGGCGACTCGACACTCTTCATCCGCGGGGACGAAACCGAAGCCTCTTGGTCCCTGATCACGCCGGTCCTCGAACAGTGGTCCGCCAGCGGACGCCACGGACTCCACCGCTACAGTTCCGGTTCCTGGGGTCCTTTGGCCGCCGAGCGTCTTCTCTGGGAACACCGCCACGAGTGGCGCCGCTGCGGCCCGTAACTCCCGAAATCACTTCCATCCAGCCAGGAGATCCCAACGTGACTACCATTCTCGAAGCTCTTCCCGGAATCATTCTTCCGATCGCGGAGGTCAACCGACAATTGGGCCGAATGTGGCAACCCGGTATCGAAGGTTCGGGAGCACCGTCGGAATTCCGCGCTTCCCAGATGAACCTGATCCTGCACTTCGGCAAGAAAACAACTGCCGAAGACGCAAGGGCAAGATTCGACGAGGCCATTCATTTCAGCCAGCGATATCCATGTCGCATCATCGTACTCTGCCCCGAGGAAAAGAACAACTCAGACCGCTTTCTCGAAGGCAAGCTCTTCGCCCAGTGCTATATCGGCCACACTCCCCGATCCATGTGCTGCTGCGAGGCACTGATGCTTGGTTATCCTCCCAACGAGAAGGGTTACCTCGAGAATCAGGTCTCTATATGGCTCGAGAGTGACCTTCCCGTCTGTCACTGGTTTCACCGAGTCCCCTCGGAGCGTGTCCGCGAGCATTACCGCTCAATCCGCAATGGCACAAAACGGATCCTTTTCGACAGCAGCGTCGAAGACGAGGCTTTTCACGATATCCCATGGGAGCATCCCGAAAGAGTTAGGGATCTAGCCAGTGCCCGCATTCTTCCCTTGCGCCAATCCATTGGCCAGTACCTGAGCGGATTTGCGCCGGAGATTCTCGCTAAAGGAGTCCAGGGACTCCGATTTACGTACTCTTCCAGCCTGGCAGGTGAGGCCAGGAACCTCTCTTCCTGGATGAAAAGTTGCCTGGAAGCAGCCGGGGTCGATTCGCCACTTCAAGAAGAGTTCTCGGTACGGGACGAGACCCTGCAACGGATCTCGGGCCAGTGGACGAATGCAGATGGCCAGCCAACCCTGCAGGTCGAGATCGATGTCGAACAGTCCCGCGGAAATCTCAAGACCCTCTTCGCCTCCGGTGAAAACTGGCCTTTCGAAGCCCATCTTCTGAATCCCCGCGAAACCCTCAGCGAGGCAGTATTTTTCTGATCGCTATATTTCTGGATTCCAGTGGGGCAAAATCGCGAATCATCTTCATCTCCCTGAAAATCCGCCTTTGCCCGCCATCCTCATAAGAATATTCAGGGGACGTTATCCCCGAACCTCACTCGAAACGCCGGAGCAAAGTGGTTTGCTTCTCTCCTATCCGAACAGTTTCTTCCGAATCCCTTTTGCCACTGCGAGTCCTCTCCAGTCAGCCCCTTCCATCGGGTGCGCCTTCGGCTCCCGCTTCCCGGGCGGCTCCTTTGCCAATTGTTCCTTCACGA
>CAZWFJ010000026.1:0-28921 GCA_964633135.1 uncultured Puniceicoccaceae bacterium | reverse complement strand
ACCGCAGAAAAAATCGCCCAAAGCACCCCTTTTTTACCCACACCGAAGAACCCGAGTTCGCCTACTACCATCTTGTAACAAAATCAATTTCGTATCAAAGCGTAGTCGGGTGGCCTTGGCCCCCGGCCCCCAAAGCGATGATTGAGCCGAAAGGGATCGGACGGCAACCGACTTCGCCAAGGCTACGAAGGTCCAGAGCCGGTCCGACTACGAAAGAAAAACTGTTACAAGATACTCGGCCTACCGTGGGAATTCGATTTGGGCATGTCAAGTTGCGTGGTGGTGTGGGCTGGATGGTCCCAGATTTTTTTAAGTGGCCAGGTCTTCAGACGGGGTTGGCCTCGGAGTGTTTTCGCTGGTGGGAGATAAAATCTGCCAGGAGGCCAAGGCCATTCTTTTGTTCGTCGGAGTAGGGGGAGCGGGGAATCCAATCCCTGGCCTGTGCGAAGCAGTGTTCGACCTCGTCCTTCATTCGGGTCAGGGTGGGGGCGGAGTGGATGAGTTCGTGCAGGCGATTGAGTGCGGCGCGGTCTGTTTGGCAGCGGTCGAGGGCGGCCAGGAGTTCCTGGCGCTGCCGGGGTGCCAGGTCGTCATAGAGTTCGCGAAGGAAGAGCGTTTTGACTCCCGTTTGGAAGTCGTAAGCGAGAGTCTCGAAGGTTTTAAGGGGAAGGGATGCTTCGTGGAGATCATTCTCCAGCTGGAATCCGAGGCCGATTGGGCGTGCAAAATCGGTGAGGCTGCCGAGTTGTTGCGGTGGCATTCCGGCGGCTCTGGCACCGAGCCAAAGGGGAGCTTCGATGGTATAGCGGGTGGTCTTGAGGTAGTAGACCTCGGAAATCTGCTCGAGGCTTATTTCGGGGAGGGGAATGTTCAGGAAGGTGAGTTCGCGGGCCTCGCCGAGTCCGGTGTCCTCGGTGACACTGGCCAGGTATTGTTGGAGGGGGCCGATCAGCTCGTGGTTCATCTCCGGGTTGCTGAGAAGGCCGATCGCATAACCGAAGAGAATGTCGCCCAGCACAATGGCGAGATGTCCGGCGGTAGTTGCCGGAATTTTCAGCTCCCGTTCGAGGCGCACCTGAAGGGTAGGGCGGTTGCGCCTTTGTTTTGAGCCGTCGATCACATCGTCGTGAATGAGCACGAAGCTGTGAAAGACTTCGAGCGCATGTGCGGCGGCGAGACACTCCCGGTTGGGCATCTCTCCCCCCGAGAAGACGGCGTAGGAGGCCAGTGTCAGTGCGGGGCGGAGGTGCTTGCCCTCGTGAGCGAGTTCGCTGGTGAGTTGATCAACCAGGGAGGTCGCACCTACTCGGCTTTTGAGCCGCTCTCCGAGATCGGCATTCTGTTCTGCGGCAAAACGACGATAGGACTGGAGAGCTGCCTCAAGGGTCTCGGCACCGGATAAAGCCATTGATCGGGCGTCAGACGAGCATGAGTGCGGGTGCCTCGAGGATTTCCTTCAGGGCCGAGAGGTAGTGGGCTCCAATGGCTCCGTCGACGACGCGGTGATCGGCACTGATGCCGACACTCATCCGCTGGCCGACAACGATTTGACCGCTCTTGTCGACAACCGGCTTTGAGACGGTGGCACCAACGGATAGGATTGCGGCGTTGGGTGGATTGATGATGCCGAAAAACGAATCGATCCCGAGCATCCCGAGGTTAGTTACCGTGAAGGTGCTCCCGGACATCTCATCGGGCTTGAGTTTCTTGGATTTTGCTTTCCCTGCCAGTTCTTTGGCCTCGGCGGAAATCTGGCGTAGTGTTTTCGCATGGGCGTCGCGAATGACGGGCGTGACGAGTCCATCCTCGACGGCAACGGCGAAGGAAAGGTGCACGGCTCCATGGCGAACGATCTTGGTTTCACCCCAAGAGGAATTAACGGCCGGGACACGGCGCAGTGCCTCTGCAGATGCTTTCAGAATCAAGTCATTTACAGAGAACTTTGCACCGCCGGATTCGGGCGGGAGGTTCGCAAGGCCCTCGTTGACGCTCTTCCGAAGCGCGAGCAACGGAGCCGCGTCGACCTCGATTTCGAGGTAAAAATGGGGAATTGTTGTCTTCGACTCCAAGAGGCGACGGGCGATGGCCGAGCGCATGCCTGTGAGCTTGATCTCCTCACCTGCCGGAAAGGTGCCGCTCGCGGGAGCAGCAAATGATGCGGGGGCGGCTGTCGCCGTTGCGGATGCATCCGTCGGCGCGGCAGCTTTCTCGGCGGCCCCGGACTCAATGGCCCGAAGCACATCGGCTTTGACAATGCGTCCTCGCGGACCGCTGCCCTCTACCGAACTGAGGCTGACTCCCTGATCTTTGGCCATCTTCCTCGCGAGGGGGGAGGCCTTGATGCGATCCCCATCGTCTTCGGACTCTGACTTGGGTTCGGGTTGTTCGCTCGCATCCTTCTCCGCTGGTTGGTCGTCGGCTGACTCGTCTTCACCAGCTTTCTCCTCCTCCTCCTTCTCCTTGCCGCCAGAGGAGGAGCCTCCCGAACTACCTGCGACATCGGGTGCATCTTCCCCCTTCTCGCCGATCGCGCAGACAGGGGTGCCCACGTCGACCTGATCGCCTTCGGAGACGTAGCATTTGAGCAGGATGCCGTCGTCGAAATTCTCCAGCTCCATTGTCGCCTTGTCGGTCTCAACCTCGGCGAGCTTGTCTCCGTTTGTGACGGACTCTCCCTCTTTTTTCAGCCACTTGACCAGGGTGCCGGTCGTCATAGTATCGCTGAGTTTGGGCATTTCGATGATTTCAGCCATGGGAATTATCTTTCTTGGTTCAGGTTCAAACGGTGAGGGCGAAGTTTCGATTCAAGGTGGGTGCCTATTCCAGTACGGCGCGGGCAGCTTTCTCGACCCGGGCCGGATTCGGCAGTTGTTCTTTCTCCAGCGGATCGGAGTAAATGGCCGGGGCGTCGATTGAGGTGACTCTCTGTATCGGGGCGTCCAAATAGTCGAAGGCCTCGAGCTGGATCATGTGGGAGATCTGAGAACTCGTCGCGCAGAACGGTTTGTTCTCATCGACCAGCAGGACGCGGTTCGTCTTCCGGACTGATTCGAGAACGGTGTCGATGTCCAGCGGGCGAATAGAACGCAGGTCTACCACCTCAGCCTCGATTCCGTCCTCGGCAAGTGCTTTTGCGGCCTCGAGCGAGGTGATGACAGAGCGTCCGTGGGCGACGATGGTAAGGTCGCTGCCTTCTCTTTTTATATCGGCCTTGCCGAGCGGAATCAGGTATTCTTCCTCGGGGACCTCCCATTTCTGGCCGTAGAGGAGGGTGTTCTCCATCACGTAAACCGGGTCATTGTCGCGAATCGCACTCTTCATCAGCCCCTTGGCGTCATAGGCCGTCGCTGGGCAGACCACCTTGAGTCCCGGAGTGTAGGCGATGAAATTTTCCGGCGTGTGCGAGTGGGTCGCACCCACGTTGGTCCCTCCGTTGGCGGGGCCGCGGATCACGATGGGTACGTGGATAAGGCCGCCGGACATGTAGCGAACCATCGCCGCATTGTTGACGATCTGATCGAAGGCCACGTAGGAGAAGCTCCAGAACATGAGTTCCATCACGGGGCGGATGCCGAGCATCGAGGCTCCGATGCCGAGGCCGATGAATCCGGCCTCACTGATCGGCGTGTCGACGATCCTCTTCCCTCCAAACCGGTCGTAAAGGCCCTCGGTGACTTTGTAGGCGCCATTGTATTGGGCGACCTCTTCTCCCATGACGACGACATTTTCGTCGCGTTCCAATTCCTCAATGAGGGCTTGTTTAATAGCTTCGCGATAAGTTATTTCTGGCATGACGAAAGGGGGCAAAAGGTTTAGGAGTGAAAGAACATGCGGCCTTCGCTCTGGCGCTGGTCGGGATGATCGGTTTCCCAGTAGACATCCTCGGTGATGGATTCGCTCGTGGGGAAATCACTCTCGTCGGCAAATTTGGCGGCAGCGTTTGCCTCTTCCTTCGCATTTTTCTCGATTTCCTTGATCCTGTCCTCATCGATGATCCCATCATTGATCAGCGTCGTCCGGAAGACTTGGATTGGGTCCATTGTCTCCTGATACTTCTGGATCTCCTCTTTTGTCCGGTATTTTTCGGAATTCGCATCGGCGACGGAGTGGCCGCGGTAGCGATACGTTTTGAGCTCCAGGAGAACGGGCTTCGATTCTTTTTTCGCGTAGCGAACATGGCGGTCGGTTGCTTCGCGGACCACGTAGGGATGGTTGGCGACGACGCTTTCCCATGCCATATCGTAGGCCTCGGCACGCTTGGCAAGGCTGTCCGTAAATTTGCTTGAGCGGGCCTCGCTGGTGCCCATGGAATAGCCGTTGTTCTCAATTATATAGACCACGGGGATCTCCCAAAGAGCGGCCAGGTTGAGTGATTCGTGGAAGACTCCCTGATTCACGGCCCCATCGCCGAGAAAGCACAATGCGCAGCCGTCGATCCCCCGGTACTTCAGGGCGTAGGCGAGGCCAAGCCCGAGGGGGGTCTGCCCGGCGACGATCCCGTGACCGCCCCAGTAGTTTTTGTCCGGTGCGAAAAAGTGCATCGATCCTCCCTTGCCCTTGGAGCATCCGGTTACCTTGCCGTATAGCTCCGCCATGCACTCGTTCATCGACATCCCGCAGGCGAGGGCGTGCCCGTGATCCCGGTAGGCAGTGATAAAATGGTCGTCCGGTCCGAGAACCGAGAGCGATCCTACGGCAACCGATTCCTGCCCGATATACAGGTGCAGGAATCCACCAATCTTACCCTGCTGATACGAGCGCAGGGATCGTTCCTCGAACCGGCGGATGCGGATCATGTCCTCCAGGAGTTTGATCCGCTCGTCATCCGATAGCGACGAGTTGATTTTTGCCTTGGTGGCCTTGTCGACCGGACCGGCGGACGGACCGGAGTTTGAGCGAGTTGTCTTTTTAGTGACCATGGAAGTCGTTAGAAAATGGGAAAAGTCCGAATCGTTCAACACAAATAGGGTTTTCGGTCGAACAGGTTTGCGTTGGGCGGATTGGGCTGCGAGACTTTTTTGCATTATGCGTTGGCAAACTTTATACGAGGGCCGTTGGGTCTTCGCCATTCTCGCTGTCCTCACCGCAGTCGGATTCCTGGCTTTTGCCTGGATCGGCTGGATCGGCGTGGGTCTGATTCTGTTCTCCCTTTACTTTTTTCGCGATCCTGAGCGTGAGATACCGGGCGATCCCCTTGATGTGGTCTCGGCGGCGGATGGGGTCGTCGCTGACATCGTTGAGCAGGAGGATGGGCCGTTTGAGGGCTTGCCGGTGCGGATTTCCGTCTTTTTGTCGGTTTTCAACGTCCATGTGAACCGGGTGCCGATCGCAGGGGAGGTTATAATGTCCGAGGAGAAGAACGGGAAATATCTCGATGCGAGACATCCGGACGCTTCCTCGCTCAATGCGTTCCGGGCCTGGCTGTTTCAGGGGGCGGAGAGGAAGGTCGGTGTGCGGCAGATCACGGGAGCGGTGGCCCGGCGGATCGTCGCATGGTCGAAGTTGGGGGATTCCCTGGACAAGGGCGAGCGATTCGGGATGATCCGCTTCGGTTCAAGGACGGAGGTGTTTTTGCCATCGGGTTCCGAAATTCTTGTCCGCGAGGGGGACCGGGTCGAGGGTGGCAAAACCATCATTGCCCGGCTTCCGGAGACCATAAAGGATAAACCATGAGCAGATACGAGCCGAAGATTTATCTCCTCCCGAACCTCATGACGGCGGGAAACCTGTTTTGTGGGTTTGCGGCCATCCTGAGCATTCTCGAAGGTGCCCTCCAGCAGAAGACCGGTTACCCGTCCGCCGGTTTTTACCACCGGGCCATCCTCTTTATTCTCGGTGCGTTTCTGTTCGATCTTCTCGATGGGCGAGTCGCCCGGCTGGGTGGATTCGAGAGTCCGTTTGGCAGGGAGTTCGATTCGCTGGCCGATTTGATCTCGTTTGGAATCGCCCCGGCACTTTTGGTTTTCCAGATCGTTTTGGCCGAATTTGACCGGGCAGGCTGGATGGTGGCTTTTGTCTATCTGGCTTGTGGAGCTTTGCGCCTGGCACGGTTTAATTGTGTCGCGGCTGAGGACAAGGGGGCGGTGAGCCAAAGTTTTGAGGGGTTCCCGATCCCGGCTGCAGCCGGGTTGACTGCTTCGCTGACGTTGATGATGCTTTGGTTCCAGGAAGGGGATGTCGTGATTGGAGCTTGGAAATATGCGATGCCCGTCCTCTTGCTCTTTCTTTCCTTCATGATGTTCAGCCGGGTAAAGTATCCTAGCTTTAAAGCGATCAACTGGCGGATGGAGCACTCCATGACGCGGTTTCTTGTCGTGATTGTGGTCATCGCCTTCACCCTGATGAACTGGCAGTGGATGCCGGCCGTCCTGTTCACCGGCTACCTCGTTTACGGGTTGGTGACAGGTCGAAAGAAGAAAACGCACGGGCCGGCTCAACCGGATCCTGCGGTCGAGACTGAGCCTGCGGCAGCTACCGGGGTCCCCGAAAAGAGCGAGGATGATGACGGAAAAGGGTGAGGTGGTCATCGGCTGGACGACAGTCGCTACGTCTACCGAGGCGGCAGAGCTGGGGAGCCGTTTGATCGAAGAGAGGCTGGCCGCCTGCGTGCAGGTGGATACGGAGCTAAGATCGTTCTTTCGCTGGAAGGGAAATGTCTGCGAGGAGGCCGAACTGCGCTTGTGGATCAAGACAACCCGTGAGCGGGCGGGAGCCATCGAACGTTTCTTCGCTGCAAACCATCCCTACGAGACCCCGCAGTGGGTATGGGTGGCAGCGGATGGGGCTGCGACCCCTTACTCGCGTTGGGTGGCGGAATCGGTAAGGTTTGACGGCCATGAGGAATGATTTTCTGTATTTCGCGATAGTCGTCCTGGTCGGTCTTGTCGGCTGGTACCTGTTGAGTAATCTTCTGGCCCGCACCGAGCGAAAGCGGGCAGCCCGAATTCAGAAGATTAAGCGGTTCGAACCCCTCCGCTCCGGAGCTCCGTCCGCAAACCATGTCGAGACCTCGCGTGATCAGGCTTTGGAGAGCCTGGGTTATCGGTTTTCCATCATCCGGCGCACCCTCCTCTCCCTGCTGTTTCTTGTCTGGCTGGGACTTGCCATATTTCCTTTTCTCAGCGGCTTTTCGACGGGCCTGATCTCCATCCTGGGGGCCGCAGGGGCGGTCCTGGTCGGCATAGCGGCCCGGCCTTTCCTCGAGAACGTGATCGCCGGGTACGTGGTCACGTTTTCAAAGCAGTTTCGCACTGGCGATACGATCCTGTTGGACAAGCAATACGGGACGATCGAAGACATTACCCCCACGCACACCGTCATCAAGCTCTGGGACTGGAGGCGCTACGTTGTGCCCAACAGTTCCATGCTGAGCAAGGAGGTGATCAATTACAGCAACCGCGAGAGTTTGATCTGGTCCCGGCTCGAATTCTACGTCTCCTACGAGGCCGACATGAGCGTTGTTCGGGAGGTGGCCATCCGGGCTGGCAACGAAAGTCGGCTTTTGGTGGGAGACGAAGATCCAAAGTTCTGGATCATGGGGATGGAGCGAGAGGCGATCCAGTGCTGGCTGGCGATGTGGACCGCTTCCCCGGCCGACGCTTGGAATATTCGCGTCGAGGTCGCCGGGCGGATCATTGAGGAACTCGCAGCGCGAAAGATTCGAACCCATTCCTACGAGGTACATTCGAGTCCGGGTAGTTGACCCGGTCCGGGCGGTTGCACATCCTCCAAAAGGAGGAGGCATTATTGGATCGCCATCGGCGCAGGAATCGGTTTGAATTATTTCATCGTCACCCCCCTTTTTACCCCTTCGCATCGTTTCAGCCATGGGAAAAATCAAGTCTAAGCTTCAGAAATACAACCAGCAGAGAGACTTCGAAAAGACTCCCGAGCCGGAGGCGAAGAAGGAGGACTCGAAGCCCGACAGCCCTTTCTTCGTCGTGCAACAGCACTCCGCCAGCAACCTCCACTACGATTTTCGTTTTTCTTACAAAAAATCGCTCAAGAGCTGGGCCCTTCCCAAGGGTCCAAGTCTCCGGCCCTCCGAGAAGCGCCTGGCACTGAGGACCGAGGACCATCCGATCGACTATGCCGGGTTCGAGGGGGTGATCCCCGAGGGGCAGTATGGCGCGGGCGAGGTCATCGTTTGGGACCGGGGTCCGATCAAAATAAAGGGAAAGGTCAAAAAAGGCCTGAAGGAAGGGCAGCTACACTTCCGGCTCAAGGGGCAGAAGCTGCGCGGTGCCTTTGACCTCATCAGGATCGACGGTGACGACGGGCCGGAGGGCGAACGATGGATTCTCGTGAAGAACAAGGATAAGCATGCCCAGACCGACGACCGCCGCAAGAGCGTTACCAAAGCCGAGCCCGAGAGTGTGTTGTCCGGTAAGAAGATCCAGGAGATCCACGAGGAAACCCTGGCCTGTGAGAAGAAGATCGGAGAGTTCGAAGGAGTGCGGAGGAAAAAGGTGCCCAGAAAACTGCAGCCGTCGCTGCCGATTTCGGTCGACAGACCTCCGGAAGGAAAGGATTGGATACACGAGCGTGACTGGGAAGGCCGCAGGTTGCTCGTCGAGAAACGGGGAGGAAAGGTCTCCCTCCTTTCCCGGGATCGCGAGGACTGGACCGACCGGTTTCCCGAATTAGTTGAGGAGATTGGAAACCTTTGTGAGTACGATTTCATCATAGATGGGGCAGTCGTCGTCCTCGACGAGAACAATCGAAGCGATGCCAGGCTTCTTCGGGAGTGGCTGAAAAACAAGGGCGGGGGAGACCTGCGCTTTTGTGTCTTTGATGTCTTGCACCTCTTGAAGCATGATCTGAGAAAGACTCCGCTGAGGGAACGCAAGAAGATACTGGAACACTGGTTTTACGAGCGTCGCAGCCAGCGGCATTTTGTTCACGCCAGCCATTATTCCGCTGAGGATGGCACAGAATGTCTGGCCCAGGCCTATCGTAATGGCTGGGAAGGCATCGTTTCCAAGCGGGTTGACAGCACCTACGAAGAAGGGAGGAACCGTAGCTGGCAAAAGACCAAGTGTGTCCCGATCTCTCACCCGACGCGTACCATGGACCGCCCGAGCGGTGCCACCAAGGGCGACATCGCGGCTTATTACGCAATGGCTGGGCAGGTCATCTTGCCCTTTCTCGCCGGCAGGCCATTGACCCTGGTTCGGTGCCCGGGCGGACGGGAGGATAGCTGCTTTTTCCAGAAGCATTTCGATAGCTCGGTTCCGGAATCGGTGGATACCGTGGAGATCCCCGAGAAGTCGGGCAAGGGCACCTACGGGGTCGTTGCTTCGGTCGCAGGCCTGGTCTCGCTTGCCCAGTGGGGTGCGGTTGAGATTCACTCCTGGGGATCGCGGGCCGATCACGACGACTTTCCCCGCCAGCTCGTTTTCGATCTCGACCCAGGCAAAGGAGTGCGTTGGACCACCGTTCTCGAAGGCGCCCGCCGCCTGCGGGAGATTCTGGAGCACCTCGGGCTGACCTCCTTTGTGAAGACCACCGGGGGCAAGGGACTCCATGTTTGCGTGCCGCTCGCCAGAAGCGCGGATTGGGACGGTGCGCGCGAATTTTGCCGCCGTGTCGCCATGCATTTACAAAAGGAGGACCCCGCGAAATTTATTGCCAAGGCGACCAAGTCCGAGCGCCGGGGCAAGGTGTTCGTCGACTACCTCCGCAACAGCCGTGGGGCCACAGTCGTCGTCCCTTACTCTCTCCGTGCCCGACCCGGACTTCCCGTCTCCGTCCCGCTTGATTGGGAAGAGCTGGACGCAGATCTCCGGTCAGATCATTGGAACATTGGTAATATCGAAGACCGTCTACCCGAAAATCATCCAGACCCATGGGTGGCCTTTACCAAGAGCCGTCAGAAACTGACGGAGAAACGGATGGATTCGGTCTAGAACTGGGAAGAAGGAATCGTCGGGCTGGCAGGCCGTGGCCTATTCCGGATTTGCCACTGCCAGCCCCGGTCAATATGCCCAAATTCGAAGCATCAGGAAATTGCATAAATTTTATAGAACTGTCCTAATTTTATAGAACCGTCCTAAAAAAATTGCTTTAAAATTAGATTTTCAAGGAATTTTGGCGTCATGAAGGATAAAAATCGAAATTTTATACTTACTGTTGCCTTATTTCATAATCGTTGCACATTGTGAACTTAATTCTTCGGCTAGGTCTAGTTGTTGAGGCTTTTGGCAAAGGACTGGAGAAGCGTGGAAACGCTCAAAGTCCTTTGTGAATTGCATTTCCTTTGAGGCGGCTTGTTTGTGGAGTCGACAATGTGCCGGGAGGTGTGGCAGGTTGTTGCGGATACGATGAGTTCTTCCTGCCATCATTATTTAATTTCCCGCATGGGGGAGTTCGGGGATCGCCCGGCCCTGGCGACTGCGGGTGCGGAGTGGAGCTATGGGGAATTGGTGGGGCGAGTGGAGGAGGCGGAGAGTTTTCTCAGGAAACGGGAGGAATCGGTTCTTCTGGTCGGCAGTGATTATGGACTCGACACGATTGCGCTGCTTCTGGCTGGGATTCATTCGAGGAAGATTTTGGCTCCGGTGACATCGGCCCGTGAGGAGGATCTGGTTTCGTGCGCGCGGGCTTGCGGTGCGCAGGTCTGGGTGGGCGAGGGATTTGGCCGGGATGCGGAGGCGGTTCGGGCCGTTGGCGACGTAGAGGAGGTGGGGAGGCCGCCACTGGCCGAGGATCTTTTGCGGCGGGGCCGGTCAGGTTTGGTGCTTTTCAGCAGTGGGATTACCGGAAAACCAAAGGCGATGCTGCATGATCTGGAGAATTTTGTGGATGCCTACCGGGATCGGAAGGCGCGCTCGGTTTCGGTTCTTCTCTTTCTCCTCTTCGACCACATCGGCGGGTTGAATACGCTTTTTGGATCGTTGGCCTCTGGGATGACCCTCGTTTTGCCCGAAGGGCGCGACCCGGAGATGGTGGCCCGCCTCATTGAGTCCCGGAGAGTCCGTATTCTTCCGGCAACGCCGACCTTTCTGAATCTTATGTTGTTGTCCCGCGTCCAGGATCGATTCGATCTTTCCAGCCTGAGGATCATCACGTATGGTGCCGAGGCCATGCCGCCAGCTCTACTCGAGCGGGTTAAGCAAGCTTTTCCCAGGGCGCGGCTAATCCAGACGTTTGGAACCAGTGAGACGGGAATTGCCCGTACGGTTCCCCGGAATGATACGGGCTTGCACCTTGAGGATCCGGGACTGGAGTCGAAGGTGGTCGACGGTGAACTTTGGCTGCGAAGTCGAACGCAGGTGGTGGGATATTTGAACGAATCGAACGAGCAGTTTACCGGAGACGGCTGGTTCCGCACCGGGGATGCGGTGGCGGTGGAGTCAGACGGCTCTCTCCGTTTCCTGGGGCGAAAAGTTGAGATCATCAATGTCGGGGGAGAGAAGGTTTATCCCGGCGAGGTGGAGGCAACTTTGCTGCGCCTGCCGGAGGTGGGAGCCTGTCGCGTCTTTGGAGTTCCGAATCCGATCCTGGGCCAGGTGGTCTCGGTCGAGGTGGTCGCATCCGAGGCTGGTATGCCTCCGCAGGAACTTCGCTCCCGCATCCGGCGTTTTGCCCGCCTCAATTTGAGCCGATTCAAGATCCCGGTCGATATCCGGGTCGTTTCGGAGATTTGCATGGGGGCGAGGGGCAAGAGGGCGCTTCGTAGCGACGGAGCGGAATAGGAGGAGATTTTTGAGATGAATGTCCACTTGCAAGATTTTCGGATTGCCGCAGTTTCGGTAGTGACCGGACAGCATGCCATCGCTTTGGATGATGAGCTGGCGGAATATGGCGGAGACCGCGCACGGATCGAACGTTTGAAAAAGGCGACGGGCCTGCACACCCGTCGGGTGGTCGCGGAGGGTACGACTGCCGTGGATCTGGCGGAGGTGGCGGTGCGTGATCTTGTGGATGCGGGACTTCTGGGCGGGGAGGGACCGGATGCCTGTTTGTTTGTCACGCAGACGCCGGATCATTTTCAGCCGGCGAATGCAGCGATCCTGCACGGACGTTTTGGTTGGCCCAGATCGGTTGCGTGCGCTGATTTGAACCTGGGATGCTCGGGTTGGGTCTATGCTCTGGTCCATGCGGGAGCACTGATCCAATCTGGCTGTGCCCGCAGGATTCTTGTGATCGCAGGGGACACCTTGAGCCGACAGATTGACCCCAGTGATCGGGCCACGGTTCCGCTTTTCGGCGATGGAGCCAGTGCCACGCTGCTGGAGTTTGAAGAGGGCCGGGAGTTTAGGGCGGTTCTGGGCACTGACGGGTCGGGGAGGGCGGCGATCCAGATTCCGGCGGGGGGGCTTCGGCGACCGCCCGACCGGGCAGGCGTAATTCTGGACTCCGAAGGCAATCCTCATCGGGAGGATTGCTTGCTTATGGACGGGGCGGAGGTGTTCAAGTTTACCCTGCGCGAGGTTCCCGGGGCGGTGGAGGCGCTGCTGGGCGAGGCTGGCATTGGCGCGGATGCGATCGCTTACTTCTTTTTTCATCAGGCCAACGCTTATATTCTCTCAAACCTGCGGCGCCGGATGAAGGTCGACTCGGGGCGGATGCCGGTGGATACCCTGGCCCGCTACGGAAACTTGAGCAGTGCCTCCATTCCGGCGGTTCTGTGCGACACGCTTGCCGGAGGAACACAGGCTCCGGCGGATTTGCTTCCGGCGGTTTTCTGCGGATTTGGGGTGGGACTCTCCTGGGGGGCAGCGTTGACAGATGTGAGCGGAGTGCATTGTCTACCCGTCAAAGCCTATGGCCAAGATTGATCCCCAGGAGTTTTTGCAAGCGATAGCCGATGCCATTGATGGCGTCGAGCCAGAGGAACTCGATTTATCCCTCGCTCTGAAGGACGTTCCAAACTGGGACTCCCTGGCGAAGCTCAGCGTTGTCGCCGAGCTGGAGGAGCGTTTTCAGTCGGACCTGAGTTTGGGAGATCTCGCCCGGTGCGAAACGCTGGAGGCCTTGAGAGTCCTCGCCGGAGAGCGCTGTTTGTGACAAGGGAGCTTTATATCGTCGGCGCGGGAGGGCTGGGACGCGAGTTGCTGTCCTGGCTGCGGCACTCCCCCGTCTGTGGCAAAGATTGGACTCCGGCAGGATTCCTCGACGATGACCCCGGGTGCGCGGATCGCGACTTGCCGCTGCCGTGGCGGGGGACTGTTGAGGATTTTCACGCCGATGCGGAACGGCTGGTGGTTCTCGCCCTGGGAAACTCCGTGCCCCGTCAGCAAGTGGCTGCGAAATTGCGGGCAAAGGGGGCGCGTTTGCTCACCTACGTCCATCCATCCGCAATTGTGGGCGAGAGGGTGCGGATGGGCGAGGGTGCGGTGATCTGCCCTGGCTGCGTTTTGACCTGCGACATTGCGGTCGGCGACTTCGCGTTTCTAAACCTCGGCGTCACGGTGGGCCATGATGTGGTGATCGGCTCTTGCGTATCCATCTCCTCGCAGGTGGACCTCTGCGGAGGGGTTATACTGGAAGAGGGGGTCTGGATTGGTTCGGGTGCGAGGATCATTCCGGGAAGGCGCGCGGGTGCCTGGTCCCGGATCGGGGCGGGTGCGGTGGTGATCCGCGATGTTGCGGAGAACACCACTGTCTTTGGAAATCCCGCCAAACTTGTTTAGCCAGATCCCAAGTGCTAGCCTTCCTGAATTCCTGAGATAAAATCAAAAAATGGAATCAATCTGGCCAACGACCTGAGCGTGTTGCGCGCGTGTTGCGGCAGGACGTTTTCGGTTAGGACTTCTCGGGCATCAAAGACTCGTAGATATTGTCACACGCCTCGCGAACCGCTCCCGCACCTCCAGGAAATCGGGAGATCCATTTTACAAGCTGGCGTACTTCCGGAACCGCATTGGAGGGAGCGAGCGGATACCCCACTTTCTCCAGAAGTGGAATGTCGGGAATATCATCACCCATGAAAGCGGCATTTCTCCACTCGATTTCGAGTCGATCGAGCAGATTGTGGGCACAGTCTACTTTGTCTGTCACGCCGACGAATACGGAAGGGATGCCAAGTTTCTTGCAACGGGATTCGACCGGGGTCGAGGGAGATCTGCTAATGACAGCGATCGGAAACTTGCGTTCCAGCAGCCGCGTGATACCAAATCCATCCTTTATGTCGAAACGACGAATTTCACCACCACCATTTTCGGGCAAATAAACGCCACCGTCTGTGAGAACGCCATCACTGTCCAACAACAGCACCTTGATTTGATTCCAGTTCATCGCTTTTATCTATCCCTATGCTAAGAGTACCAGTAACGCAAGAGGACCAAACTTGAAATTTCGACCTGAAAAACCGTCCATTCTCGATGAGTCGAGAGAATCTCTTTGGGGATATTTGAAGTCCGAAGGGATTTCAAAATTCCGGGGGGATCAGATCCTGGAATGGATATATAAAAAGGGGGTATTGGAATTTTCTGACATGACCAATCTGCCGGTGGACCTCAGAGGAGTTCTGGAGCGTCGCTATATCGGCAATCCGGTAACATCGGTATTATGGAAGCAATCCGGTGATGATACCCACAAGCTTTTGTCGCGGCTGGAGGACGGTGCTCTGATCGAAACAGTTTTGATCCAGGCACCCATGGTGGGGGTGGGGCAGGAGAAATCCCGGGCAACTGTCTGCGTGTCCAGCCAGGTCGGTTGTGCTTATGGATGCAAGTTTTGCGCCTCGGGTCTGGCGGGCTGGAAACGGAACCTGACGCGGGGAGAGATCCTGGGGCAATTTTTTCGTATCGGTGAGCGGGCACGCGGTTCAGAGTCGCCGATGGTGGTTCGTGAGGATCACGTGCCGTTTGACAATATTGTTTTCATGGGGATGGGTGAGCCGCTGGCCAACTTTGATGCGGTTGCGGGATCCATCGAAACTCTGCACAATGATTGGGGCTTCCGGTTTGGGGCGCGAAGGATCACCGTCTCGACATCGGGCCTGGTGCCGGAGATCCGGAAATTGGCCGACCTGGGAATTCCGATCCGGCTGGCGGTATCGCTCCATGGTGCGACGGATGAGGTGAGGAGCCGGATTATGCCGATCAACCGGAAATACCCCCTTCGCGAATTAGTCGAGGCGGTTCGTTATTTCCGGGAGCGGCACGCTCGAATGGTCACTCTGGAATTTATCCTGATTGATGATGTAAATGACTCGCTTGAGCAGGCGATGGCACTATCAGCAATCGCGAAAGATCTTCATGCACACGTTAATTGCATCCCCTATAACACAGTGGAGGGGCTGGAATGGAAACGCCCGAATCTTCGCCGCCAGGAGAAATTTGCCAAAACACTGAAAGACAGCGGAGTTTCAGTCACCCTGCGGAGAGAAAAGGGACACGACATCAGTGCGGCTTGCGGGCAACTACGGCTGCAGCACGAAGAAGTCGGGTAGGGCGTCAACTCTGCCGTTCGGCCATCCAGTTAACCAGAGAGGATAGAAAAGCCGTGTTGCCACCTATTTTTCGGAGAAGAATCTGCGCATGACGGGTCAGTTCCCGGACCCTCGCACGGGATGAATCCAGGCCCTCAAGTGTCACCATCGTATGCTTGTGATTGGCCTGGTCGCGACCGGATGATTTTCCGGTTTCCTTTTCCGTTCCGGTGAAGTCGAGGATGTCATCAATAACCTGAAATGCTTCTCCGAGGCAGGCACCAAACTCGTGGACCAGAGGAATTTGCCCGGTGCTGGCACCACCGATTCGCGATCCCATCGTACAGGCGACCGCAATCAGAGCGCCGGTCTTTCGGCCATTGATAGAGGAGAGCGTGGCGATGTCGGGCTGCTTTCCCTCGTTCTCGATATCGTCCATCTGCCCTCCCACGAGTTGGAGGCTGCCTGAGGCGCGGGCAAGATCGAGGACCAGTTGGTTGGCCAAAGCTGGATGATCGGCGTAGGCGTTGGCGAGGATCTCGAAGGACAGGGTGAGGAGTCCGTCTCCGGCCAGGATGGCGGCCGCCTCTCCAAAGGCCCGATGGCAGGTCGGTCGCCCTCGTCGCAGGTCACTGTTGTCCATGGCTGGGAGGTCATCATGGATCAACGTGTAAGTATGGAGGCACTCAATGGCGGTAGCTGCGGGGAGTGGCCGCGCGGACTGCGAAAAAACCTCGCACAATGCGCAAACCAGCACCGGGCGAAGACGTTTCCCGCCGGCCTCAAGGCTATGGCGAATGGCGCGGTGGAGAGTTTCCGGCCTCGCAGAAGCCTTGGGAACCCAGTGGTCAAACTCATCCTCAATCGCCGCCTGCAGCTGTTCGAAGGCCCTTCTAAATTCGGTTGAATCCATTGCGCCTATGTTCTCGATCAAGTATTGCCTTTTTTCAATCCAGTTCCCAAATTTTGCGGTTTTTCAAAACAATGCCGAACTACGATTACATTTGTACCGCTTGCAGCCACGAGCTGGAGGTTTTCCAGTCGATGAAAGACGCGCCCTTGAAAAAATGCCCCAAGTGCCGGAAAATGAAGTTGTCCCGGAAGATTGGGGGCGGAGCTGGGCTGATATTCAAAGGCTCGGGATTTTACGAAACCGACTACAAGAGAAAGGGGTCTGGTGAATCCCGCTCCGATTCCTCTTCGGACGCGGGCAGCTCCTCCTCGTCAAAGGAGGCCTCGACGGACCGCACAAAACCGGATTCTTCCAAAAAAGAACCTGCGACCAAGGAGTAAGACTTGGCTCGCATGGGTGGAAGCGAAGGAGGGCTTGACTGGCGGATCAATCGCGGCGACAACTCCCATGTCTTATGAAACGATCCGGAGTCTATACCCGCACTGGCGACAGTGGGACCTGCCAGTTAATCGGGGGAGCGCGCGTGCCGAAGGATGATGTCCGCGTCCAGTGCTACGGCGAATACGATGAGGGATGCGCTTTTCTCGGTCTGCTTCGGGTGAAGTTGGGCATGGAGCATCCTTGGCAGGAGCGACTGCAGAAGCTGCAGATGGACCTGATGGCCTTTATGACCGTTCTGGCTTGTCCAGAGGCCATGCAAGACCACTACGATTTTAGGCCGGAGCGAACGGCTGAACTCGAGAGTTGGATTGACGAGATCGAGAGTGGCCTGGAGGGCCGTTCGAACAGCTTTCTGCTTCCCGGGGGCAGCGAGACGGCCGCTCTTTGCCACGTGCTGCGAACCATATTCCGTAGGGCTGAGCGTCGGATGACCACTCTTGATCGCGATTATCCGGTTCCGGCTCCGGCACTCACCTTCGGCAATCGCCTCTCCGATTTCTTTTTTCTGCTTTCCCGATACGAACTCGATCGTTGCCAAGTTGCGGAAGAGCCATGGAAAAATTTCCGCTGAATCCGGGTGACCGCGTTTACGAGATTCGTCATGTTACCCGCTATGACTACGACGGTCCGGTATCCCTTTCTCTCCAGTCCGTTCGGCTGACACCGCGCTTTCGACGATTTTCCCAGACAATCCGAACCCAACCCGATGGCAATCTCCGCTTTGTGAGGGATGCGTTTGAGAACCCGACTTATCGTTTCGAATTTATCGGAGAGACCCGGATTCTCGCGATGACGAACCACATGAGCGTGGTCCGGGCACAGGGTAACCCCTTTGACTTTCTTCTGGATAACGAGGCATTATCCCGACCGATTCGCTACAACCAATCGGAACGAAACGCCCTCTCTGCCTATTTTGCCCCTGGTGCCTGCGAGGATCCCGTGCTCCAGGGGGCTGCCGACCGCTTTTTCCCCGAAACCCGCGAGACGGTGGCCTTTTTGGCCGGGTTAAATAGCCGAATACATTCGGAGATTGCTTATGAACCCCGTGACGAACCCGGCATTTACAGCCCCGAGGAGCTTCTGGATCGCGGCGCAGGATCCTGCCGGGACTATGCGGCCTTTCTCCAGAAGTTACTCCAATACGAGGGCCTTGCGGCCAGGTTTGTGAGCGGCTATCTGCTGGAGACCGGAGACCTCCAGGGGGCCGAGGCCATGCACGCATGGACGGAAGTCTACCTGCCCGGAGCCGGCTGGATCGGGCTTGATCCCACCAATGGCGTCCTGACAGACGAGGCGTTCGTGGCCTGCGCTGTGGCAATGAACCCGGATGAGACCACCCCGATCGGGGGACGCTATTTTGCGAATAGCACCATTCGATCCAGCTTGAGTACGGAATTGGAAATTTCGTGTCTTGATCCGGGCTGAGCCAATCCACTTACCCGCCGGGAAAACGGGCCATGCTCGCCTTCAAACCTCCGGGGCGACTTTATCCACAAGCCACACGCGCCGAAATTCCTGCTGAATTGCAGAAAGGCGTTCTTCGAGTTCGTTCCTTGTTGGTGCAGGGACTCGTTTCGCGCGGAGGCAGTGTTGGACCGCCCACCGGCCCATTTCGTTGGCGAGGTGCAGGTCGGAGGTCCAGTTGGATTTGAGTATAGCGGAGCTTTTCGATGAGACCGAACAAGAACTTTTAGTCTAAGTAAAATTGGCCTGGTAAAACGACGCACACCTCATGCCGCCCCAGCACCTGCGCAAACTCCGGCTTCTGCTCGAAGACACACCCGGCAACTACGCCATCATCGTGTTCGCTCAGACCGAACTGCTCGCCAAACTCGCCCTGGCAGTCAACGACGACTTGCGCAGCCGCATCTCCTACTCCGCCCTGCTCAAGCCATTGCTGCCCGAGGACCTCTACGACGAACTCAAACACATCCGTAACGCCCTCCCAAACCTCGAGGCTCTCCTGCGCAACCCGCCCCCTCAGAAAACCACCAATGTCGTAGAACCCCTCGCCAGAGCGCACCACGTCCTCCACGTCCAATACCGTCGCAAAAAACAACCCGCTCCACAGCAACTCGAACTCTTTTGAAAAATGAAATCCTTCTCCCTCAAAACGCCCGTACGCGTCGTAATCCTACGACGGAAACGGCCACAAAATACGACCGCAATGTTCAAAAACACCCCAAAACCCTACGACCCCAATTCGGTCGAAAATACGATGTCAAAAAAAGTGCTTACAGCCGTGCCAACTTTTGATGAGTCCGTGCCGTCCGGTGCCGATGTGGTCGCGAATCCACCGGAAGGTGGCGACGGCGTGCTGCCATATCGGAGTGGGCGGGGCGTCTTGGAGAAGGGTAACTCGATTTCCAGAAAGGCCTCGCCGCGCTCCGTGCGGGCGTGCTCCATGAGCGCAAGCAGAAAGAGAAATTTATTTCAGACCTCACTAAACCGGGAGAATCCTTACGTTGAGGGAAAACATCTCCGGCGAGAACGCTCCGCTGCTTCAGCAATGGCTGGCCGCTGTTTTGCTCGGGGCGGCCAACATCGGCTCTCAGTGGCGCAACACAACGGCATCGCCTCTCCCGTGCAAGGTTGCTTTCGACTCTTCGGTCATTTGACTTCGCTCAGGATGGTGAGCCTGTCGAGCCACAAGCTCACCAAATGGCAAAGCTCAGACCGGAGAAGGGCGTCGGTTACTTAGGAATTTGGCGGGTACTTCCTTGGGTTTACAGGTTTTAGTTTGTCACAAGGGAATCTTTCCTTGTTTTTACAGAAAATAGTCAAGGAATTTAAAAAAATCGATGGGTGTCCTAAAATTTCCTTCAATTGCCGCTATAGATGTCGGCAATCTGCTGGGCGGTCAACTGCTCACCGAATATGCGGAAGTCGTCGATCAGGCCGCTCCAAGAGCCGCTTGGTGCATCTTTAGCACCACGTCCCACCATCAGGGTCGTGATCCCGTTGAGGGTGCCGCTTACGGTGCTGGCGGTGTCAGTATAAACAGTCTCTACTCCGTCAACATACAGCTTTGCGGCTCCGCCATCACTCCAGGACAGAACCAAGTGCTGCCAAGCGGTGCTTTGGACGTTACTGGCGCTCTCAAACACCGAATTTCCACCAGTGCTGGTGAACCCACCTTTGATGACGCTGGTGCCTCCACCGGACCAACCCGCAGCGTCGTAGCGCAGTCCAAGCACATCATCTCCTCCGTTTGGCGTATCAGTGATGAAGATTCCTTTGTTTGTGCTATTACCGGTCGACTTGACCCAGACGGATACCGTGAATGCGCTGAGGCCACTGAGATAGTTTTCCGCATCGGCATCCTCAACCAGGTCACCGGAGCCGTCGAAGCTCAGTGCGCTGGTTGAACTGTCGGGCGTGTCCGTGCTGTAGGTGGCACCCGTGATGACGCCATCGCGCCCATTACCTGAGGCATCTCCTGCAGTGCTGCCGCCATTTTCGTCGAAGTCCCAGTGAACCAGCGCGGTCGGAAGGCCGCTGTCCTCATAGACCTCGATGTTGCGGAAGCGAATTTCTGCATCTGGATTAGCTACGTCATGATCGTTGGCAATGACCAGGCTGGCTCCCGTGCCGGTATAGTATTGGCCGACTGGGATGGTGTATTCGACCCAACCAGGCGCAAAAGCCGCGTAGTCCCACGTGCCAGAGCTTTCGCTGATGACCGGGCCGTCCAGCACATAGTAGGCATTGCTCCAACTATCGCTTCCGTAGACTTGGAAGAGCCGCTTGGCGTCATCGAAGTCATCGTTCTCGTCAAGACCGATGCCTTGGATTTCGCCCTGGGTGGGCACGCTGACTTCGAACTTCAGTATGGTGTCAGCGGTCACATCATAGCCCAGTGGCAAGCTGACCCAACGGTTTCCTGTGATTTGGATTTCAGTCGGGCTGACACTGTCATCAATCACCACGCTGCCCGTAGCAGGATCATCCTGATTACTGGCACTGTCATAAGAGGCGAAATCGCTCTCGGTGTAGGTTGTGCCTGCAATGACGACACTGCCGCCGCCCACAGGCGCACTCGGGGTGGCCGAGGCTTCATTGGAAGCGAGGGAGACGTTGTTGCTCGTGTCCACTGCGCTTACGACGTAGAAGTATTCGGTGCCGTTCGTCACGGTGGTGTCGGTGTAGTTGCTGTCGGTCAGCAGGCTGGTATTGAGACGGTTGCTGCTGCTCGGCGTGAAGCCGCTGCTGGTGCCGCGATAGACATCGTAGCCCGCGAGGTCGCTCTCGCTGTTGTCATCCCAATCCAGGGTCACCTGGCCATCGCCACCATTGGCAACTAGGTTGGTCGGGGCCGCCGGAGGCGTGGTGTCGCCGCCGCCGGAGCCGTTTACAGTGACTTCCATAAAGTCGATGTTTGGACCTTGTGAGCCGGGGCTGGCTTCGATGCGAATCGTGTTCATGCCACTGTTCAACGTCACGTTAGTGCTGACAATAGTCCAGGAACTCCAGCCTCCAGAGTTCAAGAACTCCAAATTGCTGACAGACGGCGTGCTTTCACCGTTGATGTAGATATCTGCGTAGCGGGCCGCACCACTACCCATCGCATAGGTGATGTCTAGGGTGGCTGTTCCGCCGTTGCCTCCGTCCACATTATTCCATTCGATGTAGGTGCCGCTGCCTCCGTAATCTTGGAAGGATCCGGTGGAGTTGTTACCCGTTTTGGTGTTGGTTCCAGATTGAGCCGTGAAGTCTTCTGCTTCGTAGCGCGTCGTAACAGGCACTTCGGAGCCTTCGACAACCCCCAGCGCGAAGGACTTGGTGTTCGTTGCCGAGGCATCGTCGGTGACGGTTACTGTGACGGCGGCGGTGCCGACATCGCTGGCGCCTGGGGTACCGTAGAGTTCACCCGTGCTGGTGTCGATACTCAGCCAGGATGGGCCGGAATCGAGCGCCCAAGCATAGGGCGTGCTGCCGTTGACGGCGGCGAGAGTCTCGCTGTAGGCAGTTCCCTCGGTCGCATCCGGCAGGGATTCGGTGTCGATACGAAGGGTGTCTGTTTCGTTGAACTCTACAATCTGAAGATCGGGGGGTATGCTGTCGGTATCGCCATTGATCCGCCAGTGCATCCAACTAGGTCCAGGTAAACCGTCCGTCGCCAGACGGAGCACCACGTATTTGTTCGGCCCCCCTCCGTTGTCGCCAACGAGGTCGATAAAGTTTTGCTGGTCAGCCAAGGTCATTGACTTCACGACATTGGCTGCATCGCTATCTTCCAAGAGACGGGTGGCTACCCTGCCTAGGGAGGCCGCTTCAAAGTCCGAAGCGTTAAGATCAGCCGTATCCGAGACCCGGAGCAAATCGACGATCAAATCTGGCGTATTACTATTCGTGAAACCCGTAGTATTGCGAGACAGCCGTAAGTTCAAGCCCCAGAGGTTAGCAGCATCGAAGTCGCTGGGGAGTTGAAAGGCAATAACGCTAGCGACCGGACCACTCCATTTACCTGCCCGGAGGTCGCTGTGCGGGCCGGGATCTAACACATCTCCATTGCCATTGGAATCCGTATCGTTGATTTGCGCGCTATTGGAGGCGAGTAGCGTGCTACCCACAGGCAGGTTGTCGTTCTCCAGTATGTTGACCTGAGCGAGCGAAGGCTCGGCCAGCGTGGCACCATCAGTCGGTGAGCTGAGAACGATACCAAAGGCCTCATCGCCACCTTCCACGGCGTCCTGATCATTGATGATCGGAACTTCTATGACTTGGGCGAATGTCTCGCCGTCGGCCCAGGTGAGGGTGCCGCTGGAGTCGGTGTAGTCCACATCCGCGGTGGCCGCATTGTCGCTGGTGAGCTGTGCCGTTCTCCAGGAGACGGAGACGCTGCCGCCGGAACCACCGACCCGTTCGACCAACACCTGAACGCTGCCGCCGTCCTCATTGACATCGACTAAATTAGTCGAGACGCGGAGGGCACCTGGCTGGTTAGCGGGTTGGGTTCCGTCGTCTTCGCGTCCGTCGATCTGCAGTAGGTAGGCCAGGAGAGCGCGGCGGTCGCTGTGGTTCAGGCTGGAGATGTCATGGTCGCCTCCCGGGTTAAACTGCTCGAAGATGGCGTCCACAGTCGAGGCAGAGCCGTCGTGCAGATAGGGGGCACTGGCGTGGAGGCCAATGAGGGAGGGTGTATCGATGCCAGTAAGGGAGCCGGTTCCTCCGGCAAGCCGTTCGCCGGAACTGGCCTTGAGGGTGCCGACATCGAAGAAACTGCCAGTACCAGCGCCACGCTCGCTATTGGTATAGCCATTGCTGGGATCGTGGCAGGTGGCGCAATTCATGGAGGCAAAGACCTGACGTCCGTTGATGGCCTCGGTCGTCAGCGAGCCGTCCGCCTCGCGGTAGGGGCTGCGTGGGACATCCTCGTTTCCGAGGGAGGTGACATAGGCAACAAGGGCATCCAGGTCCTCGTTGCGCCCGGTCTTGAAGTTGCCGAGTGGGTCAGAGGTCTCCTGGAAATCTTCGTCGGTCAATAAGCCGGCACCGCCGAAGTGGTTACGGATGTCATTCTCGAAGTCGTGAATCTCGTCAAAGTTGCCCGACCAGTGGGCGTTGCCCTGGCTGATGCCGGAGCGTCCGCGCAGGTCGATGGTGTTGCGCAGACCTTCGCCCCGGTGGGAGAAGTCCCAGGTGCGCCCGTCATGGCCGCCGTCGTCGTGGCAAACGGCGCAGGCGAGGTAGCCATCCAGCGCCATTCGGCTGGGGTCGGTGATCTCCTCCCGATCAAAAGCGGGATCGACCACTTCGGCGGAGTAGAAGAATTGCTGTCCTTTAACTTCGTCGGCGGTAAATTTCCACTCACTGACGATGGAGTCGATGACAGCAATCTCACTCGTGCCGAGCGAACGCTGGGCTGTATCGAGAACTGTGGTGCCGTTCAGAACTGTCACGTTGCGATCCGTGAAGTTTTGCACCCAGATTTCCCGGGTGCCGTCGTTACGGGTGCGAATGAAAAGACCCTGCGGCGCTAGTCCGACATCGACTCGGTCGAGTTCGCGACCGGTGAAGGCGTCCAGCACGAGCAGGCGGTTGGTCGCCTGCATGGTCATGACGACCTGGGTGCCGAGCGGCGAGAAAGACAGATTAGATGGCTGAGCGTGATTATCTATATCGACCCGTAGAAGCGGCTCATCGACGTTCCAAGGTTCGGCCTGGACGTAGTCCGGTTCAGTCAAATCCAGAATGCCGCCAAGCATGCGCACAGTCGTTTGGAAGGAGTTGACCGACTCGCCCCCTGCCTCTTCACCACGCACTTCTCCCGTATGCGTATTGGCCTTGTGGCCCACATACCAGGCACGGTCATTATTGAAACCGAAGGCCAGGCCAAAGATATAATTAGGAACACCGCGAGCTCTGATCTCTGTGTTAGTGCTGAACCAGTCACGGAAGAGCATCAACGGTTGCTCCGCCCAGCTTCCTGTGGAGATGCCATAGCGTGCGATACGGCCCACATGGTCGTCGGATATGCGCTGCGCGACGAGTAAATCGGTGCCAGCCGAATTGATCGCCAGGCGCCCAAGCCGACGCGTTTCATTGGCCGGATAGAAGCGACTGGCCGGGATCTCCTGCTGGCTAATGCCAGAAGCCGAATACTCGACCGACATGGTTGCATTCTTCGGCTCTGTGTAGAAGCGGTATTCCACATAATGCCGCCCCGGCGCGAGATTAATCGACCCTGATCCCGTGATGTTGGGATCACCTGAACTCGTGCGCTCGGTTGTGTTCTCTGCGACTACCGCGCCGTTAATGGTCAGGCGGAAGGGGCCGGGCGAAGAGATCGTAAAGCTGACGTCCTCCCCGCTGGCAGCGACCTCTCCGGGCTGAATTTCAAGGTAACCGCGGTAAATCGCGCCGTAGGCGCGGTGAATACCATATTCACCGTCTCGGAAAAAAAGGAAATGGCTTTCATCCGTTCTAATATTACCCTCATAAAACTCATTACGGATGGAGGTATCGAGCTTCCCGTGCCAAACTCCATTGCTTACCTTAAAATTGCGCTCGGTTCTTTTTACCCATGTCGATTGCGCCGTCAGGTCGTTAACCGAAGCAATGCCGTCACCCTCCGGTAATGTATAAAACTCGACGTTCAGTCCATTACGCTCGGGTAGTGCGCCCACAACCGAAGGTGTGCCACTTCCATCAATTTCGAGCACCGTGCCACGGCCTTCAAGGGTTACGTAGCCGGTGTTGCCGGAGGGATCGAAGACGATGTCGGTTGGGCGGTCTCCGTATGCAAGGTCGCCACTGGCAACGTCGAATGTCGCCACGCCGTTGCCATTGGCATCGATCACCCAGATGGAGTCATCGTCGCGGCAGGTAACCCAGGCTCGGTTCTGTCCGTCCAGTGCGACACTGGAGGGATGCTGGCCGATGGCCAATTCCTCGATCAATCCGTAGTTCGCCGGATCGCTGGCATCAATCCGTGCCACCGAATCGTTGTCCGGATTGACCGACCAAGCGATGTCGTTGGTATTATCCACGACAATGGTCGTGGACTGCGTCGGAAGCTCACTGGGAGTCGGTTCGTGAACGAGGAAATTGACCGCCTTCGAGGCTACCCGGAACGCTCCGACGTTTACCGCATCTTTCTCGCGGACTCGGAGCAGTGCCCGGTAGTTACCAGGATCGCTGTAGGTGTGGGTAACGGAGATGGTGCCACCAGCCGGAACATCAGTCCAGTTGCCATTGTTGCTTTCGCTGGGATTGACGTCTGTTCCGTCCCCAAACACGACGAGATATTCCAGCGCGTCCCCATCGGCGTCCAAGGCATCAGCTGTGATGGTCACCGTGGCTTCTCCATTGCCATCCAGTTCGATAGGCGCGGCGGGGGAGAAGGTTTCGTTCTCGAGAGTCGGCAGACTGTTGGAGCCATCGTCGGTCGTAAAGCTGAAGCGATAGGCAATCTCTTTATCAACTCCACCGACGGTGATTTTATCGCCCGCCCCGGTCTCGTCTTTGATGGGATTGCCAACGGCATCGGTGAAAGCATCGTCGGTCACGATCACCTCAAAAGTCACTCCGGGCTGCAGGGGGTCATTGGGGTTGATGGTGAGAAAGTCGTCCATGGAATAGACGAGGTTCATCGCTGGCACATAGGTCGAGCCATCGACGGGATTGCTGCCATCCACTTCACGGAGGAAGACCGTATTTCCGTAGTTCAAATTATTGGTTTCAATGGTCTCGTGGATAAGCATGACGATGGGCGTCACTGTGGAGACGAATTGCGCTCCATCCTGAGGCATGTGGTAGCTAATGGTCGGCTCAAAGGTATCGGCCTCAACCTCGGCGGTCGAAGGATCGGGGTCGTTCATCCAGATCGAAGCCCCCTGTGCTCTGCTATAGCCGCCCGCAATCCAGAGATTGCCCAGCGGCAAGGCCCACTGGCTGGTTCCCGGTTTACTGGTGGGACTTCCGCTTGGAGGAGGGCTTTGCCGTGGCAAGGCCTGCACGATCACTGGATCCTGGCCCGACTCGAGGGGGGCCAGATCGACCTTGAAACGATCGACGAACAAGAAATCGTCTTGGAGCGACATATAGTGCTGCCTGTGCGAGGTTTTCTCGCCCGGGCCGCCAAGGCCTGCGTCGGTCATCGGAATACTGATGACTTTCAGATCGGTCGGGTCAGAAAAATCAACCGCATGCAACGTGTTAAAACGCTCGGCAATAACCCAATGCTTCCAGATGATAGGCCAGTAGGAACCGATGCCGTCTTCAGTATTGATGAAATCCAGGAGAACTGGGTTGGCCGGGTCTGAAATGTCGTAAGCGGCTACGCCTGTCATCGACTGATCGGAGGCCATGATAAAAATGTTCCCCATGAAGAAACCAAAGCCAATAACCCCCGTTTCTCCAACCAGTTCCCAAGGATCAGCAGGGTCGTCGCCCCAGCGTGTCCATGTATCGGTGTCGGGATCATAACGCTCAATCCAGTAGGGGTCGGAAGTCGAGTTTACATTGTAAGTCCAAACAAATTTGCGCTGCCAGCCCGTCCAGGAGGAGTTGCCCCGCTGCTCCGGGAAAGGATAAGCCTGAGTCCCGCCAAAAGTATTATCATCATTAATCGTCCAACCTGCAGCAGATCTCCAACTGTTGCCGGATTTCAGCGATCCGTGCGTGTTGTAGCCAGCCTGGCCTCCAGTCGTTTCGATGAGGACAGGACTGTTCAAATCACTGATATCGTAAAGGCGGTGATCAATCGTGGAATAGCCATTACCAGTCATGCTGCCGGGTGCCTCCGCCGCCATGACCAGATAGCCACGGTGTAAGTCGATGACCGTGGTGCGGCCAATGTTCGCCGCGAATACCCCATCGGCGTGCGTGTAACTGTTGCCTTCGTCATCCTGATGGGTCTCCTGCCAGCCCGAGCTGAGGAGAATGGGCGTATGGTCAATGTTGATCTCCGCCATATCGGTCGGTGCGATAAAGTCCGTCACATTCGAACTGTCATACTGAATGTTCGGAATGCCCGGCCCGGGCTGGGAAGCCGAGGCCGAAGCTGCGAAGGCCAGAAGCGCGACCGTAGCCGAGAGCAAACGGCGCAACTTCGAAATGAATGGGGTGTTACGAAAAATCGAAACACATGTTTCAAGAGGAGCAGTGCTAATCATAGGAGCAACAGAGGATTGGAAACAACGAATCAGTAAAGAAGGGGAAGATTCGATTTTCCATTGCTACAGGGGTAACTTTTGGCTAGCAAGATAGAAATCATACTTGCTTCATTAATTAGCTAAACTTATCAAATCAACCCTTACAATTATTCGCTTTTATGAAACCTCCAAACGCTCCATCCCCCTGTCTCACCGTCCCCTCTCAAGCCCTAACCATCTTCCTGGTCGCTATTTGTGTTTCTTTCTTCGCAGTGGCGGCGAAGGGAATCGAAGAGAAACGTACCATCCGGCTCGACCTGGTCTCCTCCTGCCTCAACTCTGACGAATGCAGTCAATTTGTCCAACTGATTGAGTCAGCGGGGTTGACACGCTTCCTTAAAACAGAGGGACCCTTCACCCTCCTGGCACCGACGGATAGCGCCTTCGCCAATCTTGAGGAAGAGGAGCGCAAGGCACTCTTCGCCTCAGAAAATGCTGAACGGGCCAAAATATTTGTGCTGAGCCATGTCCTTCCAGTTGATTTGCCGACCCCAGCCGAGCTGGAAGGGAATCAACCCACTTTCCCCGATGGCACACTGACCTTCACTCGCGAGGGAAATGCCTTGATCGTTTCAGTGGCAAAGGTGACGAGAGGGCCTATCCTCGCACGCAACGGTGTCGTTTATCTTGTCGATGGTTTTCTGGCGGAGGAAACGGGGGACGATGCCGGGGCATTGGAAGGGTATTGACCAATGATCAATAACCGTTCGGCGCACGCTGCGGAGCCGCTCTTTCCGTCTCAGCGTCGCCAAAACGGATTGACTGGAGAAATTGCTGAAACGACTCCTGCTCGGCTTCGACCGCTTCAGGAGCACCTTTCATCTCGATCAGCCAGGTCTCTGCCTCACCCGGCAATACGACGCCCCGAATGACAAGCGGCTGACCGTCGTGCCCCACCCCCTCGACGAAGGTCTGAAACCCGCTTTTGCCACCGATACTGACAGCTTGGCTGGCAGAGGCATGCTGCCCCTGCCCCAGCGGGGAGCGCCCAGCCTCCTGCCGCCACCGATCAACACTTTCCTGCCACTGTCCTGCGTCACCGGGATAGACCTGCACCATCACCCGCGGCGTGCTCTCATAGCCCGAGATCATGAAATGATCTTTCATCAGCCCGTAAAGCGGCTGTGACCGCCAATGCCGTGGAACCGTCCGTCGCGGCCGGTCAATCGCTGCGGCAAGTGCCTCCGTCTCCGGCGTGACCTCCAGTGACGCGACCCGATGCTCCTGCGGTGGCTCGTTACCGGAAACCTGCTCATCAACCGGCCTGCAGCTGATGAGATATAACGGAAAAATCAACGATATAAGCGCGAATGGCTGACATTTCATAGCAGCCTAGATAATTGCATATAAAAAGAAACTCAAGATTACAGGATAGTGTGTGCCAATAACTGTCCGGTTGGAGTTAGGAGGCGTTGGCCTCTGTTAAGGGTTGGTCGGTGGCGGCCTGATTGAGGCGTGACATAGCGAGATAGCGAGAGCCTCCTCGAAAAGGGTTATGAGTTAGGTCGGTTGGGGGAATTGGGGAAGGCA
>CAZWFJ010000025.1:0-28924 GCA_964633135.1 uncultured Puniceicoccaceae bacterium | reverse complement strand
AGCGCGAAGCGCGAACCGTGCGGCGAAGCCGCAACCGTCCCACCGTCGGACCGTCGGACCGTCGGACTGTCGGACCGTCGGACCGTCCCACTGTCGGACCGTCGGACTGTCAGACCGCCCAGCGCGAAGCGCGAACCGTGCGGCGAAGCCGCAACCGTCCCACCGTCGGACCGTCCCACCGTCGGACCGTCCCACCGTCGGACTGTCGGACCGTCGGACTGTCGGACTGTTGGACTGTTGGACTGTTGGACTGTTGGACCGTTGGACCGTCGGACTGTCGGACTGTCAGACCGTCAGACCGTCAGACTGTCAGACCGCCCAGCGCGAAGCGCGAACCGTGCGGCGAAGCCGCAACCGTCGGACTGTCGGACTGTCGGACTGTTGGACCGTCGGACCGTCCGACTGTCTCCGCTTCCAACATCGCATTTGGTTTGAATAATTTCAATCTGGCCGATTCCCGGCTTTCGATCAACTGAGCAAGGAGAGGATGATCCTGCATCTGGCCGGGCCAGAAGCGCTCTTCCTTCCGACGAGCACTTGGGCCGCTTGAAACAAGCCAAACTCCGGGGAGTAGAGAAATTCCGATTGGCTCCAATTGAAAGCGGAATCCGCTTCCAGCTGAAACACAGTTTTGGGAAGTCGTATTTCCCAAACGTATTCACTTGTTCTTTGAACCCCGACGTCGGGGTGAAAATGAAACCGGACCACAACATCGGATTGTCGCGCAATGACGACCAAATCTTCGACGGTGACTCCGCTTTGATCGATCGTCCAAGTTCGGCGATGAGGTCCGGCCACGCCCACGCGCGAATATCCGTCATGATCGGCTTCGAGCAAAAACCTCCCGTCTGCTTCCTCTTGCAATTTTCGATGAATGACGGATGCCCGCCGTCCGACTCTGAACGACGACCAGACCTCCGAGGAATCGATTCCGTTCAGGTCGAGGGTATTGTGAGCGGATGTGGATCGCTGCTTAATGCGGTCTTTGCCATTCTCATAGGTTCCGGTGCCCGTGTCCACTATGAGCGGAGCCTCTCGGCACCAAAGTTCGAAGCCGAGGGTCCCGGCATGACAATGCCCCGGCTGGTAGGAGGGTCCGGGACCCCCGACATCGGCGAAGAGGAGGAGCGGACCGGATTGGAGACGCGCGAAGCCGCTCTCGGCGAAAACCCGGCTCACGGATTCGCACGCAGGATCGCCTGTTGGAACGTCAAGAGTTCGTGCGTATGATTCCAGGCAGGTGAATGATGAAGCGATTCCGAATGCGGCGTCGTTAAACAGGGGAAACCGATCCACTCCATTGCCCATATCCCTCAACCAGGAAAACATTTTCTCGAGAAAGGGGAAGAGAAAGGGCGCAATCTCTCCCGACACTCGCTCCGGAAAGGTCCGGGTCAGATTCACCACGTTCAGGAGGTCCTCCAAAACCAGCGAGTGATACATCGGTGAGCGTTCGAAGTGGCCTCCGTCCGCCAGCACCTGTTCGGGGACTTCTGTGCGCAAAATGCGCCACCCGGTTTCCAGCCAGGAGTTTGGCTCCCGTCCGTGGAAAAAAGCTCCTGCGAACAGGAGCGCGATTCCGTTGACAAGATAATGATTCGCCAAGAGATGAGTCTCGAGGCGACGGGAAAGCCAGCGCGCCTGATAGGCCAAAGACTGCGAAAACGCTGCATCCCGAACCTCGGGATGTTCCAGCGCATAGCGGATCCAATTGATGATGCGGAGCGACACGGGATACGGATCCCACGCCCGCGAAGACCCGGGAGGATTCTCAGCAATCCACCGACTTATCCAGTAGAGACCGTCATCGAAGCCACCGGCATTGATCCACTCGAAATAGTTGAGATTGTAGTACCAGAGGTACTCGTTGACATCACCAAACCACCCACCAGCCTCCTCCAGATCGGCCTCAACGTTGAGAAAGCGAAACCGGTTTCCGCCCCAATGCCCGGCATGCTTGGGAATTCCGGGCGTCCATGCGCCCCCCGGAACTGCGGTAGCGGGAAGTCCTGTCGAGGCAGGGGAGCGGTGCGGGAGTCTGGCCCGAAGCTGCCCTGCGATCTGGCGGGGCCGAAGGGGCCTGACGGTTCGAAGAATCCGGGGTATGTTTTGCATGAATACTTCCTATCGGACTGGTTCAGGCCCACTCGTCAGGCAACGGTGGCTGGGGTCCTTTTCCCGTTTCTGCGACACTCTCCAGAATGCGGCACAATTTCGAGGCGAGCTTGTCGCGGGAAAACACGCGCTCCCCCAGCGCCCTGCCGTTCCGCCCCATCTGTTCCAACTCCGCAGCGGGGAGTTTCTTCAGGCGAAGGACCTTGTCGGCAAAATCCTCCGGGTTGTTCGGATCGACGAAGACGCCACAGTTATTGTTTTCCAAGAGTTCCTGCAACGGTCCCGGCATATTGGTCAGGGCTGGCTTCGCCGCCGCAAAGGTATCGAAGAGCTTATTGGGCGAGCAGGTCGCCAGCACGGGGACATTGGCATAGTGGTCATGCTCACATCCACTGCGGCCATCAGCTCCGCGACCTCCGCCTTCTCTGCCACCGGTCCGGTGAACACCACATTGTTGAGACCTTCCGCGCGCGCTCGTTCCTCGAGTCGCGCCCGTTCCATGCCGTCGCCGTGGAGGATGAAAAGGACGTCATCCACCTGCCGCCGCTTCAGAACGGCTGCCGCGCGGACCGTCGTACCGTCGTACCGTCGGACTGTCGGACCGTCGGACCGTCGGACTGTTGGACCGTTGGACTGTCGGACTGTCGGACCGTCGGACTGTCGGACTGTCGGACCGTCGGACTGTCCCACCGTCGGACCGTCGGACTGTCGGACCGTCGGACTGTCGGACTGTCCCACCGTCGGACTGTCGGACTGTCGGACCGTTGGACCGTCGGACCGTCGGACCGTCGGACTGTCGGACTGTCCCACCGTCGGACCGTCGGACTGTCGGACTGTTGGACCGTTGGACTGTCGGACTGTCGGACCGTCAGACTGTCAGACCGCCCAGCGCGAAGCGCGAACCGTGCGGCGAAGCCGCAACCGTCTCACCGTCTCACCGTCTCACCGTCGGACCGTCGGACCGTCGCATCACATGCGGTTTCCGATTTTCATTGGAAGACCTCCCGATACTTCTCGATCACCATCTCTCTCGTGTATTTTTCCAAAACCGCTTTTCGTCCGTTTTCGCCTTTTGCCGTCAGGACAGAGCGATTCTCGATGAGTTGCCTCAGGAGGTTTCCGATCGTAGCGGCGGTCTCTTCCGATTCTTCTTTGGCGTCGAAGGACCATCCGCAATCCTCTTCCTGCAAGACCTGGGTGACCTCCGAATGCTGATCCGCCACCGCAAGAATGGGGCGACCGGCGGCCATGAGGTTATAGATCCGTGAGGGGACCGACACCCCGGCCATGCCGGGACAGAATGACAGCAGGAGCAAGTCCGCTGAATGCAGAAGGGGCACCAACTCCTGCCGCGGCACAAACGACAGGCGATGTACATTCTTTACCCCGGAGGCGTCGCACTCTCTTTCAAACCGTGCCTTGCCACTGCCCTCGCCGGCAAAGACGAATTGAAACCTCCGGTCATCGGCCACCGCCTTTGCCACGGCCAGCCAGACTTCCAGAAAATGAGTCCGCCCGTGGTTGCCGTTGTACACTAGGAGGAAGGAATCCTCCGCCAGGCCCATGTTTTCGACCAGTGAAAGGCTCTCGCCCGATTCTTCCGCGACCACCTCGTCCATTGCCCAGTTTGGAATGATCCGAACTGTCCCCCTCTGCCTTTCCGGCAACTTTGCGGCGAGAAGATCCCGCATATCCCGCCCCAGAACGATGACCTGATGACTCGACCGCAACAGGAGGCGATTCGGCAAATCCAACAGTTTATAGAGCCAGCTGTTTCCCTTCAACAACCCCGCCGCAACAAAGACGTCTGGATAGACATCGTGAACCAGAAGGAGGAACCTTGCCCTCTTCAGCCCACAAACCACTCGCACCAAAAACGGCAGCAGTGGCGGGTTGGTCACGACCAAAACGGAATCGCCCTGCCGAACGGTCAACAAAGCCCTCCAGCCGAGAGAAATACTGGTTGTCACAAAATTTACCAACCGTCCGAGAATCTTTCGATGATCGAAGGTCGTCGACCAACAGCGGCGGATCGATACGCCCTTGCTCACCTCGCTCTTTGGTGCCTTCGTTCCCCGGGAATTATAGCCCGGCTGGGCGCAAATGACTGAAACGTCCGCTCCGCCTTCAGCTAGCCCTTCGGCAATTCCGGTCAAAAAATACCCCGTAGCATTTTGCTCGGGGTAATAAAGTTCGGAGATGATTTTGATTTGTTTCACAGGGTCGGAGACACGGGACAGGGGACGCGGGTCGGGGGGCATGGGGCAGGATTCAGGGGACGCGGGTTTTTGGATACTTATGACTTAAGAATCCATTTTCCAGGATGCTTGGGCATTCCGCCGATCAGCCTACCTACCTTGGCATTGGATTCCTTCAGAATCCTGAACTGCTCTCCCGGGATATAGCCACAGTCGAAGGCAAAATTGACTGAGGTTTCCGTTTCTCCATTTTCACGCCGACTTCAGCGTGTAGGCGTTTGCGATCGAATACTTTCCGAAGCGTTCGAGCAAAGCACCCTTGTCGTCCGCATCGATGTTTTCCCGCTGGATTTGCCTGCGGACCTTCGGCTGCTCCAAGCTGGGAATTCGCGAGGCAAAGAAAGGCCATAAATCCTTCATTTCATAGGACTTTTGTTTTTTCGGGAAATCCGCAATGACCCGAACACGATCTTGTGCCAGAAAATCGTGACTGTAGCAGAATTTCCAGCCATTCTTGGACTCTTCCAAGACGCCGACCTTCAGATTCCCATACCACACTCCAAAAGCACGCTCGGCACCAACACGCATTGACCGTGAAAGTTCTTCTCCACGAACAACGCCGCCAAGCCGCTGCAAACAATGATATAGTGCCTTCATGACATTACTTACTATAATTAAAATTCCAAAAATTTCAAACGGACCTCCAGACAGTCAAGTAGAATTTGCTGTCTCACCGAGCTTATCAGATCCGAAAATTCGGGTCCTCGCAACAGGGATTCCGCATCAGACAAAACCTGAGTTCTCGCAAATTCGTCTGCCATCGAAGACCATCTGCTCGAAGAAGACTGCAGCTGCCCACACAACTCGAAATGGTCAAGATTTCGTACGCCATCCCAGCCAATCTTGGGCCTGCTTCCCTTCGCGTACTTCTCAAGTTTTCGACGATAACGATCTTTTTCACTGGCAAGTTTGCCAATATGTAGCTCCGAAGAGTTCCAGAACAAACCTCTGGCAGTATCGTAGATCGGCGAAAACTTGGGCTCGACCTTACCCTCTGGATGCTCAATCACTCCCCAATTGTAAAAATGGCGATCATTGTTTCCCACAATTGCATCAAAGAATAACATTCGCACAAAATCGGATAAAATCTCGTAACTTTGCTCAGGATAACGATTTAAAATCGAGTCTTGAACAAATTGAAACGTAAAGAAATTTCGAGACTCATCTTCCTCTTCGATTTTCTGAACAAGCTCTCGGTCTTCCAAGTATCCCCAAAAAAGTTCGGCCCCATGGATCAGACTCTCACCAGGTTTCAGAAAGTACCGGCTGCAAAAGCGCAGCTGCCCATGGGCATTGACCAATTTGGAATCTGCCATTCGGAAGCCTAATCGCTGCCCCAAACGGGTAAAAAACTGCTCCATAATGGACTCCATAGGATGCCATTTATGACCGACTTTGGCGATATAACCTGGCCAACTCCCTGGAGAACCTCTCTTCCCCTTTCCATATTCATAAATTCGAAGAAAGTCCTTCGGCGCATCGCCCGATATTGACACATCACAAACTTGATATCTGCCCATTTTCAAGGCTTCGACTTTTGCCCAATTTGAAGGAATCCCGCCGGAATGGTGGATTACTTCAGCTTTTTCCAGTTTGCCCAAATCTTTCCTTTTTTTATGCGGGATCCCTGCTTCCCTGTCTAGCGTCACCTGCCCCCAAGGACTTCGGCCACGAAGCCTTCCGCCGTGAAGGAACCAAAATACTCCCGGGCACGGTCGACGCCCTCGCGGAAGGTCTCGGGATGAAGCGAATGGTTCTTTTCAAGGGTTCCGCCTGTCCTTTCTTCGCTCTCAACCTCTCGATGTTCGATGTTCGACGTTCGATGTTGGACGTTCGCCATCTCACTTTCCTGATTTCCGCCTTCCTTACAGAGGTCTCGCCCCTCTCCTGCTCCAAACGCCAAGCCTCCTCCAAATTCGCGACAGACCCGATCGGCATTGGTTCCTTGCGGGCCAAAATACAGAACCGGTAGCCCGAGCCGGAGGTAAGTCCCGAACTTGCTCGGCGAGAGCAGGCCCTTGAGTTCTTCCCGCATCACCACCAAGCCAAAGGTCACCGCCTCTTCTGACACTCGCACTGGCAACTCCTCGTCCGACAAACTTCCCCAGTGCTCCCAGGCCGAATTCGGCAGTCGTTTCGCGATTTCCGCAAACCGCGCCTGTCCGCTCTCTCCCGTTCCCACCGTTACGATCCGAATTGTTCCCTGTCTTTTCCCTTCCTCTTCCGCCCACCGGGCGAAAGGTTCAAGTTCATGCCCAGCCCCCAAATTCCCACAGTAGAGCACTCGGATTGTATCATCCCCACGGGCCGCGACAGGGGCGGTCTCCTGCTTCCTGTCCCCTGCCCCACTCGACCAAGTCGGAAAAACCCGCACTCCAGGGTGTCGCGTATTCTTCCCGACTTCCTCGGCCATCGCCTCGTCGGGAACGATCACTTTCTCAAAGGAATTTTGACTCCAGCGGTCCAGTCGGCGGAAAGTCGCGGCAACCGAGCGTCCGACAACCCCTTTACGTTCCAGCATCCGGGCTTCGATCTCCGGGTGATAGTCCAGCAACCAGAGAATGCCCCGGATGCGCAGTATCCGCATCCACAGCGCTGCCCAAATTTGAATCCCCGGTGGAGTGGATCGGACCAGCAATTTTTCCGGTCTTCGAAGGATCAATTCAAACGGTACGGATAATACTATCCATACGAGGTTGATCAGCCGACGAACTCTCAGGCCACCGGGTTGATATCGCCGGAAAACGCCTTGGACCTTCCGCACCCGCAGGCCCTTTTCCCGAAGCATTCCGCAGACCTGAGGAACCATCGCCTCGTTCGGGCTGTCGGTAAACTCATAGATGATGGATATGGACGACAAACCGAGATTAGGCGGTGAGGTCGTAACAGAACCGAATCCTCCTGGATCTAGCATTTATACGAGGAAATTCGAAACCTAATCCTGCTCAGTTCTGGTGGTAGTCCTAGCTTGCTCGGGCCATGGGCTTGGCTGGGAGGGACCCGCAACAAGCTGCGACTACCACATGATGTAGACGTCATCCGACTCACGGCGGGATGCTACGTGGGGGGTTGACTTTAGTCGCCCCCGCTGCCTCTCGGACGGCGGGGCGGAGAATGAGGAATGACGAAGCTCGAATGAGGAATGAGGAATGAGGGAAGGGGATGAAAGGATGAGGGATGAATTATGAATGAGGAGAGGTGGGCCGATGTTTAGCTTTAATCGCTAGACTTCGAACTTGTTTCCTGACTCATTTCTTCTGACTTCCGACCGAGAGGCAGAGGAGACGCTAGCTGAAGCATCGCGCTACGGGGGGAGTCGTTCGATGTTCGATGTTCGCCATCCCTCCACATCCCGCTCCTCATTCCTCATTCATCATTCATCACTCATCCGCCCTCCGGCATGTCAAAGATCAAGACGTGACGTGATTTTGGGATCCCTCCAGAAACCACTTCGCCGTTCGCTTGACCCCCTCCTCGAACCCCACCGGCAGCTCGCCACAGACCGCCCGGGTTTTCGACAGGTCGAAGACATACTCCGTGCGGATGTTCCGCAGGCGGAAAGTATTGTAAGGAAACTTGATCCCCAGACGGTTCAAGACATCACCGCTCAAGGCCAGGACCTTCGCAACCGGTAGCGGGACGATTTTGAGAGGTTTTGCCCCCAGCTCCTTCGCCAGCGCGTCGGCGTAATCCCGGAGCGATAAAGGTTCGTAGTCGGCCAGGTAAAAGACTTGCTGGTGAATTTTCTCCTTCGGTGCGTTTACGAGTTGCAGGTATTGATGGGCAATGTTCTCGGCATACGCATAGGACTTCAGCAACTTCCCGCCGCCAGAGTGAAAATAGGTCCCCTTCTGGATATGCCGCAACAAGGACTGATAGTGCTCGCTCATGCCCGGCCCCCACACGGTCGTCGGTCGCGCAATGCACCACTCGACACCACCGCCGTCTTCCTCACGGACAATTTCCTCTGTCCGAACCTTGCTCTCTCCGTAAATTGTGTTTGCGCAATATTCTGTATCGGATGCGGGGACATGCCCGACCTCGCAAACCAGTTGCGAGGAGGTGTAGATGACCCGCTTGACCGACGGTGTCCGCCTCACCGCCTCGCATAGATTGCGCACGCCCGTTATGTTCGCATCGTAGTCCTCCAGGGTCTGACCCTCAAGATCGCACCGCTGCGCAAGCTGAATGACGGCATCCGGCCTGAATGCGTCAAAAACCGCCGTCAAGCCCGCGCGATCTCGCATTTTGCTCGTCGCCTCGCCCCCGGATCGTTAAAGACTAAGACCCGGCGTCATTCTGGGTTGCTTCCAACGGCATGGGCCGCCTTGCCGAAACGTATATATTGGAGGCAAAAGCCTTGATTCTCAATGCCGAAAAGAACCGATTAAATAAAATTATTGCTACAAATGCGGGAAAGAATGATCTAAAATATTCTTCTGCACTGTAACTGCACACTATCCGAATATCGGTGTATCCTATCTTTTCTAATAGTTTTTTAAGACTTCGGTAAGAGCACTTATTATAATAAACCTTGTATCCAGTCACGTTCTCAGATTCAGGTCTAAATAAAGAAATCAGCTTTCGCTGTAAATTATTGCCAACCACCCGCGTAATAATAGAGTACGGATGGTAGGCGGACGGAAATGTGTGACAAGTAAACCCGCCGGGCTTAATAGCGTCGAAAATGTTCTGCCACGACTTTTCGTTGTTCGGGACATGCTCGAGAAGCATTTGTGAAAAAACCAGATCAAAAGATCCCAAAACGGGATCTTCTATCGACTGAACATAGAACTCATCATAAAGCCTATCGCAAGCACCACTTTTTTCTACGTCCAAACCGACATAGGTAAAATCGTCAGCTCGTTCAAGGAAAGGCCTATCGATTCCTCCGATTTCAAGGATTCTAGCCTCAGTATTTTCCTTCCTGAATGAATCTATTTCGTCCAAAACCTTCCGCTGAAACTCAAGTTTAGTCTCTTTTTTCTTTACAAGGCTTTTGAATTTTGTTTGGAATGCTTTTGAAAGCGTCCGGTTGAACGATAGAAATTTCCGCAACATATTTTACCTATTTGATTTTATTATGAAACGCTGGATATCATTTTATTTTTCAAGCAAACAGCTACGATAAATCCCCAGACACTTCACCAATATAAATAAAAATTATCGCGAGAACAGAAACCAGAATTCATCTCAAAGAGACAAGATTACAAGCATCCAAAAACTTCATTTTGGCTGCATCGGTTGAGTAGTCTACCCGTCTCCTAAACGCACCGTCACTAAGCCTCAGTTGAAGATTGGCATCAGCGTCGAAGCGACGAACAGCACAAGCGATCGCATCAACATTCTTTGGCTCAATCAGAATTCCGCAGGTCTCATCGACTAATTCCGGTAAATATTTCCATCTGCTGCATATTACCGGAAGTCCGCACCCGAAAGCTTCAAGTATGACTCCGGAATAGCCCTCTGCATCCAAGTAGGTAGGAAAGACCAAAGCCTTGCTAGTCCTCATCCTATCCGAAACCTCATCATGTGGCAAAACACCATTGTAGCTAACATTTCCGAGTCCTTCGAAAATTTCCGCACTGAGGTTATCGTAAAACGGCCCATATACATCTAACTTATATCTATCCCCTAATCTTCTAAATGCCTCGATAAGTTCAAAGATTCCTTTCGCTCTTTTAATTTGAGCGACAAAGAGGTAGGAATTCGCATTCCGACAATGTGGATTAGGGGCACTCTCTGGGGGCATTGGCCTAGAAGTAGGGAAATGGACTACATTTTTAATTTTCCGTGCTTTGAAAAGATGATAGAGTTCCTCGCTTTGCGCTAGCACAGAATCCATTCGCATGACAGCAAAGTGAGCCAGGTTCCGTAAGGGAAAATCTAATTCGCGGTAATCTAACCCGCCAAACATCCGGAAAAGAATTGGCTTTCTCTTAAGTCGGGCGATGAACCACGCTATTGGCCCTATCACAGAAAACCCACCCGGGCTTAGGTGCAATGCTATGACTTCGGATTTCGACGCAGCGCTCCAAAACTCACGGATGACTTGAAAAACGCCAACAAATTTCGACCGGCTACTTCGCCTGATTAGCCCAGTATCGAGCGTATTTATCTCGATGTTGGGATCTGATTGCAGATCATCCCTCAAGTAGCGAAGTGAAATAACGGTGCCGCTCGCCTCCTCTGCTCCTTGGCAGGCGACAAACGATCCTACAAGCAAAATTTTCATGACTGCTCTACACTACTGTCCGATTAAGCGACGCTTCAACTTTTCCAAGTGCATTATTTGAAGTATCTTACAAAAAAAAAGGTTTGTCACGCATTTGAATCGGCTGGCGGCCCTTCGCCGCATTCGTTCTCAATAAGGGATGAACGCTGGAATGCTCGTATTCACACAGATCATCGACGGTTTGGATCGGAAGGAGTTCGACCGTTGCGTCAAATTGCACCCAATGCGCAGAAACACGCCGCAGTTCTCCGCCCGGGATCAATTCCTCTCAATGGTCTTCGCGCAGTTGACTTATCGGGAAGGGTTGAGGGACATCGAGGCCTGTTTGCGTTGGAACCGAAATGCTTACGGGATGGGCTTTCGCGGCAGCATCACCCGGACCAATCTGGCCTACGCCAACTTCTGGAGAGACTGGCGGGTTTACGAAGCCTTGGCCCAAGTTCTCATCCGAAAAACGAAGCGCCTCTATGCCGCAGAGAAGGATCCCCTCGGGTTGGACGGCATGGTCGCCGCTGTCGATTCGAGCACCATTGACCTGTGCCTGACGCTCTTTCCCTGGGCGGACTTTCGCAAAACCAAAGGTGCCGTGAAGATTCATACGCAAATGGATCTGCAAGGCTCTATCCCGCTGTTTATCGACGTTACCAAGGGACGGGAACACGATGTGTCCTTCCTCGACCGGATGCAGATAGTCCCCGGAACCATCTATGTCATGGATCGCGGGTATCTCGACTTCGCTCGTCTTTTCGGTCTCGGTCAAGCCGGTGCGTTCTTCGTCATCCGGGCCAAGAGCAACCTCGACTTCCATGTCAGGGAGTCTCGAAGAGTGGCCAAAGCCACCGGATTGCGCAGCGATCAAACGATCCGTTTGAGCGAACCTCTTTCCAAGGAACGATACCCGATTTCCCTGCGTCGAGTTCACTTTTTCGACGAGGAGACCGGCAAGGATCTGGTCTTCCTTTCCAACAACTTTCTGCTCCCGGCACTGACCGTTGCCCACATCTACAAGAGCCGTTGGCAGATCGCGTTGTTCTCCAAATGGATCAAGCAGAACCTGCGGATCAAATCCTTCTTCGGCACATCCGGCAATGCCGTCCGAACCCAAATTTGGATCGCCGTGTGCACCTATCTTCTCGTGGCCAGTCTCAAAAAGACCCTCGCTGTCGAGCACAGTTTGACCCGGATTCTGCAAGTTTTGAGCGTGAACGCTTTCCAGAAAGTGCCTATCCATCAGCTGCTTACAGAATCCTTCACAAATTTTGACGAAACTTAATTTCCTAACCAATTGAACTTCTACGAATTACTAATTGGACAGTAGTGACTGCCCTACTATTTTAGAAGTCTTGGAGTCAACCGATTCTGGCGAAGACGATCCCGAACCCAAGTTTTCTATCTTCTTGCCACCAATTCCTCAATTTTTTTCGCTAGTTCACTTGTGTAAGTGATGTAATCAAAGACCTCCATCCCGCGAACCCTGCCTGCCTTGCCAACCTGCTCGGCACGCGTGGGATCATCGGCAATCTCTTTAATGCCTTGAGCAAGCGGGATCGGCCCAGGTTGTGTAATGAAAGCATGTTCACCGGCATTGAGATAAACTGGAACATCGGGGACGCTAGTAGTCAGTACTGGGCGGCCCGTGCTAAGAAACTCTGGCAATCTTGTCGGAAAGGCCGCTCGTACCGTCTGCTTATTCGGTCTGGGCAGCACAAGGCAATCACAATTACCCAGTTCTGCCAGATAAGCATCCTCCGGGACTCTACCAACGAAAACGACCGACTGGGACAGCTCTCGATCTTGGCTGATTAATTTTGCAAAGGCCAACGAATGCCCAGAAAACCCGTCACATCCGAGCATTCTAACCCGAACGTCGTATCCTTCTTTTCGGCATCGCCTAACGGCAGACAGCAGATCATCGACACCGTCATCCTTTTTACAATTTCCCGCATATCCCAGGGTCAATGTTTCAGCAGGCTTTCGGTGTCGTGCTGGAGGCAAATGGCTCTGCGAGTAATCGAACAGACTGGGCATGATCATGCAGGCAATATCCCGCGATTCGAAATGGCTAGCCGTAAAATACGTTATGGCAGTAACCATATCACAATAGCGAAGCATCAGTTGCCTACCCAGCCAATCGTCCCAGAAAAAAGGGTTTAGCCATCCATACTTAAAATACTGAACTGGATACCACTCAACTTGATCCGCAACCACTGCAATTTTACAAATTTTGCTTAGAAAAAGAACCGGAAAGAGGAACAAAAACGAACGCGAGTAGATAAACAACGCGTCAATATTACCCCTTCGAAATTCTTTCCGAATTAAAAATACCGCCTTGAGTTGGGCCAACAAAAGCTGGCCACTCCGCCATCTCTGCTGGCCTTCGAAGCAATTAGTAGTTGAGTAGAATGCAGAGTCCCATTTAAAAACAGGAGTTCCTGAACCACCCACTCGATTCTCCGCGATCCAAGGAATTCGGGCAGTAGTCAAAAGGGTTACCTCGCAACCGCTTTTAATCAACCCAGAGGCGATAGAACGAATCCGCGATGACGAAGCGTTTCCATGGGGAAAAGGGAACCATCCGGTAATGGTGATCTTCATCGTGAGCTACACTCTGGCCGATTGATTCTTCTGTCCAAAGATACGAAAGGTTTATAAAAAATATTCCGGTGTACCCGGTTCATGATTCGATGATAGCTACCGCGCCACATATGCCCAGAAGATTGGCCTGCCCCCCGATTACTCAAAAAGCTTTTCAACTGATCTGGCCAAACATTCTCGACAATCATGCGATAAAACTTGGAATCCTCTTCGTTATGCTGAGTAAGCTGTTTCTGCAGGTCAGGTTCCCGCTCCAGGTGTTTCTCGTAGCGTCCCCCAGAGTTTCTGATATTCCTAGGCTTTGCCTGAGAAGCTGCGTTAAGCTCCGGGCAATCCAGAGCATTGGGAAGCATACATAGGGTTTCTTCGAGAAACTCCAATAACCCAACGAAAACGGATTTGTGTTTAACTACTTGCATCGCGGCCTTTGCATCGGCCTGTCCGGCAACCTGCTGAACCTGTCGGTTGGAATTATTACCACCCTTCTCGATCCATTCAGCGAAGAGAGTATCCTCGGGCCACCTCCCTAAATCTATATCCTGACAGTATTGCGAAAAACAACGCATCTCCGGGTTCCGAAGGATCGTGTACCAGCTTATCCTATCATTCATATCCCCGAAGTCCTCGAACGGTTTTAGTGAGTGGCCAGCCAAGCTTCGAGGTCGAACATGTAGTTTGAGGTCGATTTTCAGGTCTCTCCGACGATACCTCTTGTTCGGATGCCCACTTGGAAACCGATCGATTACATCAATGTGTAATGGGCCATACACAGAACGCAAGAAATTGATTAGCGTAGTCCCACCGGCTTTCGGGATGTGGGCATAAGCAATAACCTCTCCATTTCTCATCACTACTGATTCTTATAAAATCTTCCCAATGTATCCTCGACAATACTCGTACACTGTCTGGCAAAATGCTGTTGCTCCTTCGATAATCGCTCTCTCCACCTTTCATCGAAATGGATCGGAACCGATTCTTTCTTCAGTCTGATGGGGTTTCCCTGAACAGTATGGGAGCGCTGAGCATGGACGTGCTCCATGTCGACACCATCAAAATTCGATAATCCTATTCTACTTCCCAAGTCGCTGAGAACCTTACGCGGATTTCTGCAGAACTCCTCGTAACTAATAAAACAGTATTTCGTAGGGTCTTGCCGCGATAAAAGTTTAGGCAGCCGCTTTGAATGAAAATCTGTCCAGTGTTTCATTTTTCTATAGACACTTCTATCATCTAAGCCGGTATAACTTGATGCAGCATATCCTTCGACATTTCTCACAAGGAATACTCCAAAAGTCTTCCCATTGTTAAACTCGCGTAAATATAGGTAGCGGGCCAGATTTTTTGATGAGTCGACAAGCCAATCTGACCCCGAAACCTCACTCAAAATGTCAAGCAAGGTAATCAGATTCATACCACGCTTTCTGTAAAGCCAAAGCATGATTCGCTGAAGAGACCGTAGTTCCATTGCCGTCGCAGACTCAATCAAAGCATTTCCGATGCGATGATGAAGTCGAAATGATTTACGCCTCGGCGGTAAATTCAACGATAGAGGTTTTGCCGAAGGGTTGCTGAGAACATCAAAATCAATCTCTTCACTAAACCTTCGAAGAACTACGGACCAAATATTGCATTTATGAAACTTTTCGCCACAAGAACAGTAGTTCTGAGGGTTCTCGCTATCTACCTGAAGAAGCTGAGACGTAAAGAACTGCATCTCTCCTAGGCTGAATATTCTAGGAAGGCCCCCGACAGCAAGATCAATCAGAGTTGAACCCGAGTGATCTAATGAGAGAATATAGATAAGGTTTGGCACTACGCTTAACGAATTCTGCTACTACGTTGCGTTCTTAACTGCACATTTCGGCTGTATCCAGACCGCTCAAACACCCTCAAAGAGACATAGGCAACCACAAGAAAATATAGGGTCGAGAAGCCCGGATTAGTGTAAGCAGGCCCTTTAAAATTCACAGTTACCGCGATCCCAAAGAAAACACCAACTAAAGCTAGTTCAAGTGTCATCTTGTTTCTCCATATTTCTTTGAGCGGGAAAACCAACAGAAAAAACAGCGTTTGCATTATATAGAAAAATACCCCGCCATAGAATACGTAGTTAATAACTCCCAAATCCGAACGCAATTCACTTGTTCGCATATTTATTCCCGTCCCAATCAGAAAACCTTTAGTAGAATCCGGAAAAAACCACATCCGTGTAAGACTTGAAAGATTTGTAGCCTCTGTAGCTAAGGTTGCTCCTGTAATTTCGTAATAACCTTTTAAAAGCCATTCTTTAGTTACAGACATACCCGGTATTAACGAAGTCAAAAATTCCGATTGGTATATTAATAGCCCCAAAAATATTCCAAATACACCTAAAAGAACTCTTAGAAACCGGGCTTTTTGCGAAAAATCAAAAACTATTATAAAAATCAAAGCGAAGATCGGAAGAAATCCAATTCGTGCATTGAATATTATTGCGAAAAAGAGCAATGGGGCACATATCGTGAGTATAAATAATATTCCCGGATTATTTTTTTTCACCAAATAGATCGCCACGAACAAGAGTGACAACTGAACCGGATAAGTAAACAAATGACTTCCAGTAAATCCAAAACCACGGTTAGACACAAAGGCTACCTTACTTTCCCCCAAACGCAGTAAAACGCTCAGAACGTGCCGATTAAATTCGGGGTTTAGAATAAGGAGGAATGTTGTCGATAACCAGATCAATAAACAGTACAACAATATGTCAATCAACTTATCTATCGAGCCGTACCGTTTTGTAACAGCTATTGATATCGAAAAAATCAGAGGTAGTGAAATTGCAAACTTTTGTAAATCAAAATAGGCGTATTCAAAACCTCCGGGAATACTTCTCACGGTATCAATGTGCAAAACCAACACTATTGCATGCGAAAATCCTAATCCGCAAAGCATGATAAGCAATCGCCTACCTTTTAGTGCAACGAACATTGCTTTTGCACTATTCTGATTCATAAAAATATACAGAATTAGGAATATAGCTAGAATCTTGTCTATTCCGAATGGCACAATAGCTATCGGAGGAAGAAAAATAAAAATTCCAATCAGCGAGGCCAAGCCTAGATTAAACAGGTAATCGGCCGAGTCGCTTTTATGGAGTCGTTTATTATTAGAGCGAATCATTAGAATTTTTCATGAACTCTTGGAATTTTGCAGAGATGCGAGCTGGTCTACTATTGAATTTAAAAAATTTCGGGGAATTTGTAGCTTATCAACGAGTAGCGAACATCATTCTGATCTAAAGTCTACTAGATAAAATTATTTCTACAGAGCTTTTTATACAGCTGATTATATTCGGTGAGAGCGATCCTCTCATCCGGGTAATTCTTCGAAATGCACTTCCGAAAGACTGCCATTGTTAGCATCTTTGCAAATGACTTGGTTAGGTTATAACTTAGGACGAATCGGTCTCCCGATGAACCACCAAGATGCTGGATTGCAAGACGAGCAAAGTTCCGCCGAACTTTTATCGATGTGAGAATCTTCCTGGAATTTGTGATACTACTGGGTCTATTTCTAAATCCAAGGTGAAGGATTTCCTCTAGGTTGGCAATTTTACAGTTCCTGGCAATCTCAACCCATAAACCATAATCTTGGCCTTGAACCAGATCCTCGTCGTATCGGAAATCAATGCCATTAATTTCTCTACGGAACATTGCTGCGCTATGATAGATACCAACGCCCCCACGCATCATTCTTCGTCGAAGTTCTTGGTCGCACAAAGGAGGAACGTGTTTGTTTGATCTTAATGTACTTCCATCGAACCGGATTAACGAAGTGCCTATAAGCCCCAATGTGGGATCGCTTTCTAATGCTTGAAGCTGGCGTTCCAAACGCTCCGGCAAAGAACGATCATCTACATCTTGTCTTGCAATAATTTCTGATTTCGCATGGCTGATACCTCTATTTAACGACTTTGTTAGACCTCGATTTCCGTGTCTGAATTTTCGTATCCTTGGGTCTTTCAAAGATTCAATCAGGAACGGAGTCCTGTCAGTTGATCCGTCATCTATGATGATAAATTCGAAGTCACGAAAGGTTTGCGTAAGAATACTATCGACCGAATCTATCAAGAAGTTTTCGCCATTATAGACGGCCATAACGACAGATATCTTAGGCGAATTTTTAGTTTGAGAAATCATTTTTTTTTATTTTGCTAAAACTACGTTTTACATTTATTAACGATCCGATAAATTTTGGATATTTTCTGGCCAAGACGAACAAAATTTTTGCCAATAGGTTTCGAGCGGAAAATATTTTCAGGAGACATTCCAGTTCCTTAAAGATTTCGGGTCCTTTGGTTTCACTAAAACACTCAAATGCCGTATTGTAAAGGCGCCGACAGGAACTTTTTGATCTAGGAATGTAAGCAAGGACCAATTCCCTTGGCTGTTTAATCGGGTCTAGCCGCCCCTCCCAAGTTTCTTTAAAGCTTATCTTTGCAATTTCACTAAAAGCAGCCTGATGCATTCGCTTGACCGGATTATACGAGGCGCCATCATTGAAAAGTATTCGACGATAGAGAATTTTATCTACTCGAGAAAACTCGCCTTCCGGGGCTAATCGACACCATAGATCTCTATCTTGTGAATATCTAAAAAATTCTCGATAGCCTCCAACCTTTTCGTATGAATCCATTCGAAACATCACTTCGCCATGAGTAAACGGATTTGATCGATAGGGATCAATTTTTTTTCTCTTTTTTGGCCCCTTTTCAATTTCCAGTGGAAATATTCGAGTTTTTCCGGTCTTTTCCCAATAATTTTCGACCTTACATCCAACTGCAACCACTCTAGGGTGAGAATTTAAGAAATTAGCCTGTTCTTCAATTCGCGTTGGAAGGGAGGTATCGCCAGCTCCATGAATAGCAATAAATTTGCCTTTCGACATTTCTATTGCCTGAATTAAACAAGCTGTCAACCCTTGGTTCTTCGGGCTTTGTTTTACCAAGATTTCTGCCTTATCGAATTTTTTTAATCGAATAAATGTTTGATCGTCAGACCTATCGTCCCATAGGATTAATTCATAATTTTTAAAGCTTTGATTTAAAACGCTTTCAATTGACTTATCTACTAAATTTTCCCGATTGTGCCATATCGATATGATTGTTACTTTAATCTCGCTCATTTTGCTTTAGATAGAATTTGGAGTTTCTCATTAATATTGTGATAGCCTCTCTCTATCTGCCATGCATTGGCGATAACAGTTTCACCCTCTGCGATCATACCGGCTAAAAGTAGAGCCGCGCCAGCACGAAGGTCAAGGGCTTCTACCTTGGCCCCACAGAGGGCCCGCCCCCCAGCGATTCTGAGCAGATTATTCTTAATTTCGTATTCCACTCCCATTCTCGCTAGCTCGACTGCGTAGCCGTAACGTCCTGGGAAACGCAGATCGACTATTCGCGTCTCTCCTTGTGCAACGGCTCCCAAGATTGCGAACAGAGGCTGCATATCGGAATTTATCCCTGGATAGGGTCCGGTGCTTATCTCTACTGGGAAGACCTCATTTGCACGAACAATTGCAGTATTCTTGCAGCGATAGATCTCAACGCCGCTCTCCCGTAGGTGAATCAACGGAACTTCTAAATGCCCAAAGGGAAAGTTATGAATCATTACTTCTCCATGGGTAATCGCCGCCCCAACAGCCCAAGTTATCGCCTCGATATTATCGGAAATTACAGAATGAGAACAACCAATTAGACCCTCAGACCCCTCTACTATGATAGACTCCTGGCCTCGTACTTCAATCTGTGCTCCCATTTTGCTCAGCATGTCAATGAGATCGAGGATCTCCGGACGAATATGTGGATTCCAAATCCTTGTCGTCCCCCGTGCCATGGTGCCACAGAGGATGCCGTTTTCCGTCGCCCCTGTCGAGCGAATCGGCAAATGAATGTCTGTTCCACAAAGTCCATAGGGAGCCTCGGCTTTCAGCCTTCCATCCTCCTCCGTCACCCTGGCACCGAGAGATTCGAGGACCTGGACATGGAGATCATACTTTCGATCTCCAAGCCTGCAGCCCCCTGGCAAAGGAACTTCACCATAACCAAACCGCGCAGTCAATGCGCCAAGAATCAGCAATGTGTTGCGAATAGAACGGCCCTCCCAGTGCAAACCCCTCTCAAGCTCAACCTCCTCCGTTATAATAATACTGGAGCCGTCGACTGCACATGTTTTGCCTAGCGATTCCAGCATTTTGACGTGCACCTGTGCGTCTAATATTTCAGCCGGGTAGTTGTCAATCGTCAAGCGTTGGGAAGTTAGTATGGATGCGGCGAGCAGGCGCAGAGCACTGTTCTTGGCCCCACTTACCGAAACCTCGCCCTCTAGTCTTGATTTTCTGACTCTGAGTTGAAAATTTTTGTTTGCAGTTTGAATTTCCATTGCGGTTTTTAAATTTTAGGGAGAAAGTAAAGTTTAAGATCTGGAAACCTTCAAATGGTCGATTCCGTTGCGAAACTTTTCCTGACGATTTCCTCGGCTGCGGATTCTTTGAAATACTTTTCCCATGTTTTTCGAGCATTCGTCCCAATCTTCTGACGCGTGTCGCAATCATGGTAAAGGTTAACTATTGAATTGCTAATTTCTTTCGGATCCAAATCCGCAAACACTATATCGTGCTTATCTACAAAAAACTCTCCTAATCCCGTAGTAAATCGTGTTACGACCGGGAGTCCTAATGATGCGCCGTCAAGGACTTTGGTCGGAACGATTGTTTTGGCTTTATCCGAGTGGTCTCCAAAATGCCCAAGAACAATATCACAACCGTTTTGAATGGAACGAAGAAGCTTTCCGTTGGCAAACGTTGACTCCGTATCAATTTTAACAACATCATTGAGGGCCGATGTTTTTACTTGATTCCTTACCCTATTCACTTCCTTTTCAGGGCGTGGTAGAACGAATAATGTGGCGAAAAATGGGATTTTTAAAAGAGATAGAATCCGGAAAGCCTTTATAATTGTATCAACTCCGTGAAGCGGGGATATCATTCCCCACCAGAATATTCTGAGTATTGGCGAAGGGGGAACTAGTGCGGTGCCGTGATCCGGCGTGGTCTGCGGCAAAACGACCAAGTTTTTTTGATTTGTTTTTAGCGAGAGTTGCTTCTCGAGCAGTTCACGTTCGCTTCGATTATTAAAAAATGTCAAATTTGAATGCTTCAGAAGCCATGTTTCTCGAGCGGAAATCCGTTTGTAAACTCGATCTTCCCGAGTAGCCCCTTTTTTGCGGTCTAGGTACATCATGGTAGAAGATACATAAAAGTCCGAAGCTAGCTTAATGCGAAATATCCGTTTCCAAAATTGTAGGGGAGGCACAACGATTACTGAGTTCGACAGAACAATAACCCAGTCGGACGAACGCATTTTAAATGGTATTTCAATATAAGAGATCGAAATCTGAATAAGGCGGAACAAGACAGATCGAACCTTAAATAAGACAGATCTTCTAGGTGAGACTATACTACTGGTCGTTATCCATGGAAAGGAAAATCTTGGACTGAAATCACCGTCCCTCAAATCATAGATTAAGGGTCGAATCAATACTCCAAATCGATGCTTCATTGACGGAGTTCCAATGACAAGAATTCGATATTTTTTTTTATTCATTTTGTCGTTCCAAGATTGCTTATTACTCCGGCACATAAATAGCCTATAGCGAGATGTATTGGAGATTGGGGTGACGGAAGAAGGATCGCACGAGCCACTTACGGCACTCAAGGAGGATCATTTGAACACTGAGCAAGGCATCGAGATCTTCCTTGTCCTTAGGTCGTTCGTTTCTAGTAACGGTCTGCTTCAGATAGTTGTTCAGGTACTCGTCCGGGTTGAGTTCGGGACTGTAGGAGGGCAGGAAGATCAGCTCGATTCGGTGCTGGTTTTCTTCGAGCCATTGCTTGACGGGTTTGCTGTGGTGGACGCGGAGGTTATCGACGACCAGGAAGATCTTCTTCTTGCGGAACTTGATCATCTGCCGCAGGAACTTCAGGAAAATGTCCGAGTTGATCGCTTCCTTCAGAGGCATCCACTGCATCTTGCCCTGTTTGTTTACAGCACTGATCAGACTCGAATGGTAGCGTTTGGCACTTTGGCGCACTACCGGTGTCTTGCCTTTGGGCGAGAAGCCTCGTCGGTAGTGACATTCGGGTTTGACTGCCGTTTCGTCGGCAAACCAGATCTCCGCTTTCTCCTGCTTTGCCCGTTTCTCAAGTTCCGGATACTGCTCCTGTTGCCACTGGCGCACCTTTTCGGGGGACTGCTCATAGGCCTTTTTTACCGGTCGCTGTGGGGTAAAACCCCAGCGCGCCAACACGCTGCTCATTCCGGTCAGTTCGTAACGCACACCGAAGCGCAGCTCGATCAAGTCTCTCACTGCCTCACGGCTCCAAAGAGCGAAGCGGAGCTTCAGCTGATCGGGAGTCTTGTCCACGATCTCCTTCTGAATCCTTCTCTCCTGTTCGATCGTAAGCTTGCGCTTGTCCCCATAACTCCTCCCGCGCCTCTTCTTGCGCAAGGCTTCCCAGCCTCCGGCCTGATAGCGTTTCCACCATTCGTTCACGGTGGACGGATACACGCCAAGTTCCTTCGACACCAGCACCTGTGTCTTTCCAGATTTCAGTCCTCGAATCGCTTGGCGGCGTTGCTCCTCTTGTGCCTCCTGGCTGAGTGTTCGACTGTCTCGATTTTCCATGCCTGAGAATCAGCATTTATCGTACCAATTTATTCGGGTATTTATTCATCGGAGTAATAAAAGAAAATATTCAGCTTTTTACAATCAGAACCATAAAAATAAGACTCCATATACAGGCAGGTGAAGCGGCAGTTTTCCACAGGTGAGTTCCTGGATGATCATTTAGGCGAACCAATGATTCTTTAATCGGCGTCCACCGAACCAGTATAAAAAATGGAAGAAAACAGGCCAAAATTAAGCCTGCAAGTTTCCAATCCGGAATTAAAATATAAATAAGACTGACAGACAAGAGCCCGGCGAGCAACTGGCGCTTAAAGCAGATTATATGGTTTCCCAACTGCGCAACCAGAAGATGGCTAACAATATAATATTGTAATTGATAGGGAACGCTGAAGTACACGAGTTCAGAGGGATCGAGGAGTTTTGCATTTGCCTTGATTAGAACCAGAAGAGGATTTCCTGCCAAAAGCAGGCCTAGAATACCCAGTGAAAAAAAAATTGTTTGCTGGGAGATCTTTGACTGGACGGTTTTTCGAAGGGAATCCACTTTTCCTTCAGCCAAAAGCCGGGCCATCCGAGGCGTGTGGCTGGCAAAAGGAGCATCGCTGATTTTTCGCAGCGACAGGATGATCTTCAGGGTAAAGAGAAAGGATGCTGCCTCCTCAATCGTAACAAAATTCACATAATATGCTGCAGCCAGCTGGATCAATCCTGCTCCGGCGAAGCTCAGCGCCATGATCCGCCAGAATGGTGGCCACGCCCAGGAGATAATTTCCCGGTCAATAACCCAAGGGCGAAAGGATCGAAAGCGTTTATCGGCGACGAAGATCAGGGTTACGGTTAGGCGGGTGAGGTTGAGTAATTTCACCCCCTGCATGACCAAGGCCAATTGCCAGATGTTTGCTCCTTGGGACAGGGCGACGAATCCGGCTCCCACGGACAAAAGTGAGAATACCATGGACCATCGGTTCACCAGGGCGACATAGTTCATTCCCTTGAGGGCGACCAAAATGTTCTGGAAGGCCATGGAAATGAACCCGGTTCCCAGCATAATCGCGAAGGCCCACCAAATCTCCTGAGGCTGTGCCCCGCTCTCCGCAATTTTCAGGGTGGGAAAATAGCCGACCGCGATGCCAACTCCTAGAGAAACCACGGCCAGAACGAGGCTGAGACTTCCCAAGGTGCCGTAGGCGCGAGCGACGAGGGGCCAATTGGGTTCTCCCGAAGCCGACACCTTTTCCCGGGTTTTGATAACCGCCAGCGTCTTCGCCCCGCCCATGGCAAAGGCGATCATCCGGATGAAAGTCGGCCCCATGCGCCCGCCGACAAGGCTCCCCAGCATCAACAACGATCCGAACAAGTACCATGCAGCGATCTCGTCGGTGTTGAACCTGGTCAACAGAAGAGGCGTCACAGCAATCAATCGCAAGGACTCGACGGCGTGATTGCCCCAGGTCGTGACGGTTGGAGAGTTCCATATTCGAGAGAAAATAGAAATAGCTCTGCGTTTTTCTCTTTCTGGCTTTCGTGAAACTTGTTTCACGATTTTGTGAGATCCGGTGCGGATCGTTCAGACAACTTCCTGCGGCCTCCCGTCAGTAGAACAGCGTTGATCGAAGACATTAGTCGATAAGGGATGAATGAGGAATGCGGAATTATGAAGGATGAAGGATGAAGGATGAGGGATGAGGGATGAAGGATGAAGGATGAAGGATGAAGGAGGAATGAGGAGCGGTGGGTGGAGGGGATCAGGAAAGCACAAAGGGTTTTCTGACCTCGGCGATGATTTGGGTCAGAATCTTGGGATTGTGGGTTCGATGGCGCTTTCTTTTGAGAGCGTGGAGGATCGGCTTGGTCGGTTTGGGAAAATAGCCGGAGCAGGCTTTCTCGGACTCAGTGAAGCCGACAATGGCCTCAAGGCCTGCGTCCGCCGCCTCGCGAACGATATCTTCGGCACGGTTCAAGCGGTAGGCAATGGGGTAGTGGTAGGAGTCGATGTGTTCTATTTTCCGAACGCGCCGCAGAAGCCATTCGTCAATACCCAGGCGATGGGAGGCGCGGCACACTCGCCCGAAATAGGAAGCGGCGTTGGGCGTGCAGAAAAGAAAACGGCCTCCCGGCTTTAAACATTGAGAGATGGCGGCCAGAAAGGCGGAAGGGTTCTGCACATGCTCGACGACCATGGCCGCGTAGGCGATGTCGACGCTGGCGGGAGGGATCTGCAGGTCCTCCATGAGACAGTTGTGGGTCTCGTCGAAAAGTCCGGGGCGGCACCGGACATTCGGATCCGGCTCGACCCCGATGTATTTTGCGATTTCCGGCCGTAGCCGCTCCTGGTAGTCCGGGTTGCGGAAAATGCCACCCCCACAGCCTACATCCAGGACCGTGGGCTGATCGATTTCCCGCACCGCAGCCTCGAGAAGATCGACAAACACCTGGCCATAGGCCCGATCGGGAAAGCAGTAGTCGTCGGCCAGGCGGGACAGTTGTTCTTGGTAGGAGGGCATGAGGGAGGAAGGGGGAATTATGAAGGATGAAGGATGAAGGATGAAGGACGAAGGATGAATGAGGAATGAGGAAGCTCGAATGAGGAATTAGGAATGAGGAGGGATGGGCGGAGGGCGGAGATAGCGGGCAGGCAAGTTAAAGATCGAACTGCTCCTGTCTCCTGTCTCCTGACCGAGGGGCAGTGAAGAACGCTAGCTGAAGCATCGCGCTACGGGAGAGGCTGAGGGGCAGTGAAGAACGCTAGCTGAAGCATCGCGCTACGGGAAGGGGAGATGGGAGCCGGAGAAAGATAGCGAACATCGAACGTCCAGCATTGAGAAAATGCGGAAGGGGTCAGGGCAATGTTTCTTGTTTTCTTCTTTGGTCCGCTTCTTGAAAGGATGAAGGCGAAATCGAACGTTAAACTTTAAACGCTCAACGTTAAACATCGAGCGGGCCTGACTTCTGACTTCTGACTGAGAGGCAGTGGGGGCGGCTGAAGCCAACCCCCTACGAAGGGGGACTCAAAATGGGGTTAGTCCAAGTTTCCATGTTTTCTCTCCGTGCCTCCGCGCCTCTGTGTGAGTCATGGCGTTGGAGTGGATTTGGAAAAGGAGACTCAGGCGATGTCACGTCTTGATTCTTGACTACAACCTTTTTCGCGAACGGCGAGGCGGTTGGAGTTGGGAGTTGGGAGTTGGGAGGGAAAATCAGAAGGGTTCACACGGAGTGCGCCTTGCGCGGGAATGAGTGGGAACTGGAAAACGTCTTGTCGGAGATTTTTTAACCACAGAAGGCACAGAACGGAGCTTTGTAGTTCGAGTTTGAGGAGGATGCGGTTTGCAGTTCGAGGCCTCCACTCGAACTCGAACTCGAACTCGAACTATCCACTCGGAAAAATCAGAAGGAGAAAATGCGGAAGGGGTCAGGGCAATGTTTCTTGTTTTCTTCTTTGGTCCGCTTCTTGAAAGGATGAAGGCGAAATCGAACGTTAAACTTTAAACGCTCAACGTTAAACATCGAGCGGGCCTGACTTCTGACTTCTGGCTGAGAGGGAGTGGGGGCGGCTGAAGCCAACCGCCTACGAAGGGGGACTCAGACGACGTCACGTCTTGATTCTTGATTTTTACGGTTTCTCCGGGCTTTCAGGAGTGAGAGCACTGGACAACTCAAAGAGATTCCAGTTCTTCCAGAAGTCTTGGGATGTCCTCGACGAGTTTCTCTTTCATGCGGCAAACAGGGAAATGCTGGAATTGCTGACGGATCGACGGAAGACGGAATTCCGAATCGAATTTCCGCAAACCAAGTCTACTGATCGTCCCAAGACCTCTTCCAAAGCTTCCTTAAAATCAAAATACTGGCGAAAAGCGTTGGTTTCGGGATCGCGATGGAAATGAACTACGAAGTCGACATCGCTTTCAGAGGTGAACGTATCAGAAAGGATCGACCCAAAAGCATCGAGCCGAGTGACTCGGTGCTCGAGGCAAAGCTCACGAATGCGGTCGAGATTTTCAGTGAGAATTGAGTTCATAAGCACATTCAAAGAGGAAACTTGGAAACCGAAAAGGGGTAAGGCCAATGTTTCCTGTTTTTCCTCTTTGGGCCGGTTTTTGAGGGATGAGGGAGGAAGGATGAATTATGAGGGAGGATGAAGGAGGAAGGAGGAAGGATGAATTATGAGGGAGGAAGGATGAATGAATGAGGAAGGATGAATGAGGAATGAGGAAGCTCGAATGAGGAAGCTCGAATGAGGAGGGATGGGCGGAGGGCGGAGGAATGAGGAATGATGGCGGATGGTTTGTTGGATGACTTTGAAATCAAATTTAGTATCATTTATCCGTTATCATTTATCCGTCATTTTCTCCGCAGGTGCTTAGCGGAACCACCTAGTTGCCGAGAAATGCTTTTGCATTGGCCTCGACGTTGGACGCTTTTTGCTTCGTCGATAAATTTCAGCCTTTCAGCAAGACGATACATACTGCGAACTTCGCCGGCAGAGCCTTTGGCGATATCCAGAAATCTCGCATCATTCATTATTCATCCATAAAACGCGTTGAAGTCGCGAATGGCCGTTACTGATCAGGTTCCTTGGAGTGTCTAAAGAGATCGACGTGGGTCGTTAGGAGGCTTGGGGTTTCATCGAAACCTCCTTCGTCGCCTTCCATTTTGGAGAAGAGGTACCATTCAGGTAATCGGATTAATCTGCAAAGCCCGCTCGACAGGAATTTGTCGGATGGCAAGTTTTCTTCTGAAATCGTCGCGTCGAGAACGACCTCTCCAATCTTCCGCTTATTGCCAGGAAAGAGTTCTGGTATGGAGATCTCTACCAACCAGATCATCTGCGGCAGAATCTGACCCATGATCTTCGGATAAACTTCGTCTTCATAGTTTCCCTCCCAATCCTGAACTTTCGCAAGATGCTCCGCATACTCGTCCCGTGTGATTGCCACTGATCGCAGAACTACATTTCCGCGTTGGAGAGCATCGAGAAGACGAAAGGTCCAAGCATTTTGTCTGTTCTCCAGGAGGCCTTCCTTTGAAACTGAAAGAACGCAGTCGAGGGCTATTGCTTCAGCGTCCACACCGCCGAAGCCGGTTCCTTCTCTGCGGATCGTAACGGCAAATCGAACTTCACTCGGATCCAGATAGTCTTTCGGGACACAGAAATTCGGCCCGAAATTATCGTCATGCATCAGAAAGCTACTCAGCCACGAGTGGCTGGAAATATACCGAGTCTCGGAACCCATCGTGAAGTAGGCATTCTCCGCCATCGGAACCCAGGCATCCTGATTGAAAGTATGACCGAAGAAGGGGACAATGTGTGAGGCGAAGCTTTCTCCCTCGGGAAGTGCTAGGTCGAACCCTACAAGAGCCGCCCCGCCTGCCTCAACTCCTGCATAAAGGAACTTCTGATAGGGAAAGTCCAACTCAGGCTTACGATTCCAGTTCGCACCAACGAAATCGGAAATGTCGAACTGGATTTCCATCATCCTCTCGATGAATTCCTCCTCGTCCTCTTCTGGACACTTCAAGAGATTCAGAAGATTCTGTGCATTCTCTCGATCCAAACAGACAGTTCCCTTCATCCTTTCTTTGAATCCCGCGAAAAGGGACCGCTTTAGCGTAATGCGGATCTCGTTGGCGGCAATGGGCTTCCACTGATTTTTGAGGTCCGAAGAAAAACGTTCCATCAGGTGCATCGTATGCTGAATCCCTCCGTTCCAAGCTTTCTCATATTCGAGTGCATCACATTGAACACCACAGCATCGCAATACCTTCAGAATCTGAGAACTATTCAGCCCAGGGGATTCCGGCCCTTGAATAGGTTGACCCGCCAGTTGATTGACCCGCGAGTAGAAGAGATCCTTCTCTGTTCCCAAACTCATGACCACACTGCGGATCGCCACATGCGCACAGGACTTGTGGCAAGGGCCCTGCTGGCAGTAAAGAAAACCACTTACTGAATGAATTTGGTCTCCAACACGAAACTCAAAGTCTCTGGGAAACGCTATGCAGTTGTTCTCATGAGGATGTTTCTTGAAAACTGCTTCAAAAATGTGACCTCTTGTAACTAATTTACCATCCGAATCGCGGAAACGATCAACTTTGAAGATGGCATAACCCAAAGGAATTCCACAATTTTCCCGATCATTTTGATCAGTTGCTGTTTTGTTTTTAGGGCACCAAAACGCATAGCGGATGAGTCCCAATGGCTCATAGTCAGACAAGTGCTGTCGCAAGGTCTCGACTTCGTCCTGAATACTTCCTTCAGGCTTGATCGACTCAGTAGTAAAGCACTTCGCATCGTGCATCCTCGCGAGAGTGAATGCACGGCGAAGACTGCTCACATCGCGATCTAGATCGAATTGCCTAATAAGGTCATCAGTAAAATCGAAATTCGAGTGAGGCCGAAGCATCTCACGCGTTTCGACTTTCGACAATGAACCAGCGCAACGGGCTGTTATATAATCGGCCAAATTGATCTTTTTATCGATCAGCCGAACTGGATTCGGCTGTTTTCCGCGCGGCGGCGCGCTTCCCTGAGCTGACTCAGGTAGCTCGGAACATCCTGATTGTCCCGGCGATCAATTACATGGGGCCTCACTCTATCTCCGAAGACTTCTTGTAACCGCTTTGTACTATCGGAGGGGCGGCTCTGGTTTTGAAAGGATTTGGTAGATGGATTTTCGGTAGGGCTACTCATATCGTTGATTTAAAGAATTCTCTGGAAAAACGCCCTAGATGCAAGCGTCTTTGGGGCAATTCGAAATATGTACAAAAGACCGTTTCTTGGGCGTCATCCAGCCTGCAGGGAAATGCGGAAGGGTCAGGCCAATGTTTCTTGTTTTTCTTCTTTGGGCCGGTTTTTGAGGGATGAAGGATGAGGGATGAAGGAGGAAGGATGAGGGATGAGGGATGAAGGATGAATTATGAGGGATGAAGGATGAATGAGGAATGAGGAATGAGGAAGCTCGAATGAGGAATTAGGAATGAGGAGGGATGGGCGG
>CAZWFJ010000024.1:0-28976 GCA_964633135.1 uncultured Puniceicoccaceae bacterium | reverse complement strand
GGCCACCTTCCAGATCATCTTCCGGAAAACCTCCTTCTCCACCTCTCCAAACAAAGCCTCCCCGTTCACCGTCCGACTCATCAGGTGAAAGTAACTCAGGTTTTCCGGTAACTTTTTTCGTTTTCTAGCCATTCAAAAATTCCACCTCAAAATCTACCCACCCGTCAATCGAATAATAGGCCAGTTCTAAAAAAATCTGGAAAAAAGATTAGCTTTGGGCGGGTCGATTCGTCCTTCGGAAAAAATCCGAAAGTATCTTCCGGGCCGTTTCGAGGGAGTGTTCGTTGTAGAGCGAATCTCCGACTTGGATCAAGTCAAGAGCCACGACCGAGGAGGGGTCTTCCTTGTTGTTATCGGAAGAAACGCAGGGGGCATCGGTGACGTCTCAATCCTGAAGTTCAGGATTTTCAAAGACACTCTGCGTTGGCCAATGAATTGCAAGATGCTTTTCACCTATGAATTGGGTTCGCAAAATGCAAGGGGCTGGGCCGCAGAAAAAATCCAGGCGAGAATTCGTTAAGAATGATCTCCTCGATTCATTCTCCTATGTCGCTTTATAATCAGCAACTTGCAAAGCCCCGAGTAATGACTCAAAAAAAACGTGGCCACGACTGGCATTTCCAATGCGACTACTCCATCGATGTCGAAACAGTCGAGAGTTCGGCATTTCACCAGAAAAACAATCACCAAAAAAAGGATACAACATGCCAAGCATCTATCGCACACTAATCACAGACCGTCCCTATTATGCACGATACGCCGGACCTTATGTTGCAGACATCAGTCGCACCGAAGAGGAAATCAGGCTTGAGGTAATGGACAATCTGGCTTTGGACAGCTGGGTGGACGCCACAAAGATTGATGTCGATGTCACCGGTACCGTCGTGACCCTCAGCGGCACGGTCGACTCATTCGTTGAGAAACGCTCCGCCGGAGATGATGCTGCCGACGTGATCGGCGTCACAGACGTAATCAATAACATTACGGTTGCCGTATAGGAGAGGCAGTAGAACGCCATTGCCCGCTTCGGACGTTCGAGCCGAAGCGGGCATTTTCCTCAGCCGAACCGCCGGACCAGCGGGTATCCGCATCAAGTGACGTTGATACCCGAAAGGAAATCTTTCAGGAAGCCGTAGGAGATACGCTCTTGCTCAAGGCGTATTTGCGGACCGAATCGGTTTTTCTGGAGGTCTTCGTAAAGCGAATTTTCTGGTTTGATCAAGCGGCTGAGAGTGCGAGTGCATGGACTGGATTCGTCTCCCCAGTGTTTTCGGTGAGCCATCAGGGTTTCGCGGTTCATGAGAAACGACTGGACTGCCGGGAAATGCCGGCGCAGGCCGTCCAATGCGGCAAATCCGTGGGTGTCGATGTCGCCCCAGTAAAAAAGATGGCACTGGCGAAACCACTCGATCCTTTTCCACGTGCTGAACCCATAGCCCGCGCCAAACAAAATCCAGGCATCGACCACGTCTGGAAAGGCCAGGAAGTTCGTTTCGTTTTCGGTAATGAAGACCCATTTGGGCCGGATTGAGAGGTCAGCCATGGTATCCACATCCAGTACGATATCGGGACGCTTGTTCATACGCATGGGATCTACGGCCGGATCAAGCACCCGAAAGCGAATGCGTTCGGGTTTCCCCCGGAAGCCAAAGCGTGCGTTGAACCCGGAGAGTCCTGTGGCCGATGCATCGATGGCTTGCTTTGGTAGGAGGATGTCGAGAAGCTCTCCCAGAAGTCCCCGATTTGCCTCGATGAATTTAGTGTGGATGCCGGACAAATCCACTTGACGGAGGTAACAGCCCGGTCGTGGATGGGCCTGTATCCAGTCAATAAAGTCAAGGATTCGCTCCCATTCTCCTGCCTTCTCGAGTGCGGCGAGTGGTTTTCGGGAGAGCCATGGCAACAGGTCCGGGGATCGTTGGCGGGTGGCCACCACTAAGTGCTGGAAGCGGGTCCACTCATCTTCTTTACGAACGAGGGCAACTGCATCTTCCGGGCTGTCGATCCAGGCTTCAGCCGGGAAGGTGTTGTTGCCGGTCACCCGGTGATTCACCTCTCGCGGAACGAAACGCAAGTGGCGCATCCCGGCCAGGCTCTCGCACCATGCGCGAACTTCGGTAAAATGGTGGGTGAGATCGTGGGAATTCGGCCCCTTGAGGACCAATCGCCGGGGAAATTCGCATTCATGGCAAACCAATGCACGGAGTACAATTCCCCGTTCCCAGAGGCGTGTCACCTGTGTTTTCAGTTCCTTTGGTCCGGTCCATTTCATGAGGCGAATTCAGCTTTCTTCTGCCGATATTCTTCGATGGTAAGATTGCGGAGCTTGGAGGCCTGCCCGTTCTCGTTGGAAACAAATCCGACGCTGGCGACAAAGGGTTCGATGATGTGAATCTTCTGCAAGGGAGTGATGACCAGCAGCTGCAGGTTGAGTTTGGAGAACAATCGCAAACCGAAATCAGCGGACTCGTCCGACCCTCGGCCAAAGGCTTCATCGATCACGACGAATCGGAAGGAACGGGAGCGTACGGCGTTCCATTCGAGTCCAAACTGGTAAGCCAGGCTTGCCGCCAAAATTGTGTAGGCCAGCTTCTCTTTCTGGCCACCGGACTTGCCTCCAGAGTCTGAGTAATGCTCGTGCTCGGTGTCATCTTCCCGCCAGCGCTCACTGGCGGCGAAGGTGAACCAGTTGCGCACGTCGGTCACCTTGGTCGTCCAGCGTCGATCCAGGTCGGTCTGCCCCTCGCGCCCACGGAAGCGTTCGACGATGGCCCTTACCTGGAGGAATTTGCTCTCTGAGTATTGTTCATCGTCCGATCCGGTTAAGGCACCCTCCGTGCAGGTTCTCAGGTCGGACTGAAAGTCGCGAATCTCGGCGTCAGAGGTGGGCTGTGTTTCGATCTTGATGTAGCGTCCCGGATTGAAGTCGATCTCCCGCAACGACGTATTGATGTGGTCGATGCGTTCCTTGATTGTTTCGCGTTCGCGGGCGAGCTGGGACTGGAAATTGGCGATCTCGCGGATCGTGTTCTCGTTGAGAAGTTCTTTGAAACGTGTCTCAAAACGGGGAAGATCGTCGCTTTCGAGTCGTTGGAGCATCGCTTCAAATTCTCCGGACGCAGCTAGGCTGGCATCGATCTCGGCAGTCTCGAGTGGGAACTTTTGGCGAAACTCTGTCATGGCCTGGATGATACGCCGCTCGACCGTGCTGATGCGGACCCGCTCGTGGTCGATCTTCCGCTGCAACCAGTCGCGCACTTCGCTTTGACGGTTGTCGCACGACTCGACAGTGAGTTCCTTGCCGGAAAGGACTTCGCAGCGGATCTCCTCCAAGCGCTCAAACGTGGCCTTTGAATCGGGAAGTAACGGATCGTTTAAAACGCCTTCGGCTTCCTCCATGCGGCTCTCGTCCTGCTCGATTCTCTCTTTGGTGCGGGCCAGTTCCTCTTTTCTCTTGTCCAGCTTTTTCTCGGTGAGCTTGTGCTGGGCTTCCGCCTGTTCCAGGTCATCGCGCAACTGTCGCAAGATGTCCGAGGAGGTTTCGAGGCGTTGTTTTTCGGCTTCGAGATCGTGGATGGCCTTTGCGAGGGATCCCCAGTCGAGTTCGGTGAAGTCGCGATATTCTTCGAGTTTGGAGAGGGTTCCCGAACGCTTCTTCACTTCATCCTGCGCTTTCTGAATGCTGGCGATGGCATTGCCCAGTTCAGCCGTCTTCGTTTCAATTGCCGTCTTTTGTTTTTCGAGTTCAGCGATTTTTGCCTCGTTGGACCAGCCGAGGATGTAGCGGGAGCGATCATGGAGGCGGTGACGATCATCCTTTTCGTGCCGCTGGCCTCCGGACTTTATTTGGCCCTGTTGCGTGATGGCCTCAGTTTCCCGGCGAAACTGCTCCTGATTGAGGCAGCAGGCATAGTTGAAGCGATGGGCCAGCTCATTTTCGAGCCACGCGTAATAGACAGAGTCAGCCTTGATGGCCAACTTGTGGACCAGGGAATGCGGGTGTAAAGGTGGCGGGTTGTGGGCACTCTTCTGGCGAACGCGGTAAAAAACGAGTCGTCCTCTCAGATGGGTACGATCGACCCAGGCGGCGACGTTGCCGTAGCAATCATCGGGAACAAGCAGGGAAAGTCCAAAATTGCGGAGCACCCGTTCGGCCGCGCCCTCCCAATCGCGATCGGCTTCGCCTACCTGCAGGAGTTCGCCGACGAACGGGAGGTCTGCCGGGTCAAGGCCTTCCTCGCGGCAAAGCAACTCGCGGATCTCGATCTGACGCCGGTCAATATTGCTGCGGCGTGCCTTCAGACTGCTCAACTCTTGTTCCAGCTCAGTGTGGGCCTCACGTTGCTGATGAAAGGCGACAGTCTTCTCGGTCAGATCGTTTTGGAGGCGGGCTGATTCACTGTCGTTCTCCTCTTTCCACTGCAGGATGCGTTGCCGGAGTGACTGGAAGGCCGAAAGATCGCGTGCTGGCTTCTCGCCGAGCTGACCCAGTAATTCCGCAAATCGGTCGGCATTGGAGCGTCGCCGGTTTCTCTCTGCCGATTTGTCCCGAATCTCGATCGCAAGCTTTTCCAGGCGTTCGCCACCGTTCTTGGCGATGGAGGATTTGATGTCTGCCACTCTCTCGACAAATGCTTCGTTTTCCCGGCCCAGGGTCTCAACCGCAGCCGTGGTTTTCTCGCGTTCTGCGGCAAACCGTGCCAGGCGGGCCTCCAGCAAGCTAATCTTCAGCCGGGCAAAATGGGCTTTCAGGCCTTCGCGGCAATCACGCAATTCGCGTTCGGAGGCACTGATCTCTTCGTGTTGGTGGCAGTCCTCGACCAGCGGCTTGAGCAGTTCCACCTGCCGTTTGGCACGCAAGACGGCCTCATGGGCGCGGGTCAGGTCGTCGAAGTGATGAATCAGGGCGGCTATGCGCGCTTCCACGTCAAAGGGTTCGAGCATGTGCTGGCGCACGAAATCTGTGAGGTTACCCACCGACTTCATCGAGACGGTCTGGTGGAAGAGTTCGAGGGCCTGCTCGTTCTCGATCCCGAAGCGTCGGCAGAACCATGCTCCGTAGGGCGGATAGGTATCAAAAAGCTCTACTCCGGTCCCACGAAGCTGTTTCTTGAGCTGCCGGATATCGCTGCCAAAGCGGGAAAAATTCTCCCCGATGGACAGCACTTTCTCCGCTCCGACAAAAAAGCGAGTCGGCTGCCCCTGACTGTCGCCGGTCCAGTAGAAGACCTGGGCCAAGGTGATCGTTTGTTCGAATCCGCTATTGTGGAAAACGCCCAGGATGACGGAATACTGATTGTGATCGCGGAGGCTGACGGACTTTCCGCCCCCGCTGATCTCGTTGCGCTCAGATTTGTAATCACCGAGCACATACGAGCGCAGTGAGCGCTCCTTGTGGCCTGCTCCCGCCGCCTTGTTGTAGGCCACCTTCTGCGCAGGTACGAGCAAAGTCGTTACGGCATCAACCAGCGTCGATTTCCCGGAGCCGATGTCGCCCGTGAGTAGGCAATTGCGGTCGTCCAGCGAGAGGGTCCAGACCTTGTTTTCGCCAAAGGTTCCCCAGTTGTAGACCTCGAGTCGTTGCAGGCGGAAGCCCGTCAAACTGTCGTCCGAGGCGAACTCCAGTTCGAGCATTTGCGGTTCTTCAGGCATCTTCAGAAAGCTCCTTCTCTCCGGCGTGTTCGGCATACTCGCGCAGACGTGAGTCGAAATCGGATAGCCACTGCGCGTCCACAAAGGCTTTGAGGATACGCATCACCTCATAGCTGGGTTCCTCACTCGAGCTGCTGGAATTCAGTTTGCGGAGAAACCCGAGCTCCGCGATTTTTTTGATGTGGTTTTCAATCTGGTCGAGGATGCGGACTTCGTTGCTACTCTCGGCGAGGAATACTCGCATGAGGCTGGCGATCTCTTCCCGGGTGAGCACTAGCCGAGTCGACCCGCCGATGGAATCCGACTCCGCCATGCGCTTGCGCAGCAGTGCCAATAACAGGCTCACCGGAAAAGACAATCGCCTGCGGGCAATCAGTCGGGGCAGGGGTTTGTCGCCATTTTCTCCACTGCCACCCTCCTCTTCGTTCCCCCTTGAGCGGAGAAAGGCATAGCCCTCGGCTTCGTCGAGTACCAGCTCCAGTCCGATCACCTGAAGGTATTCGCGGACCCGCGCCTGCAAGCGCAGCAGTTGCGCCCATAGCGAGCTATCGGTTTCCTGGTAAAGGACTCCCTTGAGCAAGCGAATGACGACCGGCGACAATTCCGGCGGCGACGAATCCGTTGTTGGCAAACCCTCAGTCATGGCACTCCCTCATGAAAATGACGAGCGGCATACGGACTCGTTTCAGGCGCGGTGAGCCATCCGCTGCTTGTGTCCACCACTCGATCGTTTCGCTCTCGGATTCATCGACATGCGCGGACAGTTCGGACGAACCCATTTGAAAATAGGCCACCAGTTCCGTCAGCCCCTGCTCGACGGGATGCTCCAAGGCCAGTTCCCTGAGGGACACCTGCGAGCGCGACTGCAAGGCCTGCCGTACGTTCTGACGCAGGCGGGCCTTGTCGATCACGAACTGCTGGAACAGGGCGCTCGGATCAATGGTCTCTTCGGCGACATCCAGCCCCTCCGAATCGATGTTTGGCTTGATCCCCGGTTTGAAGAGCGGTCGCTCCATCGGCAGCTCAAGCGAGACCTCGCTGTCCGCAATCGTCATAAAATCGTTTTCGCCGGGAGGGATTTCCCGCATTTCAAGGGCGCGGGACTCCACCGAACGCAGGATCTCCATGATACGCCGATTTTCCAGCCAGGTCTGGTCGTCGAGAAAACGGCGCAGCTGTCCGCTCAACTCGGCGACCGTCCGCTGCGTATGTTCGCCCGCTTCGAGCCAGTCGTAGTGTAGGCGACGGGTGCGCGGATCGGGTTCCAGATCGCGGACGGTGGGCAAATCCAGGAGTTTCCCCAATCTCTCGGTCAGCTCCTCCTGCCGGGCCTGCGACATCAGAAAATCCCAAAACGCACGGAAGCTCCGGCCCTGGTCGGAATCCGCGATGGCGTCGCGCTCGCTGATGATCTGCTGGAGCAATGCCCCTTTGCTGCCCTCCCAACGGGCGATCTGCTCGCGCACCCTGCGGTCCAGGGTGCGGAAGTTTTGCTCCACTTGGCGGAAGTCTCCCAGCAATTCCCTCGCGATCTGATTGAATTGCTGAAAGCGGTCCTTCAGGGCGGTGTCGTCGAGCAAGGGAAGATCGCCATCGAGGATGCGGTTGATCTCCGCGTCGATTTCCGCCCGGCGCTTTTGCAGTTCCGCCACGCGCACCTCGGGGTCCGTCTCGGTACCCTCGCTCATTTCACGCAAGAGGGCAAAGAGCGTCATCAGGCGGGATTCCGTGCCAACGAAGCTGCGCTCCGTCAGCGAACCCAGCCAGGCGATGGCCTTTTCGGTGGCGGGCGTCAGGTCAAATTGCGGCTCGTCCGTGCCCGCCCGGTAGAACTTGCGCAGCCACGCCTTGTCCGGACTTGCCCAGTCGTTCAGGTAATCCAGTGCCGACTTGGGAAACGCCTCGCGCCCCAGACGCTCCCGGAGGGCGAACAACTCGTCCTCCAGTTTCTCCACCAACTCCGCCTGTGGAATAAATCGCCGGTTCGGCGCAATAAAAACCCGCTCCAGAAAACTCGCCACCAGTGCCGCATGATCCGAGCACAGCAAACGCCAGGCCGGATGATGCTGCCGCAGGGCTTCTAAGGTCTGGTGATCCATGGCAAGGGTGAAAAGTGAAGGGTGAAAGGGGTGAAAAATGAAGGGTGAAAAGTTAAAAGTGAAGAGTGAAAGGGAAGAGTGGCATTATTTTTGACGGGATTTTTTGGTGATGGTGGTGAGCATGGCGACGAGTTGACGCCAATGCTGTAAGCTTGGGGGCAAAAAAGACCCGGCCTGGAGAGGCCGGGTCTTGAGGAATCCCCGAGCGGGAGTGGGTTTAGTAGCGGTTCCGCTGTCCACGTGGACCGTTCCATCCGCCCCTGTTGCAGGTGCTGGCGAGGCGCAGGGCGAAGAATTCCTGGAGTTCTTCCGCACTCAGCAATCCATCACCGTCGTCATCAAACCGCTCGACTACGACTTCGGCGAGTCTGGAGCCGTCGGGCTTGCGGTTTTGGTTGGAGAATGGCGTGTTCTGCCTGGGGGCGTCCTCCCGGTTCGGGCGGGCTTGCGGTCCCGGTCGGTTTTGTTGGGCTTGAGAGGAGATCCTGTTCTGTCGCGATTCGAGACGTGCCATCCGGCGCTCCCGGTTCTCGGAGGTCACGGTCTCAATTTCGGTGAGATCGATCACGCCGTCGCCATTGAGATCAAAGCGTTCGAGCATTTGATCGGGAGCGGGGGGGCGGCGATCGGCGGAAGGACCGCGTTGTGGCCCTTGCTGGGCTGCGAGTCCGCCGGCGAGCACGGCGGAGAGGATTGGGATGAGAATGTGTTTTGTTTTCATTGGATGAATCCTATCGATGATTTTGGTTCGTGTTGGGAGCCGGGCAGAGTGTCCGTCTCCGAAGCCAGTAAACCATATCAAGATGAAGATACGGGGGAGGGGAGATGAATAAAATTTCATGGTAGCGACGGTTCTGGGCATTGCCTGCGGTGACTGTCCGTGCTAGCAATTCGTTTGTGAAAATATTGCTGGTTGAGGATGAGGCAAAGATCCGCAATTGGGTGACCAAGGGCCTGCGGGAGAGTGGATTTGTGGTGGATCCGGTGGGGGACGGCGACGAGGCCAGCGAACTTCTTCGCACCCGTAGTTACGATGGGGCGATCCTCGATATCATGCTGCCGGGGCGGGACGGCCTGAGTTTGTTGAAGTCGATTCGGCGGGGTGGAATCAATCTTCCGGTGTTGATTCTGTCTGCGAGGGGAGAGTGGGACGAGCGGGTGGAGGGTCTCAACCTCGGTGCCGACGATTATCTGGCGAAGCCTTTTCACATGGATGAATTGATCGCCCGGCTGCGTGCGATTTGCCGGCGTTCCCAGGGGGATCACCTGAACGTGATGGAGGCAGGACCCGTTCGCCTGAATGTGGCGACGCGGGAGGTCACCGTCGGTGGTGTCAGGCTCGAACTCACAGCGCGGGAGTTCTGCTTGTTGGAGGTGATGGTGCGATCGCCAGGACGGGTGTTTACCCGGGCGCAGATTCTCGACCGGGTATGGGACTATGATTTTGATCCGCAAACGAATCTGGTGGATGTTTATGTCAAGCGGTTGCGCCAGCATTTCGGCCCGGAGTTTCGCGAACATATCGAGACTGTTCGGGGGGTAGGGTATCGATTCCGGGCATGAGCGAGAAATTGCAGAGGGGCGGCTCATTTCGACTGCGAATGGTGCTTTTCTCGACCCTGGTGGCGGCGGTGGGTCTCCTGGTTTTTGCCCTGCTGGCCATCGGATTTTATCAGCGGGATCTTCGGAAGAATCTGGAGGCGGACTTGCGAGCACTTCTCCAGCGAACGGCTCCGGTGATTCTTCGCCTTTCCGAGACGTCGTTGTCGCCGAGGGAGAGTCGGCTGCCGGGGGTGGTCCTGGGCAGGCTGGAGCAATTGGGAGCGGGGTACGCCGTTCAGCGGGCGGGGCCGGAGTGGATTTTCGGTCCCCGATGGCCAGATCCCCGCGAATCTCTTCTGAATCGACTCGTCCGGGATTTGCCGGTGAGCACCATGCGGACGGCGGGCCGAGGTCCGGGAGCGGCGGACTCCAGGCGGGGTGCCTTTCGGGAGCGTCCCCTCGGGGCGGGGGTGCGGAGCAGCGTGCGGTTGATTTCTTCGGCGGACTTGCCGCGGGGCTGGATTTACGCAGGCCTAGCCAGCGAACAGGGAGCGGTGCTGCTCGCCGTGCCGGGGCCTATGGAGCAGGCGCAAATGAGAAGACTGGTGGCAGTTCTCGGCATGGTGGTGCCTTTCGCCCTTGGCCTGGTGGCTCTTTGCGCCTGGTTTTTTTCGTCCCGGGCGATCACCCCGATTCGTAAGCTCACCCGCGTGGCCTCCGCAACCTCGGCGGAGGATTTGTCGCGCCGAATTGACCGGGTGGGCATGGAGCGCGAGTTCCAGGAACTGGTCGACGTATTTAATGGCATGCTGGCCCGTTTGGAGAGGAGTTTTGGTCAGGCCCGTCGTTTTGGGCAAGACGCCGCGCACGAGTTGAATACTCCGTTGACCATTTTGACGGCCAAGGTGGATGAGGCCATCGTCGCAGCTCCCGATGGCTCGAGCGAGCAGGAACGTCTGGCGGAGATCGCGGACGAGCTGGGACGACTGCGGGAGATCGTGCGGAAGCTTCACCTGTTGGCCCGGATGGACGGGGGTGGCCTGCACCCGGATGCCTCGCTCACCGATCTGTCGAAGCTGGTTGCCGGAGCGGTGGAGGAAATGAAGGAAGTCTTTCCAGCACTCGAGTTCATCTTCGAGTGTCATGAATCGATCGTGCTTTTGTGTGACCCATCGCTGGTGCGGCAAATCGTGCTCAATCTGCTCAACAACGCCGGTAGTTACAACCGCGAGCAGGGGAGGGTGCTGGTGAAGCTGATCGGTTCGGAGGATTCGGTCAGGCTCTCGGTCACCAATACCGGACCCGGAATCCCAGAATCCCTGCGGGATCGAATCTTTGACCGGTTCACACGCGGTGATGCCTCGCGCCCCGGCCAGCGCGGGGGAGGGGGATTGGGACTCGGCTTGAGCCTCGCGCGTGAATTCGCCCGGGTCCACCGGGGAGATTTGCTCCTCGAAAGCGCGGAGGAGGATCGGGTGTGCTTTACTTTTATAGCTCCCCGCATTGCTGGTTCTATGGGCACCGTACGGTCTGGAGGGAAGGACGCAGATCGAATTTGAATCGAAGGTGATTTTTCAGCTCAAACCGGTTTCAGTCTTAGGGCACCCCACAACATTTTGAGTTTTGAGCCGGTCGAAGATATTGGAAAAAGCCGGTCGCGAAGGCCCTGGCGAGCGACAATTGAAAATTCCCATCCACTTATCGGGGACCAAAAATAGAGGACAGGGCAAAAGTTTCATGCTCAAATATGGCGTTTTCCGGATGGATGTTTCGAAGTGATAATGACTATACGTAAAGTTTTGGACGATATAATTTGCTGTCAAAATTTCTAAAAAGATAGGACGGTCCTAAAGTTTCGTGTTCGAATGCGGCGGATTTCCTTTCGTTTGGTGCCGTTGATAATTTGGGTGCGCAAAAATTTGGGTTATATTAGTTTCTGTCATCACATCCGGAGGACTGTGGCCGGGGGTAGGGGAACGGAAGTACAGGACAGGACTGAAATATGGCATACATGATTGCGGCAATGGTCGTTGACCAGAAGCCCTTGCTCGTTCCGTAAGCCCACTTCTGGCAGGCTTGTGGCGGGTGTCGTGGAACTGCTCGATTTCCGTCAAGTCACCACAAGCACGAGAGAGTAACCATGGCGTTTTTTCGAGAGATGACAGCAGGCCGGAGGCAGATCATTGAGTCCCCCAAGGTCTACTGGGCGAAAAAGCCGATGCAGTGTTCGGGCAGGTTATGCAAGGGGATGTTCAGATTCTGCGACTGCCCGGGAGGTAAAAAGATTCGCTGAAAGCCGACGAGTTTGGGACGAGGATGTCCGTTTCGCTCGCTGCGGGCATAGATTTGTACAACGGTTTCGCCTGGATGCTGGCCGCTGTTGGTGACACGAATACAGGCTTTCGTTTCGGTGACGTTTAGAGTGCCAGTGGTAAACGAGGTGTAGCTGAGTCCGTAGCCGAAGGGGTAGTGGATCTTCTCCGGATCCATGAATCGGTAGGTGCGCCCCTCCATCTCGTAGCTTTCGTAGGGTGGCAGGTCGGCGAGGCGGTGGGGAAAAGTGACGGGAAGCTTGCCGGATGGGTTGATCTTGCCCCAGAGAATTTCGCCGAGGGCGGTTCCGCCTTCCTGGCCCGGATACCATGCGAACAGAAGCGCGTCGGCCATCGCCGCGACCTCGCCCAGCTCAAGAGGGCCGCCGCCGGTGACCACCACGACGAGACGCGTGCCGCGCCCCAGAGAGTCGATCCGCTCGCGTAGTTGGCGGAGGAACCGGATCTGATTGGGAGGGAGATCGATCGTGGATTTGTCCCCACCGTCGGGCGCGCCGATGCATTCACCTTGTTCGCCTTCCATCAACGGGGAATAGCCCACGCAAGCGATCACCGCGTCGGCCCAGTCTGTGAGGCCGAGGAACCAGTCGCTGTCGTAGGCGTTCGGGTAGTTCAGGAAGCAGCCTTGGGAGTGGTTGATGAGGGCACCCTCGGGTGCTTCGCCCGTAATGCCTTCGAGGAAGGAAACGAGACGCCCGGAGCTGCCCTTGTAAAAGTTACCCAAGAGCACCTGGAGGTCCACCGAGGTGGGTCCAGTGACCAGGATGGTGCGGTCCCGGTCGGCACGGAGGGGTAGGGCCTGGTCTTTGTTCTCGAGTAGGACGATCGACTTCCGCGCCGCCTCGCGGGCGAGTTCGAGATGCTCGGGGCATTGAATGACCGAGAGCGGGATGCGGGTGTGGGGATTGTCCTCGGCGGGGTCGAGGGCTCCGAGCTCGAATCGCAATCTCAGGATGCGGCGCACGGCGCGGTCGATCTCTTTTTCGGAAATCAGTCCCCGCTCCAAGGCTTCGCCCGCCCGGTGATAGGCATGGGTGCCCAGCTCCAGATCGCACTGCTCGCGCAGGCAGAGTCCGGCAGTTTCGACGAGATCCTCGGTCAGATTGTGGCCTTCGGTGGCGTCTCCGTCGCCCCCAAACTGGGCGTGGAGACGGATCGACTCGCTGGTCTTCCGGCGGTGGAGGCTGGAAAGGGCACCTCCATCGGAGAGCACCACGCCATCGAAGCCCAGGTTCTCGCGCAGGAAGCGGCCAATCAGTCTGGAATGGGCGCAGCAGTGCTCCCCGTTGACGCGGTTGTAGGTGGCCATCACGGTGCGGGCACCCGCTTTGATCAAGTCGGCAAAGGCGGGCAGATAGGTTTCGTAAAGATCCTCCTCGGAGACGACTGCGTTGAATCGCTGGCGCAGCACTTCGGGTCCGCTATGGGCACCGAGGTGTTTGGCGCACGCGGCGATCTTGAGGTATTTCGGATGGTCGCCCTGGAGGCCCCGGACAAAGGCCGCGCCAAGCTGGCCGGTCAAGTGCGGGTCTTCGCCATAGGTTTCCTGCCCGCGACCCCAGCGCGGATCGCGGAAGATATTGATGACAGGCGAATAGACGAGCAGGGTCACGCTGCGGGCATGCTGCCAGGCCTCGGAGTGGAACTTGGCGCGCATCTCGTCAGCCGTGGCGGAGGCGATCCGCTCGATCAGATCCGTATCGAAGCTGGCAGCCATGCCGATTGGCATGGGGAAAAGCGTGGCCCGTCCGGTGTTGCAAAGGCCATGCAAGGCTTCGCCACCGTATTTGAAATGCGGGAGTCCGATGCGTTCGATCGCAGGCGCGGTGTCGTCGAGGAGCAGAATTTTCTCAGGGAGCTTCAGGCGTGACATCAGATCGTCGAGACGCTCCTCGACGGAGAGGGTGGAGTTTTGCCAATTCATCATTCAAAAGGGAACAACTCTCTGGCCGAGGTCGTGAGCCTTCGCAAGGCCAATCTGGTGATACGGCAGCCGCTCCACCGACTCAACGCCGGGATGTGCTTCCCAGTCGGCCAGTCGCTCGGCGTGGGCGGGATCGTCGTTTACGCCGGGGATGATCGGGCAGCGCAGGATGATGCGTGCGCCCTGTTCGATCAGGCTTTCGAGGTTGCGGCGGATCAGGGAATTATCCATTCCGGTCCAACGCTTCTGATCTTCGGGCGTATCAAGTTTCCAGTCGAAGTGGAACAGATCCACCCACGGCAGCAACTCAAGCAGACGCTCGTTCGCGCAGTGGCCGCAGGTGTCCAGACAAGTGTGGATGCGCTCGGTTTTGGCGGCGGTGAGCAACGCCTTGCAGAAATCAAATTGCACGGTTGGCTCGCCGCCGCTGATTGTAAGGCCGCCGCCAGAGTTCTCATAGTAGTGGCAGTCGGCCCGCACGACAGTCATGACGTCTTCGACGCTCATCGTCTCTCCGTAGACCTTGCCGCTCTTGCCGGTTTCTGGAGGCAGGCGCTGCGATTCCGGGTTGTGGCACCATGCGCAGCGCAGCGGGCAGCCTTTGAGAAAGACGGTCGTGCGCAGCCCTGGTCCGTCGTGAAGAGAGGCGCGCTGGACGTCGAAAACGATGCCGGAGGGGGAGGGTGAAAGTGAAGGTGAGAGTGAAGGTGAAGGGGTTACCATCTTACGTTGAGGTTGGGGAGTTCGAGAAAAACCCCATCGGAAGTGATGAGGGCGTAGCCGTGCTGCTTTGCCTGGGCGGCCAGGAGTCGGTCGAATGGATCACGGTGGTTCCAGTCGAGGGAGCCGCCTGATTGGCCGGCTTGCAAGGACAGCGGGAGGGCCTCCCATCCGGAGAGACGGACGGCGTGGGAGAGATCCCCTGCCAGGTCGCCATGCAGGGGCAACTTGCCTAGACGCACTTTGGTCGCGATTTCGATGGCGGAAACCGCGCTGAAGAAAATTCGATGATTCTTGTCGGCGATTATTTCGCGCGCGCCGGACAGGAGCGGGGAGTCTTCCCACCACCACAAAGCCGTGCAGGTATCAAGTAGATACGGCATCCTGTCCTCCCTCCCATTCGTCCAGGGTCGCGTCCGGGAGTGGATTGAGAATCGACTCGGAACCTTCAATCATGCCTTTGAATAGCCCAGGTTCGCGCGAAGGACGCTCGAGCGGAACCAGTAATGCAGTGGGCTTTCCGGCTTTGGCGATGACGATGCGCTCCCCCTTTGAGGCCATATCGACCAACTTGGATAGTTGCGTTTTTGCTTGATGAATATTGAAGGTGGTGGTCACGGGGAGAAGCTAGCTAAGTCCAGAAACTAAATCAATTTCACTTTCAATGCAAAGTGCGCTCGAGCACTTCCTGCTGGGCGCTGCGGGGAAGGTCGATGAAGCGGATGCTGAATCCGCCGACGCGAACCATGAGATGGCCCCATTTTTCGGGTTCGCGCATTGCGGCTTCAAGGTCGTCTCGGGAAACGACGGTTATCATCGCCTGGCTGCCGCCATGGTCGAAGTAGGTGCGCAGGAGGGCCTCGAATTTTGGGCGCATTTGCGGAGTGAACCACTCTTTGGCAAACTTCATGTTTTGCACCGCTCCTGCGTGCAGGGCCGGGTCGAGCTTGACGATTGAATTGAGAAAGGCGGTGACCCCACTTTGGTCGGATCCGTGAGCAGGGTTATTGCCATTGGCGAGGGGTTGCCCGGCGAGGCGGCCCTCGGCACTGGCGGCGGTGGTCCAGCCGAAGAGGGTGTTTGCCCAGTTGTTAATGATGACGACGAGGTAGCTGTCGAGTCCGGCTGGCTTGGCCTGCACTGCGGTAACGCGACAGACGTGCTCGTGGACGCGGCGGGCGTAGGCATCGGCGGTGCCTTCGTCGTTGCCGTATTTGGTCACCGCACGGCAGGCATCGAGCAGGTCTTCGTGGCCCTCGAAATTGGCGTCGAGTGCTGCGACAAGTTGCGGCAGGGTGCTGCGTTTTCGCTGGAAGACGAGTTCATTGATGGCGTGCAGGCTGTCGGCGGTATTGGTATTGCCGTAGGTTTCGAGGGTGCCCCCGAGGTAGCGTGCACCGCCGCCAAAAGCAGACCTGCCGCGCACCACGCAGTCGTCCGTGAGCGCACTGATGAAGGCGAAGGGGGCCTCGGTGGCGGTCAGCTCGTATTCGATTTTTTGTTGCACGGCGAGTGCTTCGACGAAGTGCTCCACGACACGGGTGTAGCCTTGCCATAACTCCTCGAAACTTTTGATATCCGCAGCCGGGGTTATCCCGTCGACGACGGAGCGGCCCGCCAAGGGATCGACACCGCCGTGCAAGGCGACTTCGAGTGCCTTGAGCAAATTGATGACGCCGTTGGGCGAACCCTCGCTGTAGTGGCCGAGGACATACTCGCCGCAGCCGAAGGGCGTGTAATGGGTGGCCATCTCCTCGGACACTCCGAAGGCTTTGGCCACTGCAGGGATATTGACGTCGTCGTTGTAAAGCATCGGAAAGGTGCAGCCTTCGCCGATCGCGTCGAGGGCGCGCTCCCACAACGTCGGATTCTGACCCTGGTAGAAGCGCATGGAAAGCTGGGGCTGGTTGAGCTGCAGGCGGCGTGTGGCCTCGATGGCGAGAAGGGCGAAGCGGTCGGCGGCGGCCTCGTCGCTCCGCCCTTTGCCGCCGATGAAGACGCGATTGTTGTATTGATTGGAGTAGGCGTGGATGAGCCGCCAGAGGGAGCACAGCAGGTCGAGCGCCGAGGATTCGTCGAGAATGCCCTCGTCCAAATCCCGCATCAGATACGGACCCAGGAGGTCGTCCATTCGATTGTAATTCCACGTACCGGCGTGCAGGGCGTAGAGCCAGAACAGTTGAATGGCCTGACGGAAGGATTGCGGCGGATCGTGCCGAATGGACCGCAAGGTTTCCACCAAAGCGGGATCTTCGATCATCCGGGCATATCGGTCGATGGTCGCCTGCAACAGGGGCACGATGTAATCGAATGGAGAATGAGCCAATTCTGCTGCCAGCCCGTCGAGACCGAGGCGGAGTAGCTTGGGGTAGTCCAGATTCGACCCGGCCATCCGATAAAGGGGGAAGCCCACGCCGCTTTCCTCTGTCCAGTTGTCCGAGGGAATTCTCTCCCGCACCCAATGTGGATAGGCGGCCCGACACTTTTCCTGCGTCGATCGTCCGCGCCAGAAGGCCGCCACCATCCGCGCCCGATGGGCATAGGCTGGAAATGCGTCCGCCCCGGTGATGAGCGCGGAAAAGGCGCAGTAATAGCCAAGCCCGCAGGGTTCGGGACTCAGGCCGACGAGGGGATAACAGACCCGTCCGGCAAAGCAATCATCTTTCTCCACCGGGAGAAACAGATCGGGAAACTGCACGGCCAGAACCGCAGCCTCGCGCCCTTCAGATGGGGCATGTTCATGCTTGCGATAGGCCTCCGTAATCCGCTCGGCAACATCCACCCCGCGCGCGAAATTATCTTCACATTCGAGCCAATGGGCAATGGAGGTTTCGGAGAGTGTCTTCATTTGGACTGCAAGCGCTCCCGTAGCCAATCATTGAAGCGCACGTTGGTCTCCCAGGCATCGGCCAGCGGTCGCTGGGTGTGCGGTTCGGTGGGCATGTAGGGAGGCGGACCGAATTCGGGGGTAATGGTCAGGAAGTCGTCTCCGGTGGCCTCGCGGGCGGAGATGATCCGCCGCCACCAGCCCAGGTGGAGCTCCGTCCATCGTTGGGATTCCGTAGCGAGCGGGTCGGCGACCTGCGGCCCTTGGTCAAAGCCCACGCGGGCGTGGACGTGTGATGTGCGCTGGATGGCGGCATCGACATTCTCGGGCTGATCGGAGAGGTCGCTCTCGTGCACACAAACCCAGTGGGAAAAATCAGCATTGAGCCGCATCTCGGGAAGGGCTTCGAGGAAGCGGCGGGTTTCCGGGCCGCTGCTGGTCGGGCGGCTGCGGTGGGTCTCGTTGGTGAAGGTAATGCCCGAGACCTGCGACAACTCGCATCCGCGCTCGAAGATGCGGAGGTTTTCGGCGAAGGAGAAAACATCGCGCCCGGTGTGGCTGTTGATTAGCAGCGGCGTGGTCTCGGCGGCAAAGGCGAAGCGGCGTTCGAGCGAGTCGATGTGCTCGTCGGGGGTCGCCCCGGCTGTCTGAATTTGCGCCACCAGTTTGAGTCCGTGGTCGACCACCATCGCGGCGATCTCCCGGGCGGTCGCATCCGGGGCGGAGAGGTTGATTTCAACGGCGTCGAAGCCATCGGCCTGGGCACGGGCAAGGAAGTCCGCCACAGAGGCAGTTGCTTGCATTTCCCAACGGGATTTTGTGTAGAGGAGTTTCATGGGAGCGGTCTATTCTGGTTGAATTTGAGACGTTTGTTTTTCAAAGCATCACGGTCGGCGAGATACTATGTTTCCATAACTACCGCCATAAAGTGCAAATCCACTTCGGTCGTGTTTTCAAGAAGTGGGAGGGAGGGGGCTCTCACTCTCACTCTCACTTTTCCTAGTGCGCCTTGAAGCCCTGACGTTTGCGCTCCTCGATAACGTGGCTGTAATCTTCGGTGGGATCCGCAAGATCCTGATTCAACAGGTTTTTGCCGCGTGCCAGGTACATGAGTTGCCGATCGGCGTATTCTGGATTGAGCCTTGAAGAGGCCGGAATAAACCGGAGCGTCCAGCCACAGCGCCGCTTGTTCGAAGTGTTTGGTGGGCTGCCGTGCTGAGTGCGGGCATCGTGGAGCGAGCAGTGGTTGGGCTGGAGTTCGCAGGGCACCGCCAGCTCGTCCTTGCGTTGGGTCTTGATGATTTCGGAGTCGAAGACACTGGTATTGGTATCGACGCCCTCGTAGTCGGAGAAGCCCTTCTTCCCCGTGTTATGACTGCGGGGGATGACATACATGCACCCGTTTTCGGTGGTCGAGGGGTCGATTGCCAGCCAGACGGTGGCGACCTCCATGGGATTGAGGAGTTTTTTCCAGTAAGCACTGTCTTCGTGCCAGGGCACACGGCGCCCGTCGCTCTGAGGCTTGCAGATGAAGTGGGTTGAAAACAGAATGATGTCCGGACCGAGCAGCGGCTCGACCAGGTCGACGACTTCGGGTGCGAGTGCCCACTCGTTCAACTTGGGATCGCCAAAGTGAGGGGTATCCATCGCCTCGGGACGTTGGTCCTTGGGCCAGACGGACAACTTCGATTCAAAATGCTTCACAAGCGCATTGAATTTTTCATCGGAGAAGACTTTTCCCTGTGGCAGGACATAGCCCTCGTTTCGATAGTGGAGGATTTCTGCATCTGTGATACGATTACTTTGTGATTTGATCATGGGTGTAGTGTAACAGATGGTTGCCTGAAAATCGTTCTCGATAATCGCAAAAAAGTGTTCTATAGAGACATAATGCGAAAATTGAGATGGCTCGAGATCACCCAACCAGGAGACTGCGTGCACGTAGCCAATATCCGTATGGAACACATGCGCTCGCCCGAGATGCATAGCCATGATTTTTTCGAATGCTTCCTCGTCCTGGAAGGGTTTGGTGAGCACCACAGGCCGGAGGGCGTGGAGCGCTTGGAACCTCGTCGGATTTACTTCGTGCGGCCTGAGCACGCACATCGTATCCGCGGGGGAAGTGATCTTAGTTTTCTCAACTTGGCTTTCGATGCGGAGTTGTTTACTTCCCTCTGGCGACTCTCAGAATGGGGCAGCGCATGGAAAGAGGGAGAAGGGATCCATTCGTTGGCAATGGATGCGCGGCAGGCCGAGCGAATCGTCGAGGCGGCATCAGAGGTTTCGCGCCGCCCGTCGCGTCTCTATGCTGGCTGGTTACTTTTGAGTGTGGGCAGGATTGTGCTGGAGGGATCGGAGGGGGGCGCTCTGCTCTCGGGGATGCCTGAGTGGTTTGCGGATGGGCTGGCCGTGGCCGGGGAGCATTCTGTGCTGAGAGAGGGCTTGCCTGGATTGAGCCGGAGGATGGGCCGGTCTCCCAAACACGTCACCCGCTGTTTCAAGCAATTCCTGGGGCAAACACCGACGGAGTGGTTGAAAAAAAAACGAATCGAGCACGCTCGCATGCTTTTGGCCACGACACGCCTGCCCGTGCTCGAAATTGCCTTTGACTGTGGCTTTGCCAGCCCGAGCTATTTCCATAAATGCTTCAAAGAGAATTACCATATGTCTCCGGGCCGCTTCCGCCGTTCCCTCTCGCGGGTACACGCAGGGTAGGGGTCGAAAAAATGTGCGGTTGACACCCATACAGTAGAGGAATCAAATAAGGGAAATCGACTTTTATCACCCTTGTTTTGGCGTCCGTTGCCGTGCAAAACGCGATCCTCATTACCCCATTTTATTCAACGTGCGACATCGCTGGAAAGGCGAGGCTGATCGGCGTATTCCCTCCTCTCCAATGAGTCTGAACCGAATACAGGGACAACGTAGTGAATACAAGTATATCATTTCCGCGCAAATGGCCTTGGCCGTGCGCGACTTCGTCGGCTCCTATCTTAAGCTCGATGCGTATGGTGCCACGCGCCCGAATTATTCCTATCCGGTGCATAGCCTGTATTTGGATTCCGATGATTTTGCCCTGCACCAGAGCACGATCAACGGGGATAGGAATCGCTATAAGTTGAGGATTCGCTTTTACGAAGATCGACCGAAAGATCCGGTCTATTTCGAGATCAAGAGGCGACGGGACAGGGTGAAAAGCAAAGAGCGAGCGGCGGTGAGACGCGAGGCCGTTGATACGATTCTGGCGGGTGTTTTGCCGACCGATGGAACTCTGCTTTCGCAAGATGTTCGCCAAATCCGCGCGTTGCAGAACTTCAACACCCACCTTAACCAATTGCAGGCAAAGCCTAAGGTTCATGTGGCCTACGATAGGGAGGCTTGGTTGTCCACAGATAATTCCGCGCGCGTGACGATTGACCGCAATGTGCGCAGTTGTCCAGAGTCCAGCACGCGATTCGCCAGAGAGATGGAGGATCCAGTGTACGTGTTTGGCGATGACGTTGTGCTGGAGTTAAAATACACGGCTCGCATGCCAAATTGGTTCGGGGATCTGGTGCGTATCTTTAACCTGCGCGAGACTTCTGCGGCGAAGTATGTCGATGGTGTCGTCCTCATGGAGGAGAAGCACCGGATTGATCCTTGTGTTTTCGACTCTGCAGACTGGGCAATTCAGCGTGCGCGGCGTCGAGGGAAGGTCCGCCGGACCACGGGTGGTTTCACCCGTTTCATTGGGGAGGTAGCCAAGTGATGGAGTGGCTGGTCAGTGGTGATGTGACGCATGAACCCGTAAGGCTTCACACGGTGTTGCTGACCTTGCTGCTGGCCTTTGTCTGCGGTCAGATCCTGGCTTGGGTTTATATGCTCACCCATAACGGACTCTCCTATTCGCGGACTTATGTCAACTCCCTGGTGCTCATTCCATTCCTCGTGGCGATGGTGATGATGGTATTGTCGAATAACCTCGTGACGGCCTTTGGCTTGATGGCGCTCTTTGCGATAGTCCGCTTCCGTAATATTCTCCGGGACACGCTCGACACCTGTTTTATACTGGCCAGCATAACGCTGGGAATGGCCTGCGGTACGCAGCGCTATGGGACGGCGGTCATTGGGCTTGGACTGATGGTTGGGATACTTTGTTATCTCCGGTATTCATCTTTTGGCACCCGGCAGCGCTATGATGTAATTCTCAATCTGCAATGGACGCGCCCTTTGACCGAGGTTTCGGACCTGCTGGCGTTGTTGCGGCGTCACAGTCGGCGGACATATTGCGCCAGCCAGCGCGCGCACGATGGCGACCTAGGTGCCGATTTTTCCTATCGGCTTTTGCTGCGGGACCCGACCCGGATGGACGAACTCTTTGGCGAAGTGCGCGCACTGGAAGGCACCAGCAGGGTGACTGGTCTGGCGGCACAGGACGAGTCGGAGTTATGACGTTTTTTCAAACAAATTGAATTATGCGTAGGCTAAATCCGATTCGTACGCCGTGGAAACAGCGGTGGCGTCAGTTTCGCTTCCAAGCCTTGCCCTTGGTTGTGTGCCTTGGGGCGATCACAGGCGTGGCCTTACTTTGGGAACAAGAGACGGGTGGAGCGATTTCCGGTCGCGTTGAAGCACCGGTCAGCGAGGTGGCGAGTCTCGATCCGGGAATAGTGGGGGAATTGACGGTGGCTCGTTTCGACCGAATTGAGGCGGGCGACACGATTGCCATACTCATCAAAACCCCGCCTGATGTTCTCCGTTCTTCGCTGGCGGTCCTGAAGGCGGAGATTGAATTGACCCGTATGGGTTGGATCGATCCGGTACTCGACCAGCAACGGAATCTTTTGCAAATTGAGAACCTCAAGATCGACTGGCTCTCGGAGAGGGCCGATCTCGCGATCGACAAGATCCGCCTTCAGCAGGCCGAGCGGGAGTATTTGCGCAACAGGAAACTAATGGAAAAGGAGATACTTTCTCCGGAGGCCTACGAGCGGTCGGAGACTGAAGTCGAGGCCTTGCGCGTAGCGGTGAGGGAACGCGAATATCTAGTGGCGCAGATTGGGGATTCATTTTCCCGGGTCAGGAGTTCAGAGCCGGCAGATGAAGAGCTTCACAACTCTTTGCGGGTGACGCTCACGCTGCAGGAGGAGCGCTTGAGACTGAAGGAGGCCGAGTTGCGTCCTGTGGAAATAAAATCACCCATCAGCGGGGTGATCTCGGAGGTTTACCGCCAGCGCGGCGAGGCGGTTGCGGCTGGAGAACCTATCGTGACCGTTCGCTCACCGCATGCGGAGGGTATCATCGCGTATATGCGGGAACCCATCGCGATCAAACCAGAGGTGGGCATGACCGTAGAGGTTCAGAGCCGGCGTCAGGGGCGCATTGGGGGTGAAACCCAAATCGTTGCTGTTGGACCGCAGATAGAGGCGATGCATGTTGCCCTTCGTCGATCTGTCAATGCCGACACCTATGAAGGGGGGCTGCCGATTTATCTGCGGCTGCCCAAAGGCGTCGACCTGCTTCCCGGCGAACGGGTGGACATCCGAATGAGGTAGGCACTTTGTATCAATCCGTGCTGAAACCCGACCGCTGGATTTAGAAAATCGACGGGGCCGAATTGTTCGTCAGTTGACCATGAAGGTCGCCAGCCTGAGAGCGTAACCATGGAGTTTTTCCCATTTGCACAAAGATGACGGCAGGCAGGAGCCAGGCAGACCTGACAGGCCCCCAACGAATTTCTGTGCGAAAAAGCAAAATTACACTTGCGCGTATATTCTTTTTGTGGAATATTCTGGGTTCTCTTCAAAATCTCTCTCATGAAAAAAAAGAAAATTCTCTTTCTCTGCACAGGAAACAGTGCCCGCAGCATCCTGGCCGAGTACATCCTGCGCAAAAAGGATCCGATTCGGTTTGAATCCTTCAGCGCGGGGTCTCATCCGAAAGACAAGCCTCATCCGCTGGCATTGAAAATCCTCAGGGAACGCTACTTGATCGACCCTACGGATGCCCGCAGCAAATCGTGGTCCGAGTTCGAGGGTGTGCATTTTGACTTTGTGATCACGGTCTGCGACAACGCCCGGGAGACCTGCCCGGTTTGGCCCGGTCAGCCCATTACGGCCCACTGGGGTTCCCCTGACCCCGCTGCTGCCGGGGAGGAAGAAGCCCATCAAGTTTTCGTAAACGTCAGCACCCAAATCGCCCGGCGGATCGACCTCCTCCTAAACCTTCCCATCGAAAAGCTCGAAAGCCTGCGCACAAAGATCGCAGAGGCGACCCGGGCAATCGGAGAGCAAGAACGCTGAAGCGGCAGTCGTTTCGGGTATGAATCCGGACGCCAACTTCGCTCACTATTTTTTGCCCATACTCCCGCGCACTGTGATGCTCTTTCCGGGAAAGTCGACCGGGCTGCCATCACGGAGAACGAAGGCAGAAGCTGGTGGTTTGCCAGGCTCACCATCCTGAGCCGAGTCGAAGGGTCGAAAGCAGCCTTGCTCGCGAACGGTGGTGACGCTGCTTTTCGGTCGTACGGGTGGAGATCCGAATCAGGTAGGCACTGTGTATCAATCGATGTCGAAGCGCGACTGCACTTCCAGGAGGATGAAAACTCTTTCTTCGTCGGGAAGCGCACCGGTCTCACGGAAGCGATGCTCAAAGATGCCATCTCCCAAATCGCTCGGCGAATCCTGGGTCTCCACGAGATAGGGGCCACCGGCATCCCCGTTGCCGAACCAGAGGATCAGATCATTACTGATTTTGACACGGTAGTCCAAATCCTCGCGCACGGGTGCCTGCCAAATCAGCGTGGCAAACGCTTCTGCGCCCCCGTCGGCCGCGAGCGCGAATCGAGGCGCGAGGGGTGCGTTTCCGGATAAGGGATCGCCTTGCGCCAAGGCGTATTCGAGGAGGTTTGCGACACCGTCGGAGTCCGGATCGGCGGAGGGACCGGCGACAGCTGGATTTAGAAAATCGACGGGTCCAAATTGTTCGTGGGTCCAATCGCGGTAACCGGGAGTCTTGGGTGCGAGCGGTTCGCCGTGAATGGGGTTGCCGGCCCGCCAATACCAGTGCGAACTGTGGGGTGGGTTCGTTTCGGGTGCCACCAGGACCAGGGAGTGGCCGTCACCGTCAGCCTCGGCAGGCCAGGGCGGATCGTCGCTGTAGGTGAAGTCTAACACCGTGCCCTGGCTGGAGCTGACGAGGGTAAGCCGTTCGCCTGCGTTGTCCAGCTTGCCGCTCCATTTCCCGAGAACACCATTGCGGGTGCCGTAGCGGAAGTGGAAAGCGTCCTCATCTTCGACCACGAGCACGCGACCGCCCGGGGCCAGGATGGATGAGCCAGCAGTTCCAAAATCGAAACTGACTCCCGCCCCGAGGGTGAGGCCGCTCAGGTCCAGGGTCTGCCCGGAAATGTTGTAAAATTCGATGAATTCGAAATCGTTATCCTCGTTGAAACCGGCGGCGATCTCGGCGGCGGTAGGAAGTGCCGGGTGATACATGATCTCCGAGATAACGAGGTCGCCTGGGCCGGCAGGGAAAACAGTAAAGGTGCTGGTCACCTGCACGGAGTCTGATCCGAGCGATGCGCCCTGGAAGTCGTAGGCTTCAAGTGCAACCGTACTCGTACCGGGTGGGACGGGGACCCGCACGCGCCAGTGCGACTCACCGGTCCATTCGACGGGCAGGGCACTCTCCACACCGGAAACGCGAATCTCCCGCACATCGATCCAGCCCCGTCCAGTAATCTCGACGGTGGCTTCGTTCGTGGTCGCGGACGGGTTGTCGACGGCAAAATCGACGCGTGGCAGGTCTGCCTGAATCAGCGAGGCCACGTGGGCGGAGCGGGTGCTGATGTACCCGTTGTGCATGGTCGATAGGTTTTGGCTCGTGAACTCAGAGAAATGGGCGGTCCAGTCGTTCATATACGCCGGGTTGAACGTGGTCTGCAGGATGTCATGGAGATGGCCGTAGTAGAGGCGCTTTTTCGCCGGATCGGTCAGGAGTTTGTCCAGATCGTCGCCGAGATGGTTATGGTTAGCGATCGGGAGGGTCGCGGAGAGATCCATGGCAAAATCCATGTCCCAGGGCAGAAAGATAGCCTTGTCGTCCGAGGAACGAAAATAGACGGCCATGTTGTGGCGGAGTCCGATGGCGAAGCTGCTGCCGACATAGCTGTCGCTCACGCCGAAGAGCACATGCATCGCGACGGTGCGCAGCCAGCCGTCCATGTCAGTCAGGGCCTCCACCTCCTCGTGAAAGACGGGACCGGCACTCTGCCCCATCGCGGACGTCCACTCGATGAGGTGGTCGTGCCGATCCCGGGAGCGCTTGTTCTTGATTTGCCAATGGGCGCGGTAGTTTTCCTTGTCGGGACCGAGACTTTGGACGGGCACGCCCGTGAGGTTGCTGGTGTTCGCTTTTTTGTATTGCTCGCGCGGATCGAGTGAGGGGTCGGAGAGCGTGTCTGTGGGGGCGTAGATGATCTCGTATTCGAAAATCTCCCCCTCCGAGCCGTCCTCGAATTGAGCGTCGAGAAATTCCTTGTCGTAGCGCGACTTGTTTAACATGGCCTCGCTGGTGTGGATCCCGCCCAGTGGCGCGATGACATGGATCAAGTCGTCCTGGGTAATGGGAATCCCTCCCGCATGGTTCATTGCTTGCTTTACCAGAATCTCCCGCACGCTGGTGGTGTCGTGTGGACCGGATCGGTCGATGGCGATGTCTCGGTGGACTCCGAGGAAGAGATCGGAGGCATCGAATTTGAGTCGAAAGCTCACGCGTGAGTCGACGTCGCGACCGCGGGCACTGCCCTTAATGCGAACCCCCGCGTTGTAGTAGATTCGTTCCTCATTGTAGATGACGGTGCAGGGGAGCATGGCGTTGTTCATCACGTTGATGGATTGGTGCATCCAGTTGGCGTCGGCGTCCGTCATGACGATACGGATATTGTTTGGGTGGACGCTGCCTTTCACGAGTTGGGCCAGGCCGTCGTCCCAGGGGATGAGGGCGCGGGCCTCAGGCCCATTGGAGGGCGCGGTGGTGGTAGCACCAAGTCCGTCCTCCCCCTCAATGTAAAACAGTGCCTTGGCTCCCGCCGGTTGGCCGGGGATCGTGCCGCTGAAGAGGCCGTCCCCGTCCCCGCTCATGGGGACGCTCTGGAAATTTCCCCCGTCCACCGAGTAGAACAGGCTGAGCGAGTCGATGCCGTCCGGGTCGTGCGGACGCACGCTGATCACGGCGGGTTCTCCTGCCTGCGGCACGGCGGGTTCGTGAATGAGATCGCGGTAAGTCGGCCCGGTGTTGGCGACACTGCCTGTGTTCGGCGCGCCGGGTGTGCCGGGATGCCCGTTGATGTCGAGAATCGTCGTCCGCGCGAGACGGTTAAAATACAGCCGCGTGTGAAGCTGGGGCGAACCGCCGGCCCATCGCGCCCGGAAGCTGATGCGGTAGGTCTTGTTGGCATCGATCACGGGCCACGTCCCTCCGTGCTTGAGGGTTGTCTCGGCGTGGTTGTGCATGGTGTCCGTGGTGCCCTCGGCGACCACGCGCAGGACTTTGTTGCCCGGCTGGTCGGGATCATCGATTACCGAAAAACGACGGTGGTTTCCCAAAATCCGCCATTTATCCGCCGTCCCCGATTCGAAATCCCCGTTCTGGATGAGTTCCCGTGCGGTGCCATTGGGGTCCTCAATCACCGAGATGTCGTCGATCAGCACCACGGCGTCATCAATCATGCCGAATACAAATTCGTTCCACTGGGTCGGGTCGCTGCTCAGCCCTTTGGTCGCCTTGCCCTCGTAGGTATAAGTTTTCCAAGCGCCACGGTGGGTCTCATCGCTGGCGCGCCAGGCACTGGCTTGGCGGTTATCGGCGTCGGGGTCGAGTAATTCCAGACTGGAGCCTCCTCCGTCAGCGAGGCTATGCCAGATGCCTTTGTCGTAGTAACGCACCTCGTCCGCCGGATTGCCCCGCGCATCAGCCAGGCGCAGCCGTTCGCCGCTCCGCGCCAGATTCCCCGAGTAGTCGCCGTAGACTGCCACGCCACCGCCGAGCCGGGCGCTCAATGCCGCAGCGTCCTTGGTTAGCACCAGGTATTGGCCGGGTTCCAGCGTAGTCCCGGCGGGAAAGAAGAACTCTACGCCCTCGTCGAAGACCCAGCCGGATAGATCGACCGTCGACGCGCCACGATTGTAAAGCTCGATCCACTGTTCGTCGGATTCGGCGTAAGGCAAGTCGGGCATGCCCGGCTCCGTTTCGATCCGGGCATACAAACGGAGTCCCATGAGGATGTCGCTGCTGGTGGCGTTGGTTTGGTGAACTTCGACGGAAATACGGTTCTGGCCCGGGACCAGAGAGGCGGCGGACAATTCGACCGGGCCAATGGTGGCGGCATTGTCCACCGAAGAGGCCAAGGTCGATGCGTTGATGGACCCTGCGGGTAGATTGTAGCGGAAGACCTCCGTGCCGTTTAGATAAACCACCGCTCCGTCGTCGATCAGGTGCTCCAGCAACAGGCCTCCCGCTGCGGCGAGTTGCGCTTCCGTCAGGGTAAACTCCGTCTCAAAGTAATAGGTGATGGTCGAAAGCGTGGCGGGATCGCTCAACTCAGTGCCGATCGGAACAGGGGGCTGCGTGGTTTCGAACCCGAGGATACCGGCACCGGACTTCCAATTTCCGCCGATCGGATGCGCGGCTCCTGCCCATCCTGACCCAAGATCCTGCCCCGATTCGTTGTAGCGCCAGCTAGCATCCCATTCCAGCAAGGCGAGATCCGAGAACGCTCCCGGCTCGCCGGCCCGGGCGTAGGTCGGTTCACGGTGATACAGGATCTCGTTGATGACAATGGCGTCCGTGAGTCCGAAGTCGTTCGGTGCGCCAAAGGTGGGGGCCACCGGATACAGCCACTCCCCCGCCCATTCGCCCTCGCCGCGTCCGCGCAATTCATCGGCCACCACGCGGGCGTCCGTTAAGACCGTTCCCCCGGGAGCGAAGACCGCGATTCGGTCGCCTGCCGAGGGATGCAGGCGCAAGTCGGCATTGGTGACGACGACGAACCCGCCCGGCAGCACGGTTTCCGCTTGGAGAGAATAAATGTGTACGGAATTCGTCAGGTCGTCGAGCACTCGAACCTCGTAGCCGTCGAGATTGATCGGGCTGGAGCCGATGTTCTGAAGTTCAATGCGAAAAGCGCGGTCGCCACCGGGACTCATTTCATTGATAACGAGGGTCTCGCCGGGAGAGCCACCGGGGAAATTCGGTTCGCCGGGCGTGCCTCCGATCTCCCGCGAAAAGGTCCAATTGCTGGCCCCTCCATGGGCACTCCCTTCGTCAAGGCGGGCCAGAGTGACACCCCATCCGTCGGGTTCCTCTGGCCAGCGCCCCTCATCTCGGTAACGCAAGGATTCCATCACCCGACCGTTCCGGTTGACCAAGGTCAGCCGCTCGCCGGAGTTGTCGAGTTTGCCTTCGAAATTCCCCATCTTGTTGGCGACGCCAGCCAGTGAGGGGTGGGTCATATCCGCCGTCAGCACCAGATACCCGTGTCCTTCGAGAATCGTCCCCTCCGGAAACTCGTAACGAATGCCGTCCACGAAGGCCCAGCCCGAAAGATCAACCCGCACGCCCATGAGACTGCGCAGTTCCAGCCACTCAACCTGGTCGCCAGTGGGATGGTAGTGCACTTCGTTGACGACAACGACGCTGTCTGCGCCATCTGCCAAGGGAACACAAAGCAACGAGAAAACGAAAAGCAGGCCGGGGTAGAACCTTTTCACAGCCAAAGAGTTTGTATACATCTCTCAGCAACGCAAGGCCGGATTTTCAGGGGGGGCTGGCGGGGTGTAACCACAAGTGCGGGGACCTCTCGAGAATTCGTGGGAGCGGGTTTATCCCGCGATATCAGA